>JAVEVA010000043.1:26257-27458 GCA_034005275.1 Thauera sp. | reverse complement strand
CCCGTGTTTCGGCAAAATCACGGTATTTGCCGGTACCGACCAGCAGCCGCGAGCGGTATTGCTTGCCGGCGATGAGCAAAGGGTCATTCATGAGTGGGAACCTGTTGGATGCGGTATCAATTGCATGTGAATGGCGCGTGAATGGCGGATCACCGCTGATCGAGCCGTGTCATCAGCAGTGCTCAACCGCCACCGACCGCCACGACGATTTCGAGCGTGTCTCCGGCCGCCAGTTCCGTGTCGGCGTGGCGCGCTTTCGGCACGATCTCGCCATTGCGCTCGACGGCGAGCCGCTTGCCTTCGAGCTGACGCGCAGCCAGCAGCGCAAGCACGGTCGAACCGGCGGCCACCTGTTCAGGCTGGCCGTTCACAACAAGCTCAATCATGGCAACAAACTCGCAAGGGGAAGATCAGACAGGCAAAATCTTAACACGCCTGCTCCCCCGCCTCGGCGCTCAGGGCAGACTTGAAAACCTGCGCACAAGGCCAATATAAGTGACCAATGATTTTTGCGAGCTTCGCCATGACCCCCACCAGCCTGCATCTCGTCTGCCCGCACTGCAACGCGATCAACCGCCTCGCCACCAGCCGTCTCGATGAAGCGCCGGCCTGCGGCAAATGTCATCAGCCGCTGTTCAACGCCCAGCCGCTGGAGCTGACCTCAGCCAATTTCGAGCGCCAATTCAGTCGCAATGACATTCCTGTGCTGGTCGATTTCTGGGCGCCGTGGTGCGGCCCCTGTCGGATGATGGCGCCCGCTTTTGCCCAGGCGGCCAGCCAGCTCGAACCGCAGTTGCGGCTGGCCAAGCTCAATACCGAAGCGGAGCCGGCGCTGGCCAGTCGCTTTGCCATCCGCAGCATTCCGACCCTGATTCTGTTCCAGCAGGGACGCGAACTGGCGCGCCAATCCGGCGCGCTGGCGACCGCCGACATCGTGCGCTGGTGCCGGAGCGTGCTCAGCCAGTAAAAAACTCTCTGCCACTGTGCGCTCAGTGCAAGAATCAGACTCAGACCCCAGCCCACCTTCCAGACCCATCATGAGCACCAGCCTGCACCAACTGCATGCACAGATCGATGCCCGCACCAACGCGATCCGCAGCACCCACCCCGACTGGCCATGCAGCAAAGGCTGTGACCTCTGTTGTCGTCAGCTGGCTGCAGTGCCGCAGTTGAGCGCCACCGAATGGACTCTGCTGCAGCA
>JAVEVA010000043.1:0-26157 GCA_034005275.1 Thauera sp. | reverse complement strand
ACAATCAGGAGACAGAAGATGATTTACGCCATGCCCGGACAAGACGGAGCGAAAGTCCAGTACAAGGCTCGTTACGACAACTTCATCGGTGGCAAATGGGTGGCACCGGTCGGCGGCGAATACTACGACGTGGTGACACCGATCACCGGCCAGACCTATACCCAGGCAGCACGTTCGCGGGCAGCAGACATCGAACTGGCGCTCGACGCCGCGCACGCAGCCGCTCCCGCCTGGGGCAAAACCCCGGCCGCGCAGCGCGCCAATGTGCTGCTCAAGATTGCTGACCGCCTCGAAGCCAATCTGGAAAAGCTCGCTTACGCTGAAACCGTCGACAACGGCAAGGCGATCCGCGAAACCCTCAACGCCGACATCCCGTTGGCCATCGACCATTTCCGCTACTTTGCCGGTGTGCTGCGCGCTCAGGAAGGCGGCATTTCCGAAATCGACGAAACCACGGTGGCATACCACATCCACGAGCCGCTGGGCGTGGTTGGCCAGATCATTCCGTGGAACTTCCCCATCCTGATGGCGGCCTGGAAGCTGGGTCCGGCACTCGCCGGTGGCAACTGCGTGGTGCTCAAGCCGGCCGAATCGACGCCGATCTCGATTCTCATTCTCGCCGAACTGATTGCCGATCTGCTGCCCCCGGGGGTGCTCAACATCGTCAATGGCTTCGGCGCCGAAGCCGGCATGCCGCTTGCCAGCAGCAAGCGCATCGCCAAGATCGCTTTCACCGGTTCCACCGCCACTGGCCGCATCATCGCCCAGACTGCCGCCAGCAACCTCATCCCCGCCACCCTCGAACTGGGCGGCAAGTCGCCCAACGTGTTCTTCGGCGACATCATGGACCAGGATGACGCCTTCCTCGACAAGGCGATCGAAGGACTGGTGTTGTTTGCCTTCAATCAGGGCGAAGTGTGTACCGCGCCGTCACGCGCGCTGGTGCAGGAAAGCATTTACGACGCTTTCATCGAGCGCTGCCTCAAGCGCGTCGGCGCCATCCGCCACGGCAACCCGCTCGACACCGAAACCACCATGGGTGCCCAAGCTTCGCAGGCGCAGATGGACAAGATCGAGTCTTACCTGCAGATCGGCCGTGATGAAGGCGCCCAGGTGCTGATCGGCGGCAACCGTGCCCGTCTCGAAGGCGCCTTGAGCGAGGGCTATTACATCCAGCCCACCTTGTTCAAAGGCCACAACAAGATGCGCATCTTCCAGGAGGAAATCTTCGGTCCGGTGCTGGCAGTGACCACTTTCAAGGACGAAGCGGACGCGCTCGCGATTGCCAATGACACGCTGTATGGCCTCGGTGGCGGGGTGTGGACACGCAACGGCAATGTCGCCTACCGCATGGGACGCGCCATCCAGGCCGGCCGGGTGTGGATCAACTGCTACCACCACTATCCGGCCCACGCCGCCTTCGGTGGTTACAAGGAATCCGGCATCGGCCGTGAAACCCACCAGATGGTGCTGGCCCACTATCAGCAGACCAAGAACCTGCTGGTGAGCTACAACGAAAACAAGCTCGGATTCTTCTGAGCAAGTATCACCAAGGCGGTATTTTTCTCATCTCAGGCGGGCTGCCCAGCCCGCTTTTTTGTTTGCCAATTGTCGTCAATCACCAGCGCCAGACTGGCGACGCTTGTTCCACTGCAGACCAGATGCTAAGTTGTGGCCCCCTGCAGCGCACAATCAAAAAATGCTGCAGCACAGGAGACAAGCATGGGCCGCAACATTTCCGCCACGCAGGAGCTGCCGTGCATCGCCACCGCACGTGCGCAGTTTTTCGACCATGACATCCATCCGACGCAGCAGCTGCTTGCGCGGCCGCTGCTCGACTCCTGGCGCCGTTGCCAGGCGGCCGGACTCGACCACCATGCCCGGCACGAGATCGATTCCGTCGGACGCAGCCAGTTGCTGATCGCACGTGATCGCAGCGCCGCCTTGCTCGACAACGCCAGCAGCGTGATGGAACATCTGTTCGAGCACATCCGCGCCTCCGGCAGCATGGTGCTCCTCGCGGACGACAAAGGCATGATTCTCCACAGTCTCGGCGACCCCAACTTCGTCAGCAAAGCCCAGCGCGTCGCCCTGCAGCCCGGCGCGATATGGAGTGAACACCGCCGGGGCACCAACGCGATCGGCACCGCGATCATCGAAGCTGCGGCCATCGAAGTCCTCGGTGCCGAGCACTTTCTCGATCAGCACCACATCCTCAACTGCAGCGCGGCGCCGATCTTCACCCCTGCTGGCCAACTGGCGGGCGTCCTCGACATCTCCACCGACAGCCACAGCGACCAGCGCCACACGCTTGGCCTGGTGCGTCTCGCCACCGAGCTGGTCGAAAAACGGCTGTTCGAAATCGAATACAGTCAGCAGCTGGTGCTTGCCGTGCACAACCGCCCCGAATGCATCGGCGGGCCACAGGAAGCACTGCTGGCGATCGATGGCGACGGTCAGATCATCGCCGCCAGCAAAGCTGCTCGCAGCCTGCTCGACTCTGGCTCGCACGAGGGCCGCAGCATTGAATTCTCCCGCCTGTTCCGCCTCAGTTTCAGCCATTTCATCGATCGTTGCCGGCGCGATCCCCATGCTGTGCACAGTCTTGAGCTGCGCAGCGGCGAACTGCTCCACGCGCGCTTGCGCAGCCACCGTCTCCTGCTCACCCCGAACCGGGTCGAACAACGCGCGCAGCCGACAGCGAAGGTCTCGGATCCATCCCCCAGCCGGCAACGCCGCGAGGTCATCACCCTCGACCGCCTGGCCACCGGCGACCCAAAGCTGCAACTTTCGCTGAACCGCGCAGCCAGAATCAGCGGCAAGAACATTCCCCTGCTCATTCAGGGCGAATCCGGCGTCGGCAAGGAATTGTTCGCCCGTGCCTTCCACTTTTCCGGCTCCCGCAAAGACGGCCCTTTCGTCGCCCTCAACTGTGCAGCGATTCCGGAAAACCTGGTCGAAGCGGAACTGTTCGGCTATGCAGGCGGCGCCTTTACCGGCGCTCGCCGCGAAGGCGCACTGGGCAAAATCCAGCAAGCGGATGGCGGCACGCTCTTTCTGGACGAGATCGGCGACATGCCGCTCGGCATGCAGGCCAGGCTGCTGCGTGTGCTGCAGGAACGCTGCGTCACGCCACTTGGCGCCCAGCATCCGGTTCCGGTCAACATCAGCCTGGTGTGTGCCACCCATCGCCAGCTGCACGCCGCAGTGCAAGCCGGCCTGTTCCGCGCCGACCTGTACTACCGGGTCAACGGCCTCAGCGTCACACTCCCTCCCTTGCGCGAACGCTCGGACATCATCGCCATCGCCACCAGCCTGCTGCACAAGGAACTCGCTGACAGCTCGGAACGTAAACAGGCAAGCTTCAGCCCCCAGGTGCTCGAATTCATCCGCCGCTATCCATGGCCGGGCAACATTCGCCAACTGCACAACGTGATTCGCGTCGCCACCGCCATGCTCGATGAGAACGAAGACGAAATCCGCCCTCATCATCTGCCGGAAGAACTGTTTGCTGCCGACCCGATGGACGAGCGCAAACCGACAAGCTCGGTCACGCCCGCCGTTGCTGCAGTGCTTGATCTCACAACCACGCCAGCTGCCGGCAACACCAGCACGCCGCAACGCAGTCTGGCGACCATCGAGCTTGAAGCGATCCAGGCCGTGCTCGACAGCGTCGGTGGCAACATCTCTGCCGCCGCCCGCCAGCTTGGCATCAGCCGCAATACGCTTTATCGACGGCTCAGCAGCATCCGGCCTGCAGCACAAACCGCAGCGGCGCTTCAGAACCGATAACTGGCCTGAATGCCGCCATACAGATTGCGTCCTGGTCCGGGTTCATAAAAACGTCCATTGCCATCGCCAACGATCACCGAAGCAACATGTTTGCGATCGAAGACATTGTCCAGCCGCAGCAGCTCGCTGAAGGTCCAGCGACCCACTTGCTGCTCGGCACTCAGGCGCAGATTGAGCAAGCTGTGGGCCGGCGCCGGCTTGCCGGCATTGCTGTCATTGACTTCCAGTCGCCCGCGATGGACGACTTCGAGCGCCGCATCCAGCCCCGGCATCGCCTGCCAGACGAGCTCGCCCCACAGTGCGAAACGCGGCACGCCTGGGATGCGGCTGCCTTTGCGCACCGCGCCAAAAGCTTCGTCATATTCGGCTTTCATCACCGTGAGTGCCGCGCGCGCGGCCAGCGTGCTGCTCAGGCTGCTTTCCAGCGCCAACTCGAAACCGCGGCGCAAAGTCTTGCCGGCATTATGGTAGAACGAACGTCCGCCCAGCGCTGATTCGACCACGATCTCGTTTTTGGTGCGGATCTGGAACACGGCAACATTGACCCGGGTCTGCTCACCGACAAAAGCTTTCATTCCGAGCTCGAACTGACGGCTGGTCGATGGCTTCAGGCCGAGGTTGAAACCGCCGGCTGCGGTGTAGGCCAGCTCGCCGAAAGTCGGCGTCTCGAAGCCGGTGCCGAAGCTGCCATACACATTGAGCAAAGGATGGGCGCGCCACAACACGCCCAGCGCTGGCGCAGTCTTGCGGTAACTCACTGCACCGCTGTCATCGCCATTGGCGGCGGTGATGTAGTGGTCTTCAACCTTGAAGCGCACCCGGCTGTGGCGCAAGCCGGCGGAGAAATCCCAGTCCCCCTGCTGCCACAGTGCCTGCACGTAAGGATCGGTGCTGGTGACGGTATTGTATTCATCACGACGCAGTTCCCCTTTGACGCCCAGTCGATCGCCGATGAAATTCTCATAGCCCTGGCGATCATCACGCGCCCGGTCGTAATCGATGCCGGTGGTCAGCGTCAGCTTGCCAGCGGCCCACTCACGTTCGGCAATCCAGCGCAAGCCGACTCCATGAAAGCTGCGGTCGAAACTCACCACTCCGCCAGCATGGCGCGGCTGCGCCTGCGCCGCTTTGGGAATCGACTGATATTGCACCACTTCGCGCTCGCCACCGTAGACCTGAGCCTGCAGACGATCCTGGCCAAAACGCCGTTCGTAGATCGCTCCGCCCTGCAGATGATCAATGGACTTGCGCGTCTGATATTGCAGCGCCACTGCTTCCACCGCCTTGCGGTCACGCTGATAAGTCGCCCAGCTCAGGCCCAGCGGATCTTCAGTGTCGGGCTGATGCAGGCTGCTGAACAGCAAGGTGAGTTTGCTGTCCTCATCGGGCGTGAAATTCAGCTTGGCAAAACCCTGGTCGCGCCGTGCCGCGCTGTAGCGCCGTTCGCCATCCGTCTCGAAACGCGACAGGTCGAGCACGAAGCCAACCCCCTTGTGCTCGCCTTCAGCACCGACGCTGACTTTGTAGGTGCCATGCTCACCGGCAAACACCCCACCGCGCAGACGCGGCGCCCCTTTGCCATCGCGCGAAAACAGCTGGATGACTCCACCCGCGTGGTTGCCATAAATGGTAGCGAAAGGACCGCGCAACACTTCAATCCGCTCCGCCGTATCGAGGTTGAACGTCGCCGCCTGACCCTGACCATCGGGCGTGCTGGCGGGAATGCCATCAGTGATCAACTTGACGCCGCGCACCCCGAACGCGGCACGCGCACCAAAGCCGCGAATCGAGATCTGCAGATCCTGGGCGTAATTCTGCCGGTTCTGCACCACCACCCCCGGCACTGCTCCCAGCACTTCCGAAGCATTGACCCCCATCCCGCGCGCCGGACGCTCGCCAAGCTGCACGCTGTCAATCGAATACGCCTGATCAAAAGATGAGACTTCCACCCGGCTACCGGTGGTGACGACTGCATCCAGCACCTTGTCCGCATCGGCCGCAACCGCGCTTGCAGCCGCGCCAGCCGTGAACAAAGGCAGCAAGGCAAGCTGCAATCGGGATCGTTGAAAATGGAAAAGTTGAAAACGGGCCATGATCGTCAAGCCTCCTGCTCTGATCGGTCTGATGGATACAGCCTAAGCGCTGCTCAGGCTGGCTGTCATCACGAAAAAGCCTGTTTACCGCTCATGAAAATCATGAGAGCGCCTTTGCTCGCCTGTACAGGAAATGGGCACTTGCGGGCAGAACTGCTCCGCCCACGAACAACTGTTGCCGACCGCAGCCCTCACCTGTGCATCACGGGCGCCGCCGCTGGTTCAGGCAATTTGCGCCCCCGGTCCGCGATGCCCAGATTTTTGCGGCAGGCCTTGTGCCTGCCCTGACACCATCGCCGCGCCAGAGGAGGCGACCACAAGGGTCGCCCCTACGGCAGGTTTGCCGCTGCTGTTGGAGTTGACCAGGTTTTGGTGATGCGCCAACGATCAGGAGCGACGCGAATGGGCAATCGACATTGCCGAAAATGATGAAATCATGGACATCAAGCGCTTACCCGGCTCACCACTTGCGCCGCGCTCAGCATGAGCAATATCAGTACAGCATGATGAATGGCACCGGGATGGTGTTGCTGCGCTAGAATCCAGCGAAGAGCGTGTGCGATGGGTTGTCCTGATGCTTATCCTGCTGCGAACGGGGTTTTTCCTTGCGGTGCTGGCCAGCCTGTTCAGCTCTGGCGCACATGCCGATGGCCGGCTGGAGCGGATTGAGGCGCATGGCGAAGTCAGGGTCTGTATCTGGCCTGATTATTACAGCATCTCCTACCGCGATCCACGTACCCAGTTGCTGTCGGGGATCGATATCGACCTGGCCCACGAACTTGGCCGTGACCTGGGTGTGGCGGTGGAGTTTGTCGACAGCTCCTTTGCCCAGCTGTTGGCCGATCTGCAGGCCGAACGCTGTGAGGTGGCGATGTTTGCCATCGGCATCACACCGCAACGACAACAGCAGCTGCGCTTTACCAGTCCCTATCTGGCCAGTGATGTGATGGCGATCACCACCCGCAGCAATCGCCGCATCCGCAGCTGGGAAGATATCGACCGTCCCGGCGTAGTGGTGGCCGTGGCAAAAGGCACCTTGCACGAACCGCTGATGCTGGAGCGTCTTGCACACGCCCGTCTCATCGCACCGGAGACGCCACGCTCACGTGAACTGGCCGTGCAATCCGGGCGGGCGGACGTGTTCATGACCGACTTTCCTTACAGCCTGAGGATGCTGGAAACCACGGACTGGGCGCGCATGATCCAGCCGGCAAGCCATTATCACGTCACCCCATATGCCTGGGCAGTGATGCCGGGTGACGAGCGCTGGTATCAGCGTCTGGAAGAATTCGTCCGGACCATCAAGCGTGACGGGCGACTGCGTGCTGCGGCCAGCAAGTACGGGCTGGAGCCGATCGTGGTGGATGAGTGATGCTGCAAGAGCCCGCTCCAGGCCGGTCGACTGCCACCACTCAACCCGTGCGGAAGACGGCGACCGACGGCGGGAGCACTTTTCCCGGAGCCGGTTTCTGGCTGCGGGGTTCGGTCGGTTTGCTGATCGGGCTGCAGGTCTTGCTGGCGGTGATTGTGATCAGTGCGATCTGGTTTGGCAGCCAGCATCTGCGCGAAGTCGCGCTCGGACATATGGACAAGCATGCCCAGGTGCAGACTCACAACCTCGAGGATCGGCTCACCCAGAGCTTCGAACTGCTGCAGGCTCATCTACGGGCAATGGTTGTCGAGCAGCCCCATCTGTTCGCTGCTGAGTCCAGCCTGTACAGCAGTCTCGAATCCATACAGCAGAAACTGCCCTATATCCGCTCGCTGTCGATCGCTGATCGTGCCGGCCGGATCCGTTTCAGCACCCAGGCAGAAAACATCGATCTGAACTTGACGCTTGAGCCGATGTTGCCGGTGGTGGCGGCGAATACGCCAGACATCCTCAGATTTGCCAGCCCCTGGTTCGGACGCGATTTTGCCGATGGCGCCAGATGGGGGCTCGGTGGCGATGTCGGAAATGCTCCGGAAAGCTCAATGCCGGTGTTCGATGCCGGCTTCTTTCCGGTGACGATGGTGTTGCCCGAAGCTCCGGAATGGACCGTGGTTGTCGCCATCAACAGTGACTACTTCATCAATCTGGCACTCAGTCACCGGGTATCACAGCCGCTGAGCCAACGGGTTTTCAATGATCAGGGCATTCTGTTGTTTTCCACCGACGAAAATGATCGGCCTGGTTCGATCCTGGCCGAATCCAGGCTGGGCAACATTCTCAGCCGGCAGGTTGGCACCAGCACCTGGCAGCAAGCGGACGGGAAAGGCTTGCTGGTCGCTTTTCGCGCTTCGCGCAACTACCCCTGGTTCGTGCAATCGCAGGCGTCAACTGAAGAAGTCCTGCTCGACTGGCGCAACAGCACCCACAGCCTGTGGCTGATCACCGCAGCAACCATGGCGCTGGTGTTGTTGTGTACCGGCTATCTGACCTGGCGGGTGCATCGCGCTCTGCAGCAGGAAGCCCGTCTGCGCGAGGAAAACCGCCTTGCTGCCAGCGTGTTCACCCATACCAGCGATCTGATCATCATTACCGATCAGGATGGCCTGATCGTGACCGTCAACCCGTCCTTCGAGCGCACAACCGGTTTTTCGGCTGCCGAAGCACAAGGCAAGCGGCCCGGGCATTTGTCGCCCGATCAGCAGGAACTGGAAACCTTTGCCAAGGTATGGGCAGGCCTTGCTGAACATGGCTGCTGGCAAGGCGAGATCATCGAGCCACGCAAGGACGGCAGCGATCTGCCCGGCTGGCTGTCGGTGAATGCGGTGTACAACAGCGCCGGCCAGGTGATCAATTACGTTGGCGTGTTGCGCGACCTTACTCGCCTGCGCGCAGACGAGGCCACCATCCGCCAGCTGTCGAATGCCGTCGAACAGAGCCCGTCCAGCATCGTCATCACCTCCACCGAACCACGGATCGAATATGCCAATCCGGAGTTTTTCCGTGCCACCGGCTACCAGCGAGAGGAAGTGATCGGTGCCAATCCGCGCATCCTGCAATCCGGGCTGACTGCGCCAAAAATCTACCGTGAAATGTGGGCCAGCCTCAAAGCGGGCCGGGTCTGGCGCGGTGAGTTCGTCAACCGGCGCAAGGATGGTTCGCATTACGTTGAAAGCGCCAGCGTTGCGCCACTGATGGATGCTGCCGGACGCACCACCCATTACCTCGGCATCAAGCACGACATCACTGCACAGAAAGAATCGGAAAAATCGCTGCGTCTCGCTGCAAGCGTGATCACCAACACCCATGATGGCGTGATGATCTGCGATGCACAGCAACAGATCGTCGAAGTCAATCCGGCTTTTGTGAACATTACCGGCTATGAGGCGACAGACGTGATCGGCCAGCATCCGATCATGCTGTCCGCCGGCCAGAAAAACCAGGCTGTACAGGAAGCCCTGGCGCAAGCCTTGCAGGAACGTGATCACTGGCAGGGCGAATTCTGGAACCGGCGCAAGGATGGCCGCCTCTACGCCGCGTTCAGCACCATCAATGCGATTCGTGATGAGGATGGCGAGCTATCCCATTACATCAGCGTGTTTTCCGACATCACCGAGCGCAAGAATCACGAATCCGCCCTCGAATCCCTCGCTCATTATGATCCGCTGACCAATCTGCCCAACCGCACCCTGCTTGCCGACCGTCTGCAACAGGCGATCGCCCATGCCCGGCGGCGGCAACAGTATCTGGCGGTCGGCTTCATCGACCTGGATGGCTTCAAGGCGGTGAACGACACCCACGGCCATGAAGCCGGGGACGAACTGCTGCTCACCATTGCCCAGCGACTGGAGCAGCATATCCGGGCCGGCGACACCGTTGCCCGGCTGGGCGGCGACGAATTTGTCATATTGCTGGGCGGTCTGCAGACTCCAGCCCACTGCCTGCCGACGGCACAACGCCTGCTGCAGGCCATCAGCGTTCCAGTCCTCGTGCGCGGTGCCTGCACAGTGGAAGTCAGCGGCAGTCTGGGCCTCAGCATTTATCCGGATGATGCTGCAGATGGCGCAACCTTGATGCGTTACGCCGACCAGGCGATGTACCAGGCCAAGCAGGGCGGGCGCAACCGCTTCGTGCTGCATGGCGAGCACGTCGACCATCACACCGGATGACGGCCGACCGTGCTGCAACACACTCCTGTTCAGCGATAGCCACCTTCCTGAGCATTATGGATGATCCAGATCAGGTTGCCGCTGGTGAAATCACCCAGACCGCCACCAGCGAAGATCAAACGACCCTGCCCCTTGTACACCAGCTCGTAGCGATGACGGTCGCCGCCGAAATAAAACGGAATCCAGGCTTTGCCGGTCATGTAGGCGCCCTGGTCGGAAGGCTGGCCAATGAGATCCGTGACCTGCTTGATCGGCATGCCGATCTGCAGGCGGGTGAACTTGCTGCCCGGCGCCGGGTTGCCGGTAATCTCGCCTTCATAGTCATTGATCCCTTGCACCGTGCGGCCGCTGCCTGATTCCACTTTCGATGAATCAATGACATTTCCTTGAGCATCCATCCCCGGCCTGGCACTACCAGCCGCAGCGCCGGGTGCGGCTGCAGCCTGCGCTGCTGGCCTGGCCGCAGGTACTGGCTTGGTGCTTGCGGCGGCCTGCGGCAGGCCATCCCCTGCACAGTGTGCCAACTCGACCGTTCGCGTCGCGCCGCTGGTCGGCATCCGCACCGTGCGCACCTCGGCAGTGACTGGACCACCGCCAAAGTTCGCCGCACTGCTCAGACAACGGAAGAAGTAGGTGTCACCGACTTGCACCACATAACGGTTGGCTGGCGCGCCCTTGCTGGCATCGCGTTGCAAATCGACCGAGACCTGTTGGCCAACCAAGGTCTGACGGGCGCGCTCGATCGGCAACTTGAGAGCCGCCGCCACTTCGTCATAGCGCATCCCGGCCGGTTCGGCGACCACCGGATCTTCACTGACGGTACTTGCTGGTGCCGTGGCGGCCGGATCTGCTGCAGCACTGTCCGTGCTTTTACCCGGCATGCTGACGCAGCCCGTCATGGCAAGAGAGAGCAGCGCCACGCTCGCCAATCCGGGCAGCCCCCGGGTGGAAACCTGATCTGCAGGCCGGTTGGACGAAGTTTTTTTCATGGAATGTTTCCGTAGGTCGGATGATGGAAATTACCCGAACATGATAATTCAAGCTAGCAGCTTCATTGCGGCAAATTATCCGCCTGAGCAATCCACGGCATGCAGCTGACGACCCGGCGCAGACCCTGGTACGCCAGAAGAAAGCCGATGACGGGTTAAGATTGCTCCCCATTCCCCGTTTTGATCTGTTGGCCGATGAACACCTCTGACCACCCAACCTCTGCCGCCTGTCTCAGCGTCGAACAGGCGATCGACCGCCGCTTTTCCTGCCGTGCCTTCACCGCTGAACCCGTAGCGCGCGCCACCGTCGAAGACATCCTGCGCCTGGCCGCACGCGCACCTTCAGGCACCAATATCCAGCCCTGGCAGGTCTGGGTGCTGGGCGGAGAGATGAAAAACCGCCTCAGCCAGCGCTTGACTGCCGCATTTGATGATCCGGAAGAAGCCGCGACCCACAGCGAGCCTTACGCTTACTACCCCCGCCAATGGACTTCCCCCTACATCGACCGCCGACGCGAAGTCGGCAAGCGCCTCTACGGCCTGCTCGGCATCCAAAAAGGCGATGCGGCACGCATGCACGCTCAGTTTGCGCGTAACTACGTCTTCTTTGATGCCCCCTGGGTGGTGCTGATTGCAGTCAATGAAGTAATGGAGCAAGGCGCCTGGCTGGATTGCGGCATGTTCATGCAGAACCTGATGCTCGCCGCCAAAGGCAAAGGGCTGGACACTTGCCCTCAGCTGGCGCCGGTACAGTTTCACCGCATCATTCACGAAATGGTCGGCATCCCTGCCAGCGAAACCTTGCTGTGCGCGATCGCGCTCGGTCATGCTGATCTGCACGCGGCAGAAAACCAGCTGCGCACCGAACGCGCGCCGCTCGAAGAATGGGTGAAGTTCTGCCAGTAAAGCGAACAACCAGCGCTGCAATTCACGCTGCAATTCAATGAGCGGCGCCAACCCTCTTGTCGAGCTCTACCGCGATGACTGGCTGCTGGCCGTGCACAAACCTGCCGGCCTGCTCGTCCATCGCAGTCCGATCGACCGTCACGCCAGCGAATTCGCCCTGCAGTATGCCCGTCAGCTGAACGGCGGCCGCCACGTCTATCCCTGTCACCGTCTCGACCGCCCGACCTCCGGCCTGTTGCTGTTCGCCCGCGATGCGCAAACCGCCAGCGCCCTGGGTCAGGCGATGATGGCAGGCGAGGTGAGCAAGACTTATCTCGCCCTCGTGCGCGGCTGGCCGGAACCGGCCGGCCAGATCGACATCCCGCTGCGCGAACACGCCACCGACCGCCGGCTGAAGCACGAAGAGCACCCGCTGCGCGAGGCGAGCACCCGCTACCGCCGCCTGGCAACGGTGGAAATCCCGGTTGAAGTTGAAGGCTACCCTCACAGCCGCTACAGCCTGCTCGAACTCCAGCCTCACACCGGCCGCAAACACCAGTTGCGCCGCCATCTGCAGCACATCAGCCACCCGATCATCGGCGACACCAACTACGGCCGTACCAAACACAACCACTACTTCGCCGCCCGCTTCGGTTTCAGCCGCCTCATGCTCGCCGCCACCGAACTTGCCTTCCGCCATCCCGCCAGCGGCGAGCGGCTGCACCTGCACTGCCCGCTGCAGGACAACTTTGTACAGCTGCTGTCGATTTTCGGGGATTTGTCGGTAAGGTAAGGCGTGATGCGAAAATCGGGATGCTGCTCGTCCCGACGGCTGGCGGGGGAAGTCACAGGGGAAGTCGGACGCCTGCCGCACGCCGTAGTTGGCGAGATATCTCGGCAGCAAATTCAGTCCGCACTTGGCCTGAAAGGAGAAAAGCACTTCCGCACCGCCTATCTCAAGCCGGCTTTGGAGATGAGGGTGGTCGAGATGACCTTGCCTGACAAACCAACCAGCAGGAATCAACGATATCGCCTGACTGCCGGTGGACAGCACTGGCTGGCTGCACATCCTGGTGGTGCTGCAGTTTACAACCTGAGCGATCGCTACTGAGCCAGTTCCTGACTTGTCACCGCCGATTTGGAACTGATGCACCCCTGCCGCATGGACATGCGCGACGAAGCGCTGAACAAAGCCGGTCCATTCCAGGTTTGGCTTGCGGATGCCCCACGCGATGCATCATTGGTGCTTTTTCTCCCCGTGCGCAGTCACGAAGGTCCTCATCACCTCGCAGAACAGCTTGCGCTTTTCGACCGGCAGCAACAGATAAGCATCGAAAAGTGCGCGTTCCTCCGCGCTGAACGCCTCTTCCCAGCGCGCCTTGCGCTCACGCACCCGCCCGCTCACTCCATCACCAAAACGCAGGTACTGAGGCTCAACATTCAGCCATTCCGCCAGTACCTGCAATTTGTCCTGCTCCGGGACGGTTTCGCCGCGCAGCCAGTGGCGTACCGCCTGAAAAGTGACCGATCTTCCCCAGTAGCGCTGGTTGAACTCACGCTCCAGCACCGCCGGACGTGCTTCATACCCTGCCTCAAGCATGGCGGCCTTCAACCGTGCGGCGAAATCAGCTTTGTGATCCATGTCACGAAGCTAAACATTTACTTCAAACAAAAATTGAAGCAAACCTTGATCTATGATTGAATAATCACTTCAAAAAGACTTTGAAATATCAGTTCACACCACTGATAAAAAATGAACCGCAGCTTGTTGACACTCAAAAACCGCGGAGCAAAGCAGCATTACTCCCAAAAACCTGCTACGGAGTTGAAATGTCCGAACAAATCACCTCTTCCTTACGCGCCGGTGACCACACTCCACCTCAGTTGCTGGAGCTCAGTTTTCCTGACGTCTTTGACCTGAGCTCAGGAGAAATTCCAGTCACGTTCACGGCCAAGGCAAGTGATGTTGGCTCCGGCATCCAGAATGTCGTGGTCTGGTTGAGCGATGGACTTTCGACCAACATCGGCAACTTCAATCTGTGGGGAGTGTATGACGGTTGGGATGACTCAACGCCCAACCTGGCCTCCTCAACCCAAATCGTCCAGCCTTACAACAATCCCGGCGTCTATCACATCACCTCCGTCAGCGTCATTGACAAGGCCGGCAACAGTACCAGCTACTCACCGACCCAGCTAACCGAGATAGGTATCAAGACCTCTTTTACAATTATCGGAAGTTCTGCCGACTATAGCCCGCCTGAGTTGATCAGTCTCGACTTTCCCAGCGTGATCGACATCAGCGCCGGAGAAGTCCCCGTTATCTTCACAGCCAGAGCAAGTGATGTTGGTTCCGGCATCCAAAATGTCGTGGTCTGGTTGAGCGATGGACTTTCGACCAACATCGGCAACTTCAATCTGTGGGGAGTGTATGACGGTTGGGATGACTCAACGCCCAACCTGGCCTCCTCAACCCAAATCGTCCAGCCTTACAACAACCCCGGCATCTACCACATCACCTCCGTCAGCGTCACTGACAAGGCCGGCAACAGTACCAGCTACTCACCGACCCAGCTGACCGGAATGGGCATCAAGACCTCGTTCACCCTGGCTGGAGGCTCTGCTGACTACAGCCCACCAGAGTTGATCAGTCTTGATTTTCCCAGCGTGATCGACATCAGCGCCGGGGAAGTCCCCGTCACTTTCACGGCCAGAGCAAGTGATGTTGGCTCCGGCATCCAGAATGTCGTGGTCTGGTTGAGCGATGGACTTTCGACCAACATCGGCAACTTCAATCTCTGGGGAGTGTACGACGGCTGGGATGACTCAACGCCCAACCTGGCCTCCTCAACCCAAATCGTCCAGCCTTACAACAATCCCGGCATCTACCACATCACCTCCGTAAGCGTCACTGACAAGGCTGGCAACAGCACCAGCTACTCACCGGCCGAGCTTGGTCAGATGGGGATCAACACCTTTTTCACGCTCACTCACGGTATTCCAACAACTGAGCTACATGGCACGGCTGGCGCTGACATTCTGCAGCACCCCGGTTCAGGAGATCACTGGATAGACGGTGGGGCAGGGTTGGATACGGTGGTCTATTCCTTACCGTCTGCAATGTATGCAATTTCTGCTCGGGATGACGGTTTCATGGTAGTTGGCCCCAACGGCACCGACACGCTCACCAGTATCGAGCGCCTGCAGTTTTCCGACACCAAAATTGCTCTCGACATCAACGGCAGTGCCGGCAGTGTTTATCGCCTTTACCAGGCAGCATTCGACAGAGCACCCGACAAGGCTGGATTGGGCTACTGGATACATCAAGCCGATGCTGGCATGTCGTTGTCGGAAATATCAAGTGGATTCATTGACAGCAACGAGTTCCGGCAACGCTATGGCGACAATCTCGATAACAAGAATTTTCTGGAAAATCTATATCTGAACGTACTCGGAAGAACTTATGACCAGGCAGGTTTCGACTACTGGATGAATGAACTTGAGACCGGATCCATGACGCGAGAAGGGACACTTGCTGGTTTTTCAGAGTCCAATGAAAACAAGGAAAATTTAATTGGCCAAATTGGCAATGGATTTGACTATATTGAATACATACCTTTAATTTAATTAAAATAAAAGCACGTTCTCAAATACTCTCCAATCGACCAAAAAATTAACTTCCACTTTTGAGCACTGACATGAAAAAGCACTCTCTTGTTGTGATAGCTATCATTTCGATATTCTCCACATCAGCAGCTTATGCAACAGAAAGCTCGAAAAAAGAGGAGGCAGCAGTTGCTGCGGGCTCCGTCGTGCTGGGTGCTGCTGCAGGAGGAGCGACTTTTGCTGCTGTTGGCTCAGGCGGCCTTGCAATCGCAGGAACAGCAATTTCAATTGGAGCAGCTCCTTTTATTGCAGGAGGAGCGGTAGTTGGAATGGCTGGTTACGGCTCGTACAAGCTTTTGAAATCCATATTTAGCGACTCGGAAAAAAACGAAAAACAGGATGAATCATCAAAAGACAATTAAAAAAACGGCACCTGAATTCGAATTACCTGCATTCCTGTGCTGCCAGTAACTGGATGCCACAAGTCTGCACTGCCTTGATCTCCCGTCGCTACGGACATGACATTTTCAGCAACGCCCCTGTTCGTATCAACCAGTACCGATTTATCCAAATTCCGTGTTAATCAAGGTTGTTCAGACGCCAAAGGCCAGTTACTGCTCCATGATGAGCAAGCACCTGCACGCTCCAGGACTTGAACCCCACGAGGCCAAGGCGCAAGATGGGCCGTGACAGGTCTTTCACTGCAGCGCCTTGAACCGATGTGCGCGTTTGCAACAGGTCTTGCGCTTGGCGGTGGGTGAACCTGCCTTGATCATCATCGACAAGGAGAAGTGTGATGACTGCCGAGATCTACCCCACCAATACGGCCGAACTGGCGAGAAAACGGCGTGAGCTGACGCCCGACACCATGGCGGCTTTCCAGGCTTTCAGCGAGCAGGTTTTTGCGGAAGGTGCGCTGTCCGTGAAAGTGAAGCAGCTCATCGCCGTGGCGGCGGCGCACATCACCCAGTGCCCCTATTGCATCAAAGGTCATACCAAATCGGCATTGCGTCATGGCGCGACCAACGAAGAGCTGATGGAAGCGATCTGGGTCGCTGCCGAAATGCGTGCCGGCGGCGCCTATGCGCATTCCCTGCTGGCGCTTGATGAGATGAAACAGGCGGAAGACAAGGCAGCTGGCGGCAGTAGCTGAATGCTGAAAATCTCCCACATTGACCACCTTGTGCTCAGGGTGGGCAATCTCCAGGCCATGCTTGACTTCGTTGTTGTTTGCTACGGTGTTGATGCGGACGCTGTCTGCGCAGGCGAACGCGGCAGGAACGCCGTGGCCAGGCCGAGCAGCGGCAGAAAGGCGGTGAACTGATATACCCAGATGATGCCGTGCCGGTCGGCAAGCTGACCGAGCGCCGCTGCACCCACGCCACCGATGCCGAAACTGAGCCCGAACATGAGGCCGGCGACCATGCCGACCCGGCCGGGCGCGGCTTCCTGGGCGTACACCACCATCGCTGCAAAGGCCGAGGACATCACCAGGCCAATGGCAATGGCGAGCACCGCCGTCCACCACAATCCGACGTGAGGCAGGGCGAGCGCAAACGGTGCGACGCCAAGAAAGGAAATCCAGATCACCGCCTTGCGGCCGATGCGATCGCCCACCGGCCCGCCGATGAAGGTGCCGACCGCAACCGCAGCAAGAAAGATGAACAGGAACAGCTGGCTTTGCTGCACGCTGAGTGCAAAGCGTTCGATGAGATAGAAAGTGAAGAAGTTGGTGAACGAAGCGATGTAGACGAATTTGGCGAACATCAGCACGCAGATCACCACGATTGCGCGCACCATGCTGTGGTGGTCGAGCCCGTTACCGTAGCGCTGGGCCAGGCCTTTGGCTTTGGCCTGGCCATGGCGCACCACCCAGGTCGACAGGCGATAGAGGATGAAGATGCCCGTCAGGGCCGCGAGCATGAACCAGGCAATCGCGCCTTGCCCGTAAGGGGCGACGATTGCGGCAGCGAGCAACGGACCGATGGCCGTGCCGGTGTTGCCACCGACCTGGAAAGTGGATTGGGCGGTGCCGAAACGCCCTCCCGAACCAAGGCGGGCGACGCGCGAAGCTTCCGGATGGAAAACAGCCGAACCGCTGCCGATGATCGCCGCTGCCACCAGCACCATCGAATAGCTGGGCGCAGTGGCGAGCAGACCGATACCGACCAGCGTCAGCGTCATCCCGATCGGCAGCAGATAGGGCAGCGGATGCTTGTCGGTATACAGTCCGATCCAGGGCTGCAGCATGGAGGCGGTGAGCTGGTAGAGCAGAACGATGAGGCCGATTTCGCCGAAGCTGAGCGAGAAACTGAGCTTGAGCAGTGGAAAGACTGCCGGCAGCATCGCCTGGATCATGTCGTTGAGCAGGTGAGCCAGGGCGACACCGCCCACAACAGGCAGCAGAAAGCTTTGTTGTTGCGGTGCGGAGAGGCTGGAGGCGGAGGCTTTCAATGCGGTGGCTTCCATGAGGGAGATGGCAACTTGAGCCATGAGATGTGACCGGATTGTTGCATAGTTACCCGTTTCTGCCACCTGCCACGCAAGCGATCAGATTCGGCGATTCTGCCGGGCTCGCCAGTGGCTGAATCGAGCTGAAGGAGAAGTGAAACGTTGAAAGCTTGTCGCATGAAAAGGCGTTCATTACTCGTCTCGCAACGTGACCAGAGGCTTGACCAGGGATGAAAGAACCGTTTGTCAGAGAACAGATTCCTGCGGTGACTGCAGTGGCTACGATGTCAAACATGGGTCGGCAGCATTACAGTTTCCTGGTGCTCACCGCCTTGTGGTCGGCAATGCTGTTCGTGTCGGGGCGCCAGTTCAGCATCCTGTCCGGCCTGGCAGTCTTTGCGCTGGTGCTGCTGTTCAGTCTTCCCATTCTGCTCAGTGGCCTGTATCTGGTGAGCGTGGCCAAGATCCGCAACCTGGCTGGCTTTGCAGCACAGGGCTGGCTGTACCGCCTGCTGAGTGGGCGAATGCTGGCGACGGTGCGCTGGACCCTGTTTGCGGTAGTCAGCAGTTTCTTCATGCTGCTGCAGTTCCGCACTTATGGCGTGACCGAATGGCTGGGCTTCTTTGCCCTCATCCCGCTGTTCTACCTCTGTTACCGGATCTTTCTGCGCAGCGTTCACGCCGAACTCAAACCGTATCGCCAGGTGGCCACTGCCTTGCAGCTGGCACGTTGGGTCACCCCTGTGGTGGCATTGCTCGTCCAGGCGGGCATTGTTTTTTTCAGTGGCGGCAAAGTTGAATTGGCCACTCTTGGCGCAGCGATTGCGCTGGTCCAGCCGCCCGCGCCTGAGCCCGGCAGCAGCATGCTGGTGCATGAGCTATCTCACTGGCTGGCCTACTACGAGGGCGCGCGTCTGTTCCTCGCCAGCGAGCTGGCTGCACAGGGGCCGTGGTGGAGTTTTCTGGTCGGGATTGCCGGCAGCTACCTGCTCTTCTTCAGCGCCACCTCGATGCTGGCCTGCTTTCTGATTCCGCCAGCCGAATTGCGCCGCGTCTTTGCCCCGCTGAGCGATGCCGACCAGCCGCCTCCACTGGAATTCGGCCGCGTCGTACTGACCAGTGCCCTCAGCGTGCTGGTGGTGGTGTTCATCCTGCTGCCGGCTTTCGTTGGACTGGAAGCACAGGCCCGGCAGCATGCAGCGGCCAGTGCCGCCTTGCGTGCACAAGTCGACCAAGTGGCCTTGCGCATCGACGAGCACTATTACCGTCCGCAGCTGGTCGACGAACTGCATGCATTGCAAACCAGGCTCGAACAGCAACTTGATGGTCTGGATGCGACACTTGCCGCCAGCCGCGCCCGGGGCTTTGCAATGATGGCCGCCAACGTCGAATTCTTTCTCGACTGGTATTACACCTTGTCGGCAGAGTATCTGCGCACGCTGAAGCTGCTCGGCGGTCAGCTGGAAGATTACCTTGGCAGCCAGCTCAAGGAGCACCTGCTGCAAGGCGCTCCGTTTGCCGAATATGAACAACAGTTGGCCACCGCACTTGCTGCGCAGCAGGCACTGAAGCAGCAGTTCGACTCGGAGCGCGCACAGCTGCTGGAGCAATATCGCCTGCCCACCGAAGAGGCCATACACGCCACCCGCATCATCGACCTGAAAATGGCCGACCTGCCCCACTTTCCGGAAGAGGCGGTTCCTTTCGCCCTGCGGGCCGGCAGCAGCGCCGGCGCCGGTGCAATCAGCGCGGTCGTCGTCGGCAAAGTGGTGGCCAAGCTGTATGCCAAAGGGGCGCTCAAACTCGCCGCCAAACCGCTGGCCAAAATGGCGGCCGGACGCGCAGCCACCGCTGCAGGGGGAGCCGCCGCCGGTGCGGTCATCGGTACCGTGGTGCCCGGTCCAGGCACCTTGCTGGGCAGCGCGATTGGCGGTGCGATCGGTCTGGGGATCGGCGTGCTGACCGATTTCGGCCTGCTCAAGCTCGAAGAGCAGCTCGGCCGTGACGAACTGCGCCAGCAGATTGTGCAAGCCATCGAAGAAGTGAAGCGGGATTGAGCAGCTTCCGGCTCCGCCACCGCCAGCAGGCGACCGCAGGGCGCTCAACGCATCTGAAACAACTCGTGGTGAAAGCGCTGTTCGACCGGGAAACCCTGTGCCGCAAAATCGCGCCGCAGTGCGTCAGCAAAGCCCACCGGGCCACAGAACCAGATGCTCGCCTCGCGCCAGCCAGGCACCTCGTCGCGGATTCGCTGACCGGTCAGTCGCCCCTGCTTGCCGTCGATGATTTGCAGACGCACGTCGGCGGCGCGCGCATCCTCGACCAGCCGTGCCAGCGCGTCCTGGTCGATGTCAGCCGTGCTGTGGAACAGATTGATATCCTGCCCCCTGGGCCAGGTCGGCTGTCCGCTGGCAGCCTGTTGGCGCATGTAATCAAGGCGGCTGATGAAGGGCGTGATGCCGATGCCGGCACCGACCCAGATCTGGCGCGCACAGCCATCGTCGAAAGTAAAACAGCCATAAGGGCCTTCAACGCGCAAGACCTGCCCGAGCTGCAGCTGATCATGCAGGCGGCGTGTGTGGTCGCCCAAGCCCTTGATAACGGCGGTCAATTGCGGCTGATCGGGCTTCCAGGCCGAGGCAATCGTGTAAGGATGCGCGCCTTCGCTCCGGTCGGACATCGCAAAGGCAAACTGGCCCGGTATATGTCCCGGCCAGTCCGGCGCATCGACGGTCACTTCAAGTGCATCAACCCCTTGGTAATAGTTGATCGCAGCAATCGTCGCCTGCACCTGCTGGCCCGCACCGACCCGACGCAACAGCACCACCACTGCGGCGACTGTTCCGCCGGCGAGCAGCGCTGCCATCAGCCAGCCAACCGGTGCGCCCCAGTAGGCAAACTCGATCAGCACCACGCTGTGAAACACCAGCACCAGGTAGGCAAGCGCCAGCAGGCGATGGCTCTTGTAAAACAAGTGATAAGGGAAAAAGCGGATCAGCGCGAGCGCGATCAGCACCACTGCAGCGTAAAACGCCCATTCGCCGATCGACTCCGCCAGACCACGCTGGCTGTGAAACCAGGCTTCAAACACGTTGTCGATCGCATTCGCTCCACTGCCACCACGTGCCGGACGCTCAAGCAGCCCCCAGCCAACAGCCCATTTCGGCACCTTGACCCACAGCCAATGGAGGATGGAAACAATCAGTGCGCTGATTCCCAACCACTTGTGAAGGCGATACATCTTGTCGAGCCCGCCCAGCCAGCGCTCGGGCCAGCGCGGGCGCAGCGCCAGCAACATCGCCACGCTCATGGCGCCCATGGCGATCAGGCCGGTGTACTGCCGCATGTAGACGCGCCATTCAAACACGGTCGACGCCTGATAAAACCGCGGCTCAGCCAGCACCCACAGCACGCTCAGAACGGCGAAACTGCCCCAAAAAATACGTTGAATGTGCAGCATGACAACTCCGGACAAGGGCTCAAACCAGCGCCATCAGCGCCAATCATCGCCGGCTCAGCGGCGTTACCGCAAGTGATCACTGACCACATACTGAGCAAAATACAGCGGTATGACCAGATGTTGCCGTTCCAGTGCCGGGGAAGCCTGAGTGTCGGTGAGCTTGATGGTTTTCAGTGGATTGCACTTTTGCACATAGGATTGCAGTGATTTTGCCCGAGTGCGGCGGCCGCTTTTCACTTCGATGGGAATGATGTTGCCTTTGCCATCACTGGCAATGAATTCGATTTCAGCACGTGCGTCCTGCCAGGAGTAGGTCGGCTCCAGCCCAGCAGTGAAAAATTCCTGTTGAACAAAATTTTCGGCGATATAGCCTTTGTACTCATAGGCTTGCTCCTTGATCTCCAGGTAGCTCAGATTCAGCATGCGACACAGCAGGCCGACGTCGAACATGAACAGCTTGACCTTGTTCGGGGCAAGGTAGGCGGCAAGCGGACTTTTGGGCTGACCTTCGAGTGGATGATTCTTCAGCAGCAGACGGCAGTTTTCCAGCCAGCTGATTGCGGTCTCGAAGTCGCTGTAGCGTGACCTTTTCTCATGGACATCCTTGAATCTGAAGCGCCTGACGGATTCATCCTGAACCAGAGACAGCTGATTCGGCACACTGCGAAAGACCGCTTCGATCAACTGAGCGTCCGCCTTGCCGGCATATTTGCCAAAGTCACGCAAATAGCCACTGATCAGATCCTGCTGCACTTTGGCAACGGCTGCCACGCGTTCGAGAATATTGCCCGCATCGGCAGCAAACCATTGACTGACGGCTTCCGGCATGCCGCCGGTAAAGTAATAGTCAGTCAGCTTGTCGAACAGTCGCTGATGGGCAGCCGCGTTGTTGGCTTGTTGCTCGAAAGCACGGATCAGCGCCGCTTCGCCGCTGGCAAGCAGAAACTCGTGAAAATTCAGCGGGCGCAGATTGTGCTGTTCAACCTTGCCCACCGGGAAGGCATCGAGCAGACCGATGTTGGAGCCACTGGCAGCGACAAACATCTGCGGTGCTTGTTCGGCAAAAAACTTGAGTGCAGTCACCGCACGAGGACATTCACCGATTTCATCGAGAATGAGCAAGTCGGTGTTCGGGTTGAAAGACTGGTTGGTCAGCAGTTGCAGCTTGTCAATGATGTCGAGCGGGGTCAGTGCTTCGGCGAATGCCGCAGCCAATTCGGGACGCTCAAGAAAATCCACGCGCAGCACGGCCGGAAAAGACGCCCCCAGCAGTCGCTGCAGCAGATAAGTCTTGCCGGTCTGTCGCGCACCGTCGATCAGCAGGGGCTTGCGCCGACTCTGCTGCTGCCAGGCGAGCAATTGGCTCAGCAACAAGCGCTGCATCGCTTTCTCCGCCGGAAAAAGCAAGATATTACATTATTACGCGCATAAAAATGATTTTTTACACACTTTTATGCGCGTAATAATGTATTGGCTGTTTCGTCCAGATCAGAGGGCAACCGAGAAGCTGGCCCCAAGACGCCGTCTGGAGTTAGGCTAACGCACCTCGGCCAGTAATTCTGGGTGTTTGTCCAAAATCTTGAACAGGTTCACCACTGCAGGCATGGGCTGCGCTTCGCCGCGCTCATAGCGACTAAATGCATTGTGGCCGCCGCCCGTAATTTGGGCCGCTTGACGCTGGGTGAGCCCCAGTTTTTTGCGCACGCGCAGCAGCAATTGTTGTTCGGCTTTGCGCACCTCACGCACGGCTGCATCGCTGGCCTGGGCGTAGCGGCTGTGGCTGGCGGCATCCAGCATCACTTCGGCGCAGGCGCTGCAACGCCAGCCGCACAGGCCGTCAATGCTGCCACCTGCGCCCAGGGGGAAGGTTTCGTCCTGAAATGCGACAAACTCACGCGCCCCGCATTGGGCACAAAGCGCTGGGTGGTGGTGTTGCATGCTCACTGCTCCTTGAACTGGATGACGATGCGCTCTGCCACTTGGGTGAGCTTGATGTAGGCGGTTTTGCCATTGGGACAGGGTGCGTAGTACACGTCCTGCCACACACGATGGTCGGCATGTGTGGTCATGCTTTTGTAAAAGTGCGCCCGCTCCAGGCTGGCAATGACGGCCTGCATGGCGGCAATGTCCAGCCCCATTTGCGCCCCGCCAAAGATGGCGGTGACAGTGAACGCCCTTGAGCCTTGAGCTGCAATGGCAGCTTGCATAGTAGCCAGCCTGTAGTGGGGACGACTTTTTTCCATAGGTAATCGTAACCCTTAAAGGGTATCCACAGCAAGAGCAGGTTGCTCCGAGCGCTGGGACTTGCAGACCGATACGCACCTGCTCCGCAACAATTGCGGCATCAGCGCCTCCGTTTCAACCGCCCGCATCTGCTGTCAGCGCCTTGGAGACGGAGAGGACTCATGCAACGCGAATTCAGCACTAATCAACGGCGTCGACAGTCAGAGAGGTGCTCGCGCAGTAGGCTTGTCTTTCGCGGGTCGGTGTGGTGGGGAAAGTCAGACTTGGCGACTTGTCACGCACCATGGGCGACAGATAAGCATTACGCAGTGAGGCAGGCTGGCGCTTGAGCAGTTCAGTCAGGGCACTCAGCGTCATGAAACGCCCTTTACAGACGCTGAGGATGACTCTCTTCAGTTCTCTGCTGGCCATCTTTTTCTTGCTTCGCGGGACAGCCGTCAGTTCTTTCAGATGCCTTTGCAGAGCCGGGTGTCAAAACATCCAGATTGTCAATCACCGACAGTGGTTGAGGATTTCAGGAGTGAGATGGGGACGCAAGATACTCACGCTGCTCTCAGTGGCGGGTTATCCAGATTCTCAATTCCTGGCATGGTCACCAGTGCCAGATGTCTCAGTCCCGAATCAGGGCACTCAGGGCCTCACGCTCGGCAGCAACATCACCGAGAACACCCCATTCAGCGGGCAAGGTTTGATTTTCGCTCGAATACTGGTGCATCAGGGCCGAGCGTTCAGCAAGGCTCACCGTGCCGTCCTGCATTGCCTCCGCGACCTTGAGCTGGAAGGCGCTGGAACCGGCTTTGTATGCGTTTTGCAACTTTCGATAGCCGGTCGCGTTGATTTCCTTCGCCCGGAATGTGGTCACAGCGACAACGGCCGTGAGGGGAATCAGGATAAAGATGGTACGACGGAACAGATTTGCCAGGCTCTTCAGCAGCCGCAACCACAACGTGTCAGGATGATTGCCTCTTTTCATTCGCTTCACATCAGGTCAACAGCGCGGGTAGGGCGGAGAGCAACGGCGCGCTGTAAAAAGCGCCCCCGATTCTCCTGGATCGGGCGATTATTGTCACCGTAGCCGGCCGCCCCTGTGCGGCGCAGCCGTGCGTCCGCTCATGGCTGCTGCGCTGGCCTCACACATCAATATTCTGCGCATACAGCGCATTGCTCTCAATAAACGCCCTGCGCGGTTCGACGTTGTCGCCCATCAGGGTGGTGAAGATTTCGTCGGCGGTGATGGCATCGTCGATCTGGACGCGCAGCAGGCGGCGAACGGCGGGGTCCATGGTGGTTTCCCACAGCTGTTCGGGGTTCATTTCGCCCAGGCCTTTGTAGCGCTGCTTGGTGAGGCCGCGTTCGACTTCGCGCAGCAGCCAGTCGATGGCGTCGGCGAAGCGTTTGACCGGCTGGCATTTTTCGCCACGGCAGACTTCGGCGCCGTCGCCGATGAGGCCGCTGATGGCTTCGGCGGCGGTGCGGATGCTGCGGTAGTCGCCCGAGATGAGGAAATCCTGGTTGATGCGGGTGAACTTGCGGTTGCCGTGGTGCATGCGCTCGATGGTGAGATGCCAGTCTTCAGCTTCTTCATCGTATTCGGGGTAGATCTGCAGTTCGGCCGGCAGCTGCTGGCGGATGGCGGCGGCGGAACGGCTGGCGGCAGCTTCGTCTTCAAGACTGAGTTCGAGGTCGTGGGCGAGCATGATCTGCAGCACTTCGGCGTCGATATGGCCGGAAAGGCGCTTGACCACCGCTTCGGCGAGCAGATAGTTGCGGGCAAGGCCGTCGAGGGTTTCGTCCACGATCGGGCTGGCGCCGGTGCGCGGGATGAGGCGGGCGCCATCGAGGGCGAGTTTGAGCAGGTGGCTGTTGAGCTCGTTGTCGTCCTTGATGTAGATCTCGGTCTTGCCGTGCTTGATCTTGTACAGCGGCGGCTGGGCGATGTAGATGTGGCCGCGTTCGACCAGCTCGGGCATCTGGCGGTAGAAGAAGGTGAGCAGCAGGGTGCGGATGTGGGCGCCGTCGACGTCGGCGTCGGTCATCAGGATGATGCGGTGGTAGCGCAGCTTCTCGGGTTTGTAGTCGTCCTTGCCGATACTGGTGCCCAGCGCGGTGATGAGGGTGGCGATTTCCTGACTTTGCAGCAGCTTGTCAAAACGGGCTTTTTCGACGTTGAGGATCTTGCCTTTCAGCGGCAGGATGGCCTGGAATTTTCGGTCGCGGCCCTGCTTGGCCGAGCCGCCGGCGGAGTCTCCTTCCACCAGGTAGAGTTCGCACAGTGCGGGGTCTTTTTCCTGACAGTCGGCAAGTTTGCCGGGCAGGCCGACGCCGTCGAGGATGCCTTTGCGGCGGGTCATTTCACGCGCCTTGCGCGCGGCGTCGCGGGCACGGGCGGCTTCGACGATCTTGTTGCAGATGGTACGGGCGTCGTTGGGGTTTTCGAGCAGGTAGTCGCCGAGCTTGCTGGCAACGACTTCTTCCACCGCCGGACGGGCTTCGGAAGACACCAGCTTCATCTTGGTCTGGCTGGCGAATTTGGGATCGGGCA
>JAVEVA010000042.1:16500-27536 GCA_034005275.1 Thauera sp. | reverse complement strand
TAAAGCGTGGCAGCGGTGACGATGTTGTCGCCCGCTTCGGCGATGGTCATGATCGCGTAGGTGATCGCCGACATGCCGGAGGCAACCGCCAGGGCGCCGATCCCGCCTTCCATCTCGGCCACGCGCTGTTCGAGCACGGCGGTGGTCGGGTTCATGATGCGGGTGTAGATGTTGCCCTGCACCTTGAGATCGAACAGGTCGGCACCGTGCTGGGTGTCGTCGAAAGCGTAGGAAGTGGTCTGGTAGATCGGCACGGCCACGGACTTGGTGGTCGGGTCGGGGCTGTAGCCGCCGTGTACGGCGATCGTTTCGAGTTTCATCGGGCTGTATCCTCAACGTGGTGGGGTGTGGGTGATCATGCATGGCTGGCCAGTCCCTGTCGGGGGAGCAGTGGACGCAGGCGGGCAGTATAGGGCGCAGTCCCGGACTGCGAAAGCGCCCGGCATGCCGAGGCCGGGCAATCGCATGCATGTCGTTGCGGCTGGTGAGCGTTGTGGTTGGTGAGTATTGGAAAGCCGCTTGAGTTTTTTCCGGGCACGCCTGGTCAGGCAAGGAAGTATCTTGCGGTTTTCGTGGGCTCGGGGCCTTTGTGGGCTCGGGGCCATGCCCCGAGCAAGCAGTGGCTGCACCATCAGCGCCTGCAAGCCGGGGCATGGCCCCGGCGCCACACGGAGAGTGGGAGAGGAAGTATTCGCGCGCTTGCTGGAGGAAGACTTGAGCGCGGGCAAGGGCTGCTGCTATAATCGTCCGCTTGTCCGCACTGCGGGCAAAAAATCCGCACGTCCTGTGGCAGAAGGGTCTTTGCGCAATCTGGATCACGGTCAGATCACTGTCGGTGATCAGGCGCAAGGAGCGGAGTGGTGGCGGGAGAGGGCTGGAGCCCTGTCCGGACGCTGCTTCACCCGGGGCGGAGGTCAAACCCTTTTCAATTCGGAGTTTTACATGTCAGTCACAATGCGTCAGATGCTCGAAGCGGGCGTCCATTTCGGCCACCAGACCCGCTTCTGGAATCCACGCATGGCCCCTTACATCTTCGGCCAGCGCAACAAGATTCACATCGTCAACCTCGAGAAGACGATGGTCAAGTACAACGAAGCGATGGACTTTGTCCGCAAGCTGTCGGCCAATCGCGGCAATGTGCTGTTTGTCAGCACCAAGCGCCAGGCGCGCGAGATCATCGCTGAAGAAGCGAGCCGTGCCGGTATGCCTTATGTGGACGAGCGCTGGCTCGGTGGCATGCTCACCAACTTCAAGACCGTCAAGCAGTCGATCAAGCGCCTGAAGGAACTTGAAGCGATGGTCGAGGACGGCTCGATCGAGCGCCTGTCGAAGCGTGAAGCGCTCACCGTCAGCCGCGAACTGGAAAAGCTGCAGAAGTCGATTGGCGGCATCAAGGACATGGGCGGCCTGCCGGATGCGATGTTCATCGTCGACGTCGGCTATCACAAGATTGCCATCACCGAAGCGCAGAAGCTCGGTATTCCGGTGGTGGCAGTGGTCGATACCAACCACTCTCCCGAAGGCGTGGATTACGTGATCCCGGGCAACGATGACTCGTCGCGCGCAATCCGCCTTTACGCCCGTGGCGTGGCCGATGCCGTGCTGCAGGGCCGTAGCCAGGTGCTGCAGGAAATCGTCGAGGCCGGTGGCGAAGAGTTCGTCGAGGTCGAGGAAGACACGCAGGAAGAGGCCTGAGCATTGACGCCGGGGCCTCCGTTGCGAGGCCCTTTTCCTGTCTGTCGCCCCCTGCGGCGCCCTGTTCGGCAGGCGCCCTGTTTGAATGAAAACCCCGTGCCTTGTGCGGAACGGGGAAAAAATGATTGAAGTTAGAGGAGTTAGCATGGCGGAAATTACCGCAAGCATGGTCAAGGAACTGCGTGAGAAGACCGACGCGCCGATGATGGAGTGCAAGAAGGCACTCACCGAAGCGGGTGGTGATATTGCCAAGGCCGAAGAGCTGCTGCGCGTGAAGCTGGGCAACAAGGCCTCCAAGGCTGCTGCCCGGGTCACGGCCGAAGGCGTGGTCGGCATCAGCATCGCTGCGGATGGCAAGCTGGGCGCGATCATCGAAGTGAACTGCGAAACCGACTTCGTTGCCAAGAACGACGATTTCCTCGCCCTGGTGCAGAACAGCGCCGAACTGGTCGCTGCCAACAACCCGGCTGACGTCGAAGCACTGTCGGCGCTGCCGATGGGCGAAGGCACGGTCGAGAGCACCCGTGCCGCGCTGGTCGGCAAGATCGGCGAGAACATGTCGATCCGCCGTTTCGTCCGCGTTGCGGCCGAAGGTCAGCTGTACAGCTACATTCACGGCGGCGCCAAGATCGGCGTGCTGGTGGATCTGGTCGGTGGTGACGAGCAGCTTGGCCGCGACATCGCGATGCACATCGCTGCCGCCAAGCCGAAAGCACTGGACGCCAGCGGTGTTGACCAGGCGCTGGTCGATGCCGAACGTCGCATCGCCATCGAGAAGGCGCGTGCCGACAACAAGCCGGAAGCGATGCTCGACAAGATCGCTGACGGCACGGTGCAGAAGTTCCTCAAGGAAGTGACGCTGCTCGCCCAGGTCTTCGTCAAGGCTGAGGACGGCAAGCAGACCATCGAGCAGTTGCTGAAGGCCAGGGGTGCCAAGGTGGCGAGCTTCACCCTCTACCTGGTCGGTGAAGGCATCGAGAAGAAAGTCACCGACTTTGCTGCCGAAGTGGCCGAGCAGGCTGCTGCCGCCAAGAAGTAAGGAGTTGTCGTGATGACCGCCGCCTACAAACGCATTTTGCTCAAGCTCTCGGGTGAAGCCCTGATGGGTGACGACAGCTATGGCATCAACGAGCATGTGCTGTCGCGCATCGTGACCGAAATTGCCGAGATTTCCCGTCTTGGTGTTCAGGTCGGGGTGGTGATTGGCGGCGGCAACATCTTTCGCGGCATGAAAGGCGCCGCAGGTGGCATGGATCGTGCTACTGCCGATTACATGGGCATGCTGGCCACGGTGATGAACGCGATGGCACTCGCCGACGCGATGCGCCGGGTCGATGTCGAAGCTCGTGTGCAGTCGGCCTTGCGCATCGACCAGGTGGTCGAGCCTTATATCCGCGGTCGCGCCATCCGTCACCTCGAAGAGGGCAGGGTGGTGATCTTTGCCGCCGGCACCGGTAATCCCTTCTTTACCACGGATACCGCTGCGGCGCTGCGCGGCGCCGAGATCGGCGCCCAGATCGTGTTGAAGGCGACCAAGGTCGATGGCGTGTATACCGCTGATCCGAACAAGGATCCGTCGGCCCAGCGTTATCACCGCATCAGCTTTGATGAAGCGATCGGACGCAATCTGGCCGTGCTCGATGCCACCGCCTTTGCCCTCTGTCGCGATCAGAAATTGCCCATCAACGTGTTTTCAATCTTCAAGCCCGGTGCGCTCACCCGCGTGGTGATGGGCGAAGATGAAGGTACACTGGTTCATTCCTGACCCGGGAGTTGCTGTCCATGATCCCAGAACTGAAAAAGAATGCCGAGCAGAAGATGCAGCGCTCGGTCGAAGCCCTGAAGACCGATCTGGCCAAGATCCGTACTGGCCGTGCCCATACCGGTCTGCTTGATCACGTTCAGGTCGAATATTACGGCTCGATGGTGCCGGTCAATCAGGTGGCCAACATCACGCTCATCGATGCGCGTACCATTGGCGTGCAGGCCTGGGAAAAGCCGATGCTGGCCAAGCTCGAGAAAGCGATCCGTGATTGCGACCTCGGTCTCAATCCGTCCAATATGGGCGAGATGTTGCGTATTCCGATGCCGGCGCTCACTGAAGAGCGTCGTCGTGATCTGACCAAGGTGGTACGCAACGAAGGTGAATCGGCCAAGATTGCCATTCGCAACCTGCGTCGTGATGCCAATCAGCAACTGAAAGACGCCACCAAGGACAAGCAGATTTCCGAGGATGACGAGCGGCGCGGCGAGGAAGAAATCCAGAAGCTGACCGATCGCTTTGTTGCCGAGGTGGACAAGCTGCTCGCCGCCAAGGAACAGGAATTGATGCAAATCTGATTTGCCTCCGGAACCTTCATTTTCTCCCGGCAGGAGTTCGCTGTAGTGAGCAGACGTTTTTTCAGCTCCACGCGGGAAGTTCCTGCGGTCGAGTGCATTCCACGGCATATTGCCATCATCATGGATGGCAATGGGCGCTGGGCGCGCAAGCGCTTCATGCCCCGGGTTGCCGGTCATAGCCGTGGTCTCGAGGCGGTGCGAGCGGTGATCCGTGCCGCGATGGAGCGCGGGGTCGAATACCTGACCCTGTTTGCCTTCAGTTCCGAAAACTGGCGTCGGCCAGCAGATGAAGTCAGCTTTCTGATGCAGCTGTTCATGCGTGCGCTCGAGAAGGAAGTCGAGCGTCTGCACCAGAACGGCATCCGCCTGCATGTCGTCGGCGATCTGTCCCGTTTCGAACCGACGCTGGTGGCGGCGATCAAGGCGGCTGAAGCACGCACCGCAGGCAATCGCCGCATGGTCTTGTCGATTGCGGCCAATTATGGCGGGCGCTGGGATGTGCTCAATGCCGTCAATACCCTGCTGGCTGCCCAGCCTGGACGCACCGAGCCGATCGAAGAAGAGGAACTCGCCGCCCGGCTGGCGCTGCACTATGCGCCCGAGCCGGATCTTTTCATCCGCACTGGTGGCGAGAAGCGGATCAGCAATTTCATGCTCTGGCAGCTGGCCTATACCGAGCTCCATTTCACCGATACCCTGTGGCCCGATTTTGATGCGGCTGCACTGGATGCGGCGATCGCTTCCTATCAGGGGCGGGAGCGCCGTTTCGGCCGCACCAGCGAACAATTGAGCGTGGATATTTCCACGGGCGATCACCACAATGCTTAAAACCCGGGTGCTGACAGCGCTGGCACTGGCGGGCGGGCTGCTGCTGGCGGTGTTCCTGCTTTCGCTTGAAGCCTGGATCTGGGTCTGTGGCGCGATCTGCGCCCTGGCGAGCTGGGAATGGGGGGCGCTCACTCGCCAGCGCGCCGCTTCACGCGCGCTGATCAGCGCCACCTTGCCGCTGCTTTTTCTGCTCATCGTCTATCAGGTCGGCCCTGAAGCGGCTGACTGGGAAACAAGCTGGCTGCCGCTGCCGGCCTATGCGCTGAGTGCGCTGTTCTGGCTGCTGCTGGTGCCGCTCTGGCTGCGGCGCAAGTGGCAGTCGCAGGCGCTGCCTTTCGCACTCGGTACCGGGCTGGTGGTGCTGGTGCCGACGGCGCTGGCGCTCGTCCATCTGCGGGCGCTGAGTCCCTGGTTGATGCTCGGCGTCATGGCCGTGGTGTGGGTGGCGGACATTGCCGCTTATTTCGCCGGGCGCCGTTTTGGCCGTCACAAGCTGGCGCCGACGATCAGTCCGGGCAAGACCTGGGAAGGTGCGGCCGGTGCCGGGCTGGCAGTGTGCGTGTTCGGGCTGGCAATTCACACTGCGCTGGCACTGCCCGGCTCGTGGTGGCTGGTGGCGGTCGCGTTGCTGATCTGGACGGCACTGAGCATCTTTGGCGATCTGCTCGAATCCCTGCTCAAGCGGCAGGCCGGTCTCAAGGACAGCAGCGGGCTGTTGCCCGGCCATGGCGGCATTCTTGACCGCATCGACAGCCTGACTTCCACCTTGCCGGTGGTCTGCCTGGTGATTGTTGTGCTGCTGCGCTGATCCGCGTGCGCCGAAATCGCCTTTCTTGCCTTTGTTCATCATGAGTTCCCCAGTCCTGCAGCAGATCAGCGTTCTTGGTGCCACCGGTTCGATCGGTCAGAGCACGCTGGATGTGATTGCCCGTCATCCCGAGCGTTTTGCGGTCTTTGCGCTCAGTGCGCACAGCCAGGATGACAAGATGTACGAGCTGTGCCGGCGTTTCCGTCCGTCCGTGGCCGTGATGGTCGATGAGGCGGCGGCACAACGTTTGCATCAGGCCCTGGCTGCGGCGGGGATGGCCACCGAAGTGCTTGCCGGGGCACAGGCGCTGGTGGAGATTGCCCGGGCGCCGGAAATCGACATGGTGATGGCGGCCATCGTTGGTGCCGCCGGGCTGCCGCCGGCGCTGGCCGCTGCGGAAGCCGGCAAGAAAGTGCTGCTTGCCAACAAGGAAGCACTGGTGCTTTCCGGTCAGCTGTTCATGGATGCCGTCGCTCGTCATCAGGCAGTGCTCTTGCCGATCGACAGCGAACACAATGCGGTATTTCAGGCTTTGCCGGCGGGCTACGGCCGGGAACCGGCTGCAGCCGGAGTGAGCAGGGTGTTGCTCACTGCCTCTGGTGGCCCGTTCCGCACCCTGGCGCAGAGCGCACTGGAGACGGTGAGCCCTGAACAAGCCTGCGCGCATCCGAACTGGGTGATGGGACGCAAGATTTCGGTCGATTCCGCGAGCATGATGAACAAAGGGCTCGAAGTGATCGAAGCATACTGGCTGTTCGGAGTGCCGGCCGAGCGTATCGAAGTGGTGGTTCATCCGCAAAGCGTCATTCATTCGATGGTCGAATATGTCGATGGCTCGGTGCTGGCCCAGCTTGGCAACCCCGACATGCGCACGCCGATCGCGCATGCGATGGCCTGGCCGGAACGCATCGATGCCGGAGTGCGCCGGCTTGATCTGTTCGAAATTGCCCGGCTGGATTTTGAAGCGCCTGATCTTGAACGCTTTCCCTGCCTGGGACTGGCTTATCAGGCTTTGCTGGCGGGTGGCGCGGCTTCGGCGGTGCTCAACGCTGCCAACGAAGTCGCGGTGGCGGCGTTTCTCGCGCGCAGGGTCGGTTTTACCGACATCGCGCGCATCATAGCCACCTGTCTTGAACGAAGTCCGGCGCTGACGGTCGACACGCTGGATGCCGTGCTGGCCACCGATGCGATCGCGCGCGAGTGGGCAGAGCAGGCGATTGCCAACGGTCGGTGCTGATGAACATGAACCTGCTTGATTACCTGATTCCTTTTGTTGCCGCGCTCGGGCTGCTGATCCTCATCCATGAGCTTGGTCATTACCTGGTGGCGCGCTGGTGCGGCGTCAAGGTGCTGCGCTTTTCGATCGGTTTCGGCAAACCGCTGCTGGTGCGCCGGGCCGGTGTCGACCAGACTGAATGGGCGCTGGCCGCTTTCCCGCTCGGTGGCTACGTCAAGATGCTCGACGAGCGCGAAGCGCCGGTGGCAGCAGAAGAACTGCATCGGGCGTTCAATCGCCAGAGCGTATACCGCCGCATCGCCATCGTCGCCGCCGGCCCGCTGGCCAATCTGCTGCTGGCAGTGGTGCTGTACTGGGGCTTGTTTGTCAGCGGTACCGATGAATTGCGCGCTCGCGTCAGCGTCAATGATCCGACCAGCCTCGCTGCCCAGGCCGGACTGACCGATGGCGATCTGGTTCGCAGCCTGAATGGCGAAGCGGTGCGCTCCTGGGAGGATCTGCGCTGGCTGTTGCTGCAGCAGGTGATCGACAAGGGGCGCGCTGAACTTGAAGTCGAGACGGCAGATGAACGCAGGCTGGTGCGCAGTCTCGATCTGTCGGCGGTGGCGATCGAAGACGAAGGGCGCGATCTGATTGCCCGCATCGGCCTGCAACCGTGGCGGCCGCTGATTCCGGCGGTGATCGGTCGGCTGGAGGCGGATGGTGCGGCGGCGAGAGCCGGTTTGCAGGTCGGCGATGAAATCATCGCCATCGCCGGGCAAGCAATCCGCCACTGGGGCGAGCTGGTCGAGCAGGTACGGGATGCGCCTGGCGAGCGGCTGCGCTTTGACCTGCGCCGCCAGGGGGGCGAACTCAGCGTCGAACTTGCTGCCGATGCAGTGGGGGAAGGAGAGGCGAGAGTCGGACGGATCGGTGTCGCGGTGGCGCCGCCAGCGGACGCTGGAGCGTCGATGTTCACCACCGTGCGCTACGGGCTTGGTGAAGGACTGAGCAAGGCAGTGCGTCAGACCTGGGATACCAGCGTGTTGAGCCTGCGCATGCTTGGACGGATGTTTACCGGTGAAGTGTCGTGGAAAAATCTCTCCGGCCCGGTCACCATTGCCGACTATGCCGGCCAGACCGCCCAGCTCGGCATGAGCCATTATCTCAAGTTCGTCGCGCTGATCAGCATCAGTCTTGGGGTACTCAATCTGCTGCCCATCCCCGTGCTGGATGGCGGACACTTGATGTACTATACGGTCGAAATCATCAAGGGCGGACCTGTCCCGGAACGCATCATGCTGATCGGTCAGCAGATCGGTCTTGCTCTCCTTGCCATGCTCATGGCCTTTGCTTTTTACAACGACATCAATCGTCTTATTTCCGGCTGAACTCCTGAATGAATCGCAAGCTTCTGCCCGGGCTGATCATGGCCCTGTTTGCCGCTGTGCCGGCTTACGCCTTCGAACCTTTTGTAGTCAAGGATATCCGCGTCGAGGGCATCCAGCGCACGGAAGCCGGAACGGTGTTCAACTATCTGCCGGTGCGAGTCGGCGAACGTTTTGATGAAGATCAGGCTGCCGAAGCGATCCGCGCCCTGTTCGCCACCGGTTTTTTCAGTGATGTGCGCATCGAGACCGAAGGCAATGTCATCGTCGTCGCGGTCGACGAACGGCCGGCGATCGCCCAGATCGATTTCGTCGGCGTCAAGGAGTTCGACAAGGATGCACTCAAGAAAGGGCTGCGTGAAGTCGGTCTTGCCGAGTCGCGCATCTTCGACCGTTCGCTGCTCGAACGTGCCGAGCAGGAACTGAAACGCCAGTATCTGTCGCGCGGCAAGTATGCCGCCCAGGTCACCACCACGGTCACACCGCTCGAGCGTAACCGTGTCGGCATCAACTTCAATGTCGACGAAGGCGATGTCGCGAGGATCCGCGAAATCAATATTGTCGGTGCCAGTGCATTCAAGGTCGGCGAGCTGGTCGATCTGATGCAGCTCACTACGCCGGGCTGGTTGACCTGGTACACCAAGAATGACCAGTATTCGCGCCAGAAACTGTCGGCCGATCTGGAAACCCTGCGTTCTTTCTACATGAACCAGGGCTATCTCGACTTCAACATCGAATCGACTCAGGTTTCGATCACCCCGGACAAGCGCGACATCTACATCACGATCAATCTCAGCGAAGGCGAGCAGTATCGTGTCTCGGCAGTGCGTTTTGCCGGTGAGCTGATTGTGGGCGAAGAGGAATATCTCGCGCTCAACAAGCTCAAGCCGGGCGACATCTTCTCGCGCGAGCTGTTGACCGAGACCACCAAGGCGGTCACCGACCGTCTCGGCAACGAAGGCTACGCCTTTGCCAACGTCAATGCCGCGCCCGAACTGGACAAGGAAAAGCGCGAAGTGGCGTTTACCGTGTTTGTCGATCCGGGGCGTCGCGTGTATGTCCGTCGCATCAACGTCGGCGGCAATACCAAGACCCGCGACGAAGTGGTGCGGCGCGAAATGCGTCAGATGGAAGGCGGCTGGTATGACGCTGACGCAATCAATCGCTCCAAGACCCGTATTGATCGCCTGGGATTCTTCGATGAAGTCGAAGTTGAAACACCGGCGGTGCCCGGCACCACTGACCAGGTCGATGTGAACTTCGCGGTCAAGGAGCGTCCGACCGGCAATCTGATGCTGGGCGCCGGTTTCTCCAGTACCGAGAACATCGTGCTGTCAGCCTCGATTTCGCAGGACAACCTGTTTGGCAGCGGCAATGCACTCAGTCTGGGGGTGAATACCAGCAAGTCTACCCGCACTTTGTCGCTGTCGTTTACCAACCCTTATTACACCGTCGATGGCGTCAGTCTGGGCTGGGATGCTTATCACCGCACTTACGACCCGACCGAATACGATACCGTCTCGCCGTACAAGACCGTGTCGACCGGTGCAGGTTTGCGTCTCGGCTGGCCGATTGCCGAAGATGACCAGATCAATTTCGGTCTGACTGCTGACCGTACCAAGATCACCACTTACAGCACCAGCCCACTTCTTTATCAGCAGTTCTGCCGCGATTTCGGCTGCAAGGGCAGCAATGCGGCGGATGGGATTGGCGAAGTCACCGTCGACAGCCTGCTGTTTACCGCTGGCTGGGCGCGTGACAGCCGTGACAGTTTCATCTACCCGCGCAAAGGGGTGCTGCAGCGGGTCTATGGCGAAGTGACCGTGCCGGTTGGCGATCTGCGTTATGCCAAGCTCGGCTACCAGTATCAGCACTGGTTCCCGATCGGTCGCGATTACGCTCTGATGCTCAATGCCGACCTGGGTTATGCCAAGGGTTTTGGTGGCAAGGATGTGCCGTTCTACAAGAACTACTATGTGGGCGGCATCGGCTCGGTGCGCGGTTTCGACCAGGGCACCCTGGGGCCGAAGTTCCGTGATACCGACGGCGACATCACTTCGACCGGTGGTACGCGCAAGCTGGTGACCAATGCCGAGTTCTTCTTCCCGATGCCGGGGGCGGGCGCCGATCGCTCCTTCCGTATCTCGGCCTTCTTCGATGCCGGTTATGTCTGGGGCCGGGATCCGGTCACCGGCAAGGAACAGAAGATGGGTATGGACGATTTGCGTTACAGTACCGGCCTTGCCTTCTCGTGGAGCTCACCGATCGGCCCGCTGAAGTTCAGCTTCGGTCATCCGCTCAAGAAGGAAAAGGACGATGATGTCCAGCGGTTCCAGTTCCAGCTTGGCAGCGTGTTCTGATTGCCAACAACCAACAAGTTTCATCCGGAGGCATAAGTGAAAGTTCGTACCCTCTCCCTGCTGGCCTTTGCCATGTTCGGTCTGTCGCAGCCCGCGCTCGCCCAAGGCAAGATCGGCTTCGTCAATTCCGATCGGGTCATGCGTGAGGCAGCGCCGGCAGTCCGTGCGCAGGAGCGGCTGGAAAAAGAGTTCGAGAAGCGCGATCAGGAGTTGCAGCGCATGGCGCGCGACCTGCAATCGCTGCAAGCGGACCTGGAACGTGATGGCGTGACGATGGCTGACAACGACCGTCGCAACAAGGAGCGCGCCTTCAACGATCTGAACCGTGATTTCCAGCGCAAGCAGCGTGAATTCCGTGAAGATCTCAATCAGCGCCGCAACGAGGAGCTGGCGACGGTGCT
>JAVEVA010000042.1:0-16400 GCA_034005275.1 Thauera sp. | reverse complement strand
CATTGGCGAGCACACCGCAATTGCCGGCTGTGTCGGCATTGCCGGCAGCACCCTGATCGGTGCCCGCTGCATGATTGGCGGTCAGGCCGGGATCACCGGTCATCTGTCGATCTGCGATGATGTGGTGGTTTCCGCCGGCACGCTGGTCAGCAAGTCGATCAACCGTCCCGGGGTCTATACCGCCAATCTGCCGCTGCAAGCTCATGCTGACTGGATGCGCAATTTTGCCCATCTGCGTCAGCTGGACAATGTCGTTGCGCGTCTGCGCCAACTTGAATCGGCCCGGCCCGCTGTGGTTGCGGCGCCGCCACCGGAAGCTTCCACATGATGAATATCAACGAGATCATCGAATACCTGCCGCACCGTTATCCTTTCCTGCTCATCGACCGGGTGCTGGAAATGGAAGAGGGCAAGCGCATCATCGCGCTCAAGAACGTGACCATGAACGAACCATTCTTTCCCGGTCATTTCCCCCATCATCCGGTGATGCCCGGCGTGCTGATCGTCGAAGCGATGGCGCAAGCTGCGGCCGTACTGTCGTTCAAGAGCATGGGCGTCAAGCCGGACGAGAATTCGGTGGTCTATTTCGCCGGCATCGACAAGGTGCGCTTCAAGCGCCCGGTGGTGCCGGGTGATCAGCTCATTTTTGAAGTCGAAATCACCCAGAACAAGCGCAACATCTACAAGTACAAAGGTGTGGCGCGGGTCGATGGCGAGATGGCGACCGAAGCGGAGTTGATGTGCGCGCTGAAAACCCTCTGATCCATCCCACTGCGCTGGTCCACGCGGGCGCCCGGCTGGCCGAAGGCGTCAGCGTTGGTGCATACAGCCTGATTGGTGAACATGTCGTCATTGGCGAAGGTACGCGCATCGGCCCGCACTGCGTGATCGACGGTCACACCACCATCGGTCGCGACAACGAGATCTTCCAGTTCTGCTCGCTGGGGGCCAAGCCGCAGGACAAGAAATACGCCGATGAGCCGACCAGACTCGCAATCGGTGACCGCAACACCATCCGTGAGTACTGCTCCTTCAACCTCGGCACCGCCCAGGATGGCGGACTGACCCGGGTTGGCGATGACAACTGGATCATGGCCTACGTGCACGTCGCCCATGACTGCGTGGTCGGCAACCAGACCATCTTTGCCAACCACGCCACCCTGGCCGGTCATGTTCAGGTCGGTGACTGGGCGATTCTCGGCGGTTTTACCGGCGTTCATCAGTTCTGCCGGGTGGGGGCACACAGTTTCTGCGGCGTCGGTAGCGTCCTGCTGCAGGACTTGCCGCCTTTCGTCACCATCGCCGGCAATCCGGCCAAACCGCATGGCATCAACAGTGAAGGTCTCAAGCGCCGTGGCTACAGCAGCGCCGGCATTGCGGCGATCAAGCGTGCCTATCGTGCGCTTTATCGCAGTGGACTGAGTCTCGACGAGGCACGCGAGCGCATCGCCGCGCTGGCCGAGGAAGCCGAGGAAGTGCGCCTGCTGGCCGATTTCATTGCCAACTCCGGGCGCGGGCTGGTGCGCTGAGCAGTCGATGACGATCCGTATTGCGATGGTTGCCGGCGAGACTTCCGGCGATCTGCTTGCCAGCCATCTGATTCGTGCCTTGCGCCAGCATCTGCCGGATGCCGAGTTTTTCGGCATTGGCGGGCCGAAGATGGAAGCGGAAGGTTTCCAGGTGCGCTGGCCGAGCGAGATGCTGGCGGTGCATGGCTACGTTGATGCGCTCAAGCGTTATCGCGAACTGTCCGGTATCCGTCGTGAACTGCTCGCCCAACTGCGCAGCGAACAGCCGACCGCCTTCATCGGTGTGGATGCGCCCGATTTCAACATCTGGCTCGAAGGCAAGCTCAAGGCCGGCGGCATGCCGGCGATCCACTTCATCAGTCCGTCGATCTGGGCCTGGCGGGGTGGGCGGATCAAGCGTATTGCACGCTCGGTGAGCCACATGCTGTGCCTGTTTCCGTTCGAACCCGAACTTTACCGTCGTGCCGGCGTGCCGGTGACCTATGTCGGCCACCCGCTGGCCGATGTGCTGCCGCTGGAGCCGGATCGTCTCGCCGCGCGCCGCATTCTCGAAATCAGCCCGGAGCGCAAGGTGGTCGCCATGCTGCCGGGCAGTCGCGAATCCGAAGTGCGCAATCTGGCTGAACGTTTCATTCGCACCGCGATGGTGATGGCCGCGCGCGATCCGGAACTGCTGTTCCTGGTGCCGCTGGCGACCCGGGCGACGCGCGAGATCTTCGATACGGTTCGTCACCGCCTGCAGGCGACCGAGTTGCCCTTGCGGATGCTGTTCGGCCACGCGGTCGATGCAATGACCGCAGCGGATGTGGTGCTGGTCGCCAGCGGCACTGCCAGCCTGGAAGCGGCCTTGCTCAAGCGGCCGATGGTGATCAGCTATCGCATCGGCGACTGGCAGTATCGCCTGATGAAGATGCTCGCCTATCTGCCCTGGGTCGGTTTGCCCAATATCCTCTGCCGCGAAAGCCTGGTGCCGGAACTGCTGCAGGATGACGCGACTCCGGAGAAGCTTGCCGCAGCCTTGCAAGCCTGGCTGGACGATCCGGCCGCTTGTGAAGCACTCGCCGAGCGCTTTACCCGCCTCCATCAGCAGCTGCGTCAGGATACGGCTCACAAGGCGGCGATGGCGATCCTGCCTTATCTGCGCCAGCGGAGGCGATGATGAAACCTGCGCTGCTGATCTGTGGGGTCGACGAAGCCGGACGTGGCCCCTTGTGCGGACCGGTGATGGCTGCGGCAGTGATTCTCGATCCGCTGCAGCCGATCGACGGTCTGGCCGATTCGAAGAAGCTCAGTGCGGCCCGGCGCGAAGCGCTGGCGGCAGCGATCCGCGAGCGTGCCCTGCACTGGGCGGTGGCTGAAGCCAGCGTCGCGGAAATCGACCAGCTCAACATCCTGCAAGCGACCATGCTGGCGATGCAGCGTGCCGTTGCTGCATTGTCGGTCGTACCGGCAGAAGTGCTGATCGATGGCAATCGCTGTCCGCCGATGCCCTGTCCGGCAAGGGCGATCGTCAAGGGCGATGCCAGCGAGCCCGCCATCGCCGCAGCGTCGATCCTCGCCAAGACCGTGCGTGATGAGCGCATGCTTGCGCTTGACGCCCGGTGGCCGCAATATGGCATTGCTACGCACAAAGGATATCCGACTGCGGCTCACCTGCAGGCGCTTGTTCAGCACGGTGCCAGTCCTTGTCATCGGCGCAGTTTTGCTCCAGTGAAGAAGTTGCTGGCCTAGTCAGGAAGCCGAATGGCAGTGCTCTCTGCAGCATGCTGCGGTGGTGGTGGCTGAACTTCCCCGGATCAGACAGCAGCAGGTCCAGCCCGGACGGGACAATTGAGGAAACACGCTTGGATATGCGGAAAAAAGGCGATTGATCGTGGTGAGATGGAGCTCGCTGACCTGCTGGCTGTCAGGCCGCAATGCCCTGCGCGGGGTGATTGTGGTCCTGTTGATGCTGACCGGCCTGGCGCACGCCCAATCTTCCCCGGTCTCGCCAGCTTCGCCGCCACTGAAAGTCATTCTCGATGAAAACTATCCGCCGTATGTCTTTCGACAGGATGACGGCAAGCTGGTCGGTTACCTGGTTGATCTGTGGCAGCGCTGGGAGGCGCACACCGCTCGGGCGGTTGAGCTGAATGCCACCAGTTGGGGGCTGGCCCAGGTGATGATGGAGCAAGGCAGGTTCGACGTGATGGACACGGTGTTCCGCACCCCGGAGCGTGAGCAGATCTACCGTTTTTCCGCCCCCTATGCTGATCTTGCCGTCAATATCTATGCCCATCGTGAAATCGGCGGCATCACGGACCTCGACACCTTGCGTGGCTTTCTGGTCGGCGTGAAGGTGCGGGATGCCTGTGTCGAATATCTGCTGGATGCGGGCATCAACTCGATTGCCGGCTATTCCAGTTACGAAAAACTGATCCAGGCCGCAGCGACCGATAGTGTCAAGGTATTCTGCCTTGATGCCCCGCCGGCTCAGTACCTGTTGTACAAGGCTGGACTCAATAGCCGTTTTTATCCGGCGTTCACCCTGTACACCGGGCGTTTCCACCGGGCAGTGCGCAAGGGCGATGAAGCCTTGCTGGCGGAGGTCGAGGCCGGTTTTGCCGCCATCCGTGCCGATGAATATCGTGAACTTCATGATAAATGGCTGGGTGGTAATGCGGTTGATGAATTGCGGCCCTGGCTGCGCCTGCTCAGTTACGCCTTGCTCGGCTTGCTGCTGCTCGGGGTGTTGTTTGCAGTGTGGAATTTCAGTCTGCGTGCCCTGGTCCTGCGCCGCACTCAGGAGCTCAATGTCGAACGTGCCCGGCTGACGTCATTTTTCGATGTTCTGCCCGACATCGTGTGGATGAAGGATGGGCAAGGGGTCTATCAACGCTGCAATGCTGCGCTGGAGCGCTTCATGGGCCTGCCGGCGACCCAGATCATCGGCTTTGATGATGCGGCGATGCATCCTGCCGAAGTTGCCCAGGCCTTGCGCCGCGATGACTTGCGTGCCGCAGCTTCAGGTCAGCCGCTGATCACCGAGGAGACTTTGTTCTCGCCTGGCCATGGGCGTGAGATAATGCTGGAAACCATCAAGTCGCCGGTTCGTGATGAAAACGGCGAACTGCTCGGCGTGATCGGCGTTGCCCGTGACATCAGCGCCCGGCGTGCCCATGAAGAAGCGATACGACTGGCTAGCTGCGTGTTCGAATCGACCGCAGAAGGGATCATGATCAATGATACCGAGGGCAGGGTGATTGCCCTCAATAGCGCGTTGACCCGGATCACCGGTTTCACTGCCGAAGATCTGATCGGCAAGCTGCCCGAAGAGATGAGTGCCGGGCGGCATGCCCCGGGTTTTTATGATGAGATCCGTGCTGAACTGTCCTTGCGCGACCGCTGGCAGGGTGAGATCTGGATCCTCAACCGCAAGGGCCAGCTGTGCCCGACCTGGCAGAGCATCGGCACCTTGCGTGATGAGCAGGGCTTGATCACCCACTATGTGGTGGCGATCAGCGACATCAGTGAACTCAAGCGCTCTCAGGCGGCAGCGGATTTTCTCGCCAACTATGACGCGCTGACCAATCTGCCCAATCGGCTGCTGTTTACCGACCGCCTGCAGCAGGCGCTGGCACGGGCCGAGCGCGCCGGCAAGCAGGTGGGGGTGATGTATCTTGATCTTGACCGCTTCAAGTTCATCAACGACAGCCTTGGCCACAGCATGGGCGATGAAATCCTGCGTGAAACCAGTCGGCGTCTGAACACCGTGATCGGCAGCAGCGACACCTTGGCCAGGCTGGGCGGAGACGAATTTGCGCTGCTGATCGAAAGCAGGGTCAGCGCACGCATGCTGGCCTTGCTGGCTGACGAACTGGGCGCGGTGCTCACCCCTCCGATCGAGATCGGTGAGCATGTGTTTCATCTCAGTGCCAGCATCGGTATCAGCGTGTATCCCGAGGACGGCCGCAGCGTGGACAGCCTGCTGTCGAATGCCGATGTGGCGATGTTCAAGGCCAAGGAGCAGGGGCGGAACAATTACCAGTTCTACGAGCAGGGCATGGCCGGCGGCGTGCAGGATCGTCTGCTGCTCGAAAGCGCCTTGCGCGCCGCGATCGCCAATGGTGAGTTGCAGGTGCACTACCAGCCGCAGATTCATCTGACGTCGCAGCGACTCGCCGGGGTGGAAGCCTTGCTGCGCTGGCACAACCCCCGCCTGGGCTGGGTTGCGCCGGCGCGCTTCATCCCGGTCGCGGAGGAAATGGGTTTCATCAATGAACTCGGCTCCTGGGTGCTCAAGCAGGTCTGCGCCCAGCTCAGCGCCTGGCAGCAGGCCGGACTGCAGTTGCCGAGGGTGGCCGTCAACCTGTCGATGCAGCAACTGGAAAAAGGTGATCTGGTCGGGGCAGTGGGTAAACTGCTCGATCGTTACCGGCTCAGCCCGGAGATGCTGGAGCTCGAAGTGACCGAATCGGTGCTGATGCAACGCACCGACGAAGTGCTGAAAACGCTCGACGGGCTGCACCAACTTGGCGTGCTGCTGGCGATTGATGATTTTGGCACCGGCTATTCCTCGCTGGCCTACCTGCGCCAGCTGCCAGTCCAGCGTCTCAAGATCGACCGTTCCTTCGTCATCGAGATCGGCCAGAGCGGCAGTGGCGAAGCGATTGTGCGGGCGATCATCGGCCTGGGCGACAGTCTGGGGATGGAAGTGGTGGCCGAAGGTGTCGAGCTGGAAGCCCAGGCAGCTTTCCTCAAACAGGCCAATTGTGCGATTGCGCAAGGCTATCTGTATGCCAGACCCGAACCTGCCGCGCAGATCGAGGCGCAGTGGCTGCATCCTGCTGCTGCACCCTCCGGCGCATGAGGCATGCAGGCGTGAACGGATCGAACAGAGCGCGGCTGCTGATGCTCAACAAGCCCTATGGGGTGTTGTGCCAGTTCAGCGCCGAGGACGGGCGGGCCTGCCTGAAGGATCATGTCGATGTGCCGGGCGTTTATCCGGCCGGCCGGCTCGATGCCGACAGCGAAGGCCTGCTGCTGCTTACCAATGACGGGGGCGTGCAGCATCGCATTGCCGAGCCACGCTTCGGCATGCAGAAGACTTATCTGGTGCAGGTCGAAGGCGAAGTCGATGTCGCTGCACTCGAGCGCCTGCGGGCGGGGGTCGAACTGGGCGATTTTCGTACCCGTCCCTGTGCGGCGCGGCAAGTGAGTGAGCCGGACTGGCTGTGGCCGCGCCAGCCACCTGTGCGTTTTCGCAAGACCGTACCCACCTCCTGGCTGGAAATCACCATCGATGAAGGCAAGAACCGTCAGGTACGCCGAATGACTGCCCAGGTCGGCCTGCCCACGTTGCGTCTGGTGCGGATCGCGATCGGGCCGTGGACGCTGGGCGGACTTGCGCCCGGTGCGTGGCGCGAACTCGACATTCCGCCTGCCTTGCTGGCGCGACCCGATCACGGTCGGCGCAGGCTGGAGGAGGGCGGAAGGCGCTCTGCCGGCCGGAAAAAAACCGATACCCATCACAGGACAGAAAAATGCTCGTCACCAAAAAAATCCTTCAAACCGCACTGATCAGTCTGGGAGCGGGTTTTGCTGCCTTTGCGTCCGCCCAGGCGCCTTTGCCGGTGTTCGAACTCGGTGCAGGCATGCATCGCATCGAAGCGGAGCTGGCTCACACCGATCAGAGTCGTCAGCGTGGTCTGATGCACCGCAAGAGTATGCCCGAGCAGCGCGGGATGATTTTCGTTTTCGAACATGAAGCGGCCCACTGCATGTGGATGCGCAACACTTTCCTGCCCTTGTCGGTCGCTTTCCTCGATGCGGAAGGTCGGGTGATCAATATCGAGGACATGGTGCCGCAGACCGAAGACAGCCATTGCGCGCAGGCGCCAGCGCGTTTTGCGCTGGAAATGAACCAGGGCTGGTTCAGCGCGCGAGGCATCAGGGCCGGCGATCGCCTGCGCGGGATCGACAGGCTGCCGGCAGCGCGCTGAAAGTGCTGCCTGGCTATCGTGCTGGCAGCGAAATGGCTGAATAAGCAGGTTTTTCCGGCTTTGTTCGGCGTCTGCCAAGGGCTGGACTGCAGTCATAATTCTCACATCTGGTAGTGCGTCAGCAGCGGCGATGAGCGTGGCTGACCGAGATGGAGCCGGCCATGGCCGAGGAAAGCGATTCCGACAAGACAGAAGCCCCTTCGGCGCGGCGCCTCGAGCAGGCGCGCGAAGAAGGGCAGGTGCCGCAGTCACGCGAGCTGTCCACTTTTCTGGTGACGATGAGTGGCGCGGTGACGCTGTGGGCACTCGGTGGCTGGTTCAGCGAACGCATGCAGGATGTGGTGCAGCGCGGTTTCCGTTTCGAACGCGAAGTCGCTTTTGACCCGGCGTTGATGCTGGGCGTGCTGCGTGGCCAGCTGACCGATGCCTTGCTGACCCTTGTGCCCTTGTTCGGCGTGCTGATCATTGCGGCAGTGGCCGGACCGCTGGCGCTGGGCGGGATCAATTTTGCCCCCAAGGCGCTCGGCCCCAATTTTGGCCGCATGAATCCGCTGAAAGGTCTCGGCCGGATGTTTTCCAGTCACGGCCTGATGGAAATGTTCAAGGCGATCCTGAAGTCGGTGGTCATCGGCGGGGTGGCCAGCAGCGTGCTGTGGTCGCAGCGCGAGCATCTATTCAGCCTGATGATGACTCCGGTCGAAGTCGGCATGCCCGGCTTTGCCACGACGGTGATGTACTCGGCGGTGCTGATCGCGGCCAGCCTGGGTCTGCTGGCGCTGATGGATGTGCCTTTCCAGCTCTGGCAGTACAACAAGCGTCTGCGGATGACCAAGGAAGAGGTCAAGCGTGAAGGCAAGGAGCAGGAAGGGGACCCGCAGGTCAAAGGCCGGATTCGCGCCATGCAGCGCGAGATGGCGCGGCGGCGGATGATGGCCGAAGTGCCGCAGGCCGATGTGGTGGTGACCAACCCGACCCATTTTTCGGTCGCCTTGAAGTACGATGCAGCCCGCATGGGTGCGCCAGTGGTGATCGCCAAGGGCAGGGGAGCGGTGGCACTCAAGATCCGCGAACTGGCACGCGAGCACGATGTGCCCTTGCTCGAGGCGCCGCCGCTGGCGCGGGCACTGTTCCGCCACTGCGAGCTCGAGCAGGCGATTCCTGCCGCGCTGTATACCGCAGTCGCCGAAGTGATGGCTTACGTGTACCAGCTTGACCAGTGGATGAAGGAGGGCGGCTTGCCGCCACAGGAACCGCAGGCCTTGCCGGTGCCGCCCGAGCTGGATCCGGGTTCGCCCGATGAATGAACGAAAGACGGATTGAAGAGAATGCCCGATGGCGTTTCATGACACCCTCAACCTGCGTCAGCTGCTGACGCCGGCCAATCTGCGTGCGCTCGCCGCCCCGATCCTGATCATCATGATCCTGGCGATGATGGTGCTGCCGTTGCCGGTGTTCCTGCTTGACGTGTTTTTCACCTTCAACATTGCGGTGTCGGTGATGGTGATGCTGGTGGCGATGTATTCGCGCCGGCCGCTCGACTTCTCGGTTTTCCCCACTGTGCTGCTGGTGACCACCTTGCTGCGCCTGTCGCTCAACGTCGCGTCGACGCGAGTGGTGCTGATGGAAGGGCATGGCGGTACCGACGCCGCCGGCAAGGTGATCGAGGCTTTCAGCAGTTTCCTGGTCGGTGGCAATACGGCAGTCGGGATCGTGGTCTTCGTCATCCTGACGGTGATCAACTTCATCGTCATCACCAAGGGCGCCGGGCGGATTGCCGAAGTGTCGGCACGCTTTACCCTGGATGCGATGCCCGGCAAGCAGATGGCGATCGATGCCGACCTCAACGCCGGCCTGATCGATGAAGCCTCTGCCAAGGCCCGGCGGAAGGAAATTGCCGAAGAAGCCGACTTCTACGGTGCAATGGATGGTGCGTCCAAATTCGTTCGCGGTGATGCGATCGCCGGCATCATCATCCTGATCATCAATATCATTGGCGGGCTGTTCGTCGGCGTGCTGCAGCACGACATGAGCGCCGGCGATGCTGCCCATACCTATACGCTGCTCACCATTGGTGATGGTCTGGTGGCACAGATTCCCGCGCTGATCATTTCGGTCGCCGCCGGTCTGGTGGTGTCGCGGGTTGGTGATGAAGGCGATATCGGCGGTCAGGTGATCAACCAGCTGTTCAGCAACCCGCAGGTGATGAGCCTCACGGCGGCGATCATCGGCATCCTGGGCCTGATTCCCGGCATGCCCAACGTCGTCTTCCTGTTGCTGGCGTCGACGCTGGGAGCGATGGCGTGGACGCGGCGCAAACGCCAGCTTGAACAGGAGCTGGCGGTGGCAGCGCCCGATGCCGCTGCGCAGCAGGCTGCCCCCCCGCCGGCGGAAAGCCAGGAAGCGAGCTGGAGCGATGTCTCCCAGGTCGATGTGCTCGGTCTTGAAGTCGGCTACCGGCTGATTCCGATGGTGGACAAATCGCAGGATGGCGAACTGCTCAAGCGCATCCGCGGCCTGCGCAAGAAGTTTGCCCAGGAAGTCGGTTTCCTGTCGGCACCGGTGCACATCCGTGACAATCTGGAATTGCGCCCCAATGCCTATCGCATCGCCCTCAAAGGGGTGGAGATCGGCGCGGGTGAAGCTTTCCCCGGTCAGCTGATGGCGATCAATCCCGGCCATGCCAGCGGTACGCTGGAAGGGCGCGAAACCATTGATCCGGCCTTCGGCCTGCCGGCAGTGTGGATCGAGACCCGCCAGCGCGAACAGGCGCATGCCCAGGGCTTTACCGTGGTTGATGCCAGCACGGTGATTGCAACCCACCTCAACCACCTCATCCTCAGTCATGCTGCCGATCTGCTCGGCCGTCAGGAAACCCAGGCCTTGCTTGATCATATCGGCAAGGATGCGCCCAAGCTGATCGAGGATCTGGTGCCCAAGCTGCTGCCGATCGGTACGGTGCAGCGCGTGCTGCAGAACCTGCTCGAAGAAGGGGTCAACATCCGCGACATGCGCAGCATCATCGAAGTGCTGGCCGAGCAGGCCAGCCGCACCCAGGATCCGCTTCAGCTCACCGTCAAGGTGCGCGAGGCGCTGGGCCGGGCAATCATCCAGGGCCTGTTCCCGGGCAGCACCGAGGTGAATGTGATCGCACTCGATCCGGGGCTGGAACGCATCCTCATGCAGGCGATGAGCGGCAGCGGTGACGGTGGCGTGCTGGAACCGGCGCTGGCCGATACCTTGCTGCGACAGGCTGCCCAGCTGGCGCAGAACCAGGAAGATATCGGCATGCCGGCGGTGTTGCTGGTGCCTTCACAGCTGCGCATGTTGCTGGCGCGTTTCCTGCGTCGCGCCGTGCCGGGCATGAAAGTGATCTCCAACAACGAAGTGCCGGAAAGCCGCATCATTCGCGTCAGTGCAATGATCGGCGCCCAGTGACTGGCAGCCGGTGACTGGCGGAGAAGCCTGCGTTGGTCGGGTTGAATTAGCGGGGTAAAAGCCCTTTATTCGAGCCAAGGGAATCGGGTCGGAGTGGCGATAATCAACTCCAAGCTGCGGTCAATGATTGTCCGCCGGGAGAAACGCCATGAACGTCAAACGATTTTTTGCCCCCACCGCCCGGGAAGCCTTGCGCGAACTCAAGGAGATGCTCGGTGCTGATGCCATCGTCCTGTCCAATCGCGCTGTCGAAGGTGGGGTCGAGATTCTGGCGCTGCCCGGTGAAGCGATCGGTGCCTTGCAGGCGGCCAACCGGGCCGCAGTTGCGGCGCGGACTGCGCCAGCCGGTGCGCCGGCACCCGCCAGCCCGGCGGTCGAATCCCGTCCAGCGCCAGCGCAGCCCGCAGGCACGGAAGCCGATTTCCGCGTCAGCCTTTCCGCACTGGCGGCGAATGCGGTGCGCAATGGCAGCCGCGATCCAGCGGCGAAGAGCGCCCAGCCGCCGGCTGCCTCCCCGGCTTCGTCGCTGAGCCAGTCGCTCAATCCGTCACTGAGCCCGTCGTTTGGCCAGCCCCCCCGGCGCGCGTCCAGCCAGCCGGTTGTCGAGCGCGGCAACCCCTCGCCAGCTGCTGCCCCTGCGGGGCGGGTGATCCGGCCTTTCGCGCCGCCGCGGATTGAAACTCCGGACTATCTTCAGCGCCGTGACGAGCGCGTCGCTGCCCGGGCAGAGTTTCCGGCGGCGGCGCAGGCTGCGGCTCCCGAACAGGATTTCGACCATCCCCGCATTCGCGAGCTGCAGCACGCCAACGCCCGGCTGATGGAAGAGCTGAGCGGTATTCGCGGCATGATCGAACGCCAGCTCGCCGGCTTCGCCTGGGGTGAAACCCAGCGCCTGGCGCCGGCACGGGCGGCGCTGCTGGGCGAACTGCTCGAATCCGGTTTCTCGAGCATCATTGCCCGCCAGCTGATTGCTGCGGTGGCCGAGGATGCGAGCCGGATCGAAGCACGCGAGGCGGTCGGTGCCGAGCTCGATCGTCTGATGCCGATCGAACTCAACGACGATGACCTCATCGACCGTGGTGGCGTCTATGCCCTGGTCGGCCCGACCGGGGTGGGCAAGACCACCACCACTGCCAAGCTCGCTGCGCGTTGCGTGGTGCGTCATGGCGCTGGGAGCCTGGCCTTGATCACCACCGATGGCTACCGGATCGGTGCCCAGGAGCAATTGCGCATTTATGGTCGCATCCTCGGCGTGCCGGTGTTTGCCGTGCGCGATGGCGTCGAACTGCGTCAGACCCTCAACGAATTGCGCAACAAGCACATGGTGCTGATCGATACCATGGGCTTGAGCCAGCGCGACCGCCAGGTTGCCGAACAGTCCGACATGCTCAGGGCTGCGGGCAAAGTGCGCCGCTTGCTGCTGCTCAATGCCACCGCGCGTGGCGACACCCTCGATGACGTGGTGCGTGCTTACGGCGGCCCGGATCTGGCCGGCTGCATTTTCACCAAGGTCGATGAAGCCGCTTCGCTGGCACCGGCGCTCGATGTGGCGATCCGTCAGCAGGTGGCGATCCGCTATCTGACCAATGGCCAGCGTGTCCCCGAAGATCTGCATCTGCCGAACCGGGCTTATCTGCTTCACCGTGCGCTGCGCGAGCAGAGTGTCGAATCGCCCTGGCATCTGGGGGGTGATGAAACCGGTCTGATGCTCGCTGCGGCAGGAGGCTGAGATGATTGACCGACGCAACGACCAGGCCGCCGGGCTGCGCCGGCTGTTTCGCAAGACGCCGCCTCAGGTGATGGTGGTCTATGGCAGCGGTCGCCGTGGCAGCGAACACGTGCTGCATGCTGCACGACGCCTCAGCCCGCAGTCCGAGCGGGTGCTGATCATTGACGAAGCTCAGGGTGAAAGCAGTCTCGGCAGTCTGGCGGGGCAGGGTGATGGCCCCGATCTGCTGCAGTTGCTTGATGGTCGCACCATGCTGGCCGATGTGCTGCAGGCTTTGCCAGGCCTGTTTGGCCGCATTCCGGCCGCTGCTGCGGCGCTGGCGCTGCCTTTGCTCGATGATGGCCGACGCGCCTGTCTGCTCGAAGCACTGCGCATCTTCCATCGCCATGTCGATGTAGTGCTGATTCACGCTGAAGTGGCCACGCTTGGTCAGTGTTCGCCCTTCGTTGCCGCCACCTCACGCCGCATCCTGCTCGCCGAAGCCAGTGCCAGTGGCGCGAGCGAGGCTTACCAGACGGTGAAAGCGCTGGCGGCAGCGGGCACCGGCTCGGTACCGGTGGCAATCGGTGGCGCACGCAGTCCCGAAGATGCCCGTGCTTTTTATGCCAGTCTGAATGCGCTGGTGCATCGCCATGTTGGCGTGCCGCTCGCCTTCCTGGGCGAGATCGAACACGACGACCTTGGCTTCAATCTGCAGCGTCTGGAGGAGGCAGTCGCCGCTCCCGGACAGGCTTTTCTGCGAAATTTTGCGCTGCAGCCCGAGCGCAGTCATCGCCGGAGCAGCTGATCATGAATGCCGTCCTGAGTTATCCTGTTGGCCAAGTCCGCGAGAATGCGGGAAAATGGCGGCCACCGAGCTTTTTCGCCGGGGCGCGCAAGAATACGCGACGCAAGAAAATACAGGTTCGATGGATGTACGACGCACAAGGCAAGCCTGATATTCCCTACCTGGTCGAAGCTTATGCACCGCTGGTGAAACGGCTTGCCTTCCAGCTGCTCGCCCGCTTGCCGGCCAGTGTCGAGGTCGACGACCTCATCCAGACCGGAATGATCGGCCTGCTTGATGCGATCGGGCGCTATGAGGATGGGCTCGGTGCCCAGTTCGAGACCTATGCCGTGCAGCGCATCCGCGGTGCGATGCTCGATGGCCTGCGTGACAATGACTGGCTGCCGCGCAGCCTGCGCCGCGACATGCGCCGGGTCGAAGGTGCGATCCAGGGCCTGGAGCACGAACATGGTCGCGCGCCCACCGAAGGCGAGCTGGCTGCCGCGCTCGGCATGGCGCTGGCCGAATACCAGCAGCTGCTTCATGACGCGCGCGGTCATCAGCTGATGTATTTCGAAGATTTCAGCCGTGAGCAGGGCGAGGATTTTCTCGAACGCCATGTCGTCGAAGGCGACTCCGGCCCGCTGGATGCCTTGCTGGACGCCGACTTGCGTCGGCGGGTGGTGAGCGCGATCGAAGCCTTGCCCGAGCGTGAGCAGATGGTGATGGCGCTTTACTACGACGAAGAGCTCAACTTGCGCGAGATCGGCGCCGTACTTGGCGTCACCGAATCCCGCGTCTGTCAGCTGCACAGCCAGGCGGTGGCCCGGCTGCGCGCTTCGATCCTCGGTCTGCCGGTCGACAAGCCGGTCCGCAGCCGTCGTGCCACTGCGGCGCGGGCCCATGACTGATTCCGCCATCGGCAAGCAGCGAACAGGAGGCGAAGGTGGATAGGATCAGCCTGTTTGGTCTCGGTCTCGGCCTGATCGCGATTGTCGGCGGTCAGCTGCTCGAAGGCGGTCAGCTGGCTTCCCTGCTGCAACCGACCGCCATGCTCATCGTGGTCGGCGGCACGCTGGGCGCAGTGATGCTGCAAACCCCGCTGCCGAGTTTTGTCGATGGCATGCGCATGGTGCGCTGGGTGTTTGTCCCGCCACCGGTCAATCCGCTGCGAACCATCGATGAGGTCGCGGTGTGGGCGCAGATTGCCCGCAAGGATGGTCTGCTGGTGCTCGAAGGGCGGGTAGGTGCGATCCGTGACCCCTTCATGCGCAAGGGATTGCAGCTGTTGGTCGACGGGCTTGATCCGGTACGTTTGCGCGAGCTGCTCGAAATCGAGATTGACAGCTGGGAGCACCGGTTGCGTCAGGCGACCCGCATCTGGGATGCAGCAGGCGGCTATTCGCCGACGATCGGCATTCTGGGGGCGGTGATGGGGCTGATTCAGGTGATGGAAAATCTTTCCGACCCTTCCAAGCTCGGTGCCGGGATCGCAGTCGCCTTTGTGGCGACCATCTATGGTGTCGGCCTGGCGAACCTGGTCTTCCTGCCGATCGGCAAGAAACTCGCCACCCATGTCCAGCGCCTGGTGGTGCAGCGTGAAATGTTCGTCGATGGTCTGGTCGGCATTGCCAATGGCGAGAATCCGCGGGTGATCGCCAGCCGCATGCAGAGCTACCTGGGCTGAGTGCAGCCGGTACGGGCAGGCAGTCATGGCCAGACGACGCAAATACAGCGAAGAGCCGGACAATCACGAGCGCTGGCTGGTGTCCTACGCCGACTTCATCACCTTGCTGTTCGCATTCTTCGTGGTGATGTATTCGCTGTCGTCGATCAACGAAGGCAAGTACCGCATCCTGTCGGATTCGATCGTCCAGGCGTTTCGCAAGGACAGCCTCAATGACAGCGGACATCAGGTAATTGTCGCCCCGGTCGAGCTGGCACCGATCGTGCGCCCGGCACCACCGGCCAAGGCCGATCTGGCGGAAGCGTCTTCCTCGCGCCGTCGGCAGACTGCGGCGCAGATGCGCAGCATGGCCGAGGAATTGCGTCAGGTGATGGGCGCCTTGTCCGAGCGCGGCGAAGTGAAGGTCAGCGAAGGGGCGTTCGGCATCAGCATCGAAATCAATGCTGCGCTGTTGTTTGCTCCTGGCGAAGCGGCATTGGGCATCGAGGCGGCGAGCGTGCTGCGCGCGGTTGCCGGCGTCCTGGCCGAATCGGCGCTGCCGATCACCGTCGAAGGTCATACCGACAACACCCCGATCGGCACTTATCGCTTCCCGTCCAATTGGGAGTTGTCTGCTGTGCGCGCTTCGACCGTGGCCAGATTGTTCATCGGCAGCGGTGTGCTGGGCGAACGGATCACGGTCGCCGGCTATGCCGATCAGCGCCCGGTGGCCGACAACAGCAGCGAAGTCGGTCGCGCGCGCAACCGCCGGGTCACCATCCTGCTTGAAGCGCGTGATGATGAAGTCGAAGCTGAACCGATGGGGCCGACGCGGATGTCGCCGGATGATCCGATCCATTCCATCCTCCCGGTCGAAGAAGAAGGCGAACCTGAGCTGCCAGCCCCGTTGAGTCCTCCCGACGGAAACGACCGGTAGGCGCGACGCAAGTCGCGAACGGTCTGCCAACGCCGGTTCGCAGCTTGCGCAGCTCCCACCGGCGGTAGGCGGTATTGCGGTTTCCGGAGTGCTTCAGTCCCCAGCCTGCTGGCTGCGGATCACCCGGCGCAGCAGCCAGCCAAACAGCAGCGAGGCAAGCACCGTGGCGACCACGCTGGCTTGCCAGAAACCGGCGATGCTCGGCGCCAGCTCGCGTCCGAAAGCGTGGTAACTCGCCCAATACCCGCCGGCGAGGCCGATGCCCCAGAAACTGAGAGTGTGCAGCACCATCGGCAGCAGAGTGATCTTGTAGCCGCGCAGGGCGTGGGCGGCGACCGTCTGGATGCTGTCGGTGAG
>JAVEVA010000002.1:28635-105365 GCA_034005275.1 Thauera sp. | reverse complement strand
CCGTGCGCGACACTGACGGCACCGTCATCGACGATGGCGCTCATCCGCTGGTCTATCTGCATGGTGGTTATGACGGCATTTTCCCGCTGCTGGAAGAAACGCTTCACGGCAAGAAAACCGGCGACAACTTCCAGCTCAAGCTCGAGCCCGAAGACGCATTCGGCGACTACGATGAAGAGCTGATCCTGGTCGAAGACGCCAGCCTGTTTCCCGACAACATCGAAGTCGGCATGAGCTTCGAGCGTGTTGGCGAAGACGGTGAGGAAGACCAGATTTACCGCGTCACCGACATTGCTGAAGGCAAGGTGGTGGTCGATGGCAATCACCCGCTTGCCGGCATCGCCCTGGTGTTCGAAGGCACGGTGGCTGAAGTGCGTGCTGCCAGCGCCGAGGAAATCTCGCACGGCCATGTGCATGGTGCCGGTGGCCATCACCACTGATCCAGTCTGAACGGTTCCGGGGCAGCGGCCTTGCTGCCTGCCGTCCCTGGTTTCCGCCGCTGTTTCCACTCTCCTCGCCAAAGCTGTGCTGTCCGCCTCTGATCCTGCCGGTGTTGCCCCGGATTCCGCTGCCGTGTTGACGGTGTCCGCGCTCAGCGTCGAAATCCAGCGCGAGCAGCAGCGTTTCTGCCCGGTGCAGGCGCTGGAGCTGGAAATTGCCCCCGGTGAAACTTTTGCCTTGCTGGGTGAATCGGGTTGCGGCAAATCGATGAGCGCGCTTGCCATCGCCCGCTTGCTGCCCGGCGCCGGGCGGATTGTTGCCGGTCGCGTCGAGCTGGAAGGCGAGGATCTGCTCGCCTTGCCGGAGCAGGCCATGCGCCAGGTGCGTGGTGCGCAGATCGGGATGATCTTCCAGGAGCCCGGCACCAGCCTCAACCCGGTGATGACGGTCGCCGGGCAGATTGCCGAAGCCTTGCAGCGCCGGCAGATCACTGGCGCTGCGGCACGGCAGGAAGCGGCTGCGCTGCTCGCCGCAGTGGGCATTCCCGATCCCGAGCACCGGCTCGACGACTATCCGCACCAGCTTTCGGGCGGCATGAAGCAGCGGGTGATGATTGCCATTGCACTGGCCGGCCAGCCGCGACTGCTGATTGCCGATGAGCCGACCACTGCGCTGGATGTCACCATCCAGGCGCAGGTGCTTGACTTGCTCGCTGGCCTTCAGCGCGAGCGCGGGATGGCCATGCTGCTGATCACTCATGATCTCGGTGTGGTGGCGCGCATGGCTGATCAGGTCGGGCTGATGTACGCCGGGCAGCTGGTTGAACGCGGGCCGCGGGCCGCGTTCTTTGCTCATCCGCTGCATCCCTATGCGCGCAAGCTGTTTGCCGCCTTGCCGGGTAGTGCCCAGCGTGGTCAGGCACTTGATGCGCCCAGCGGCAGTGTGCCGGCGCTCAGTGCGGATTTTCCCGGCTGCCGTTTTGTCGAGCGCTGTCCTTTTGCCTTTGATCGCTGTGATGATGAGGCGCCTGGCTGGTATCACTTCGGTGCCCAGGCGGTGCGCTGCCATCTTTATGCCGACCAGCAGGCGCTGCAGCCGGGCAGGCAGCCCGTTGCTTCCGCGCCGGAAGGCTTGTACGTCAGTTCCGCCCGGCGTACCCGTCCGGTGCTGGAAGTGGCAGGACTGAGTGTCCATTTTCCGGTGCGCAAAGGTGTGCTGCAGCGCACCCAGGCATCTGTACGGGCGGTCGATGGCCTCAGTTTCAGCCTTGCTGCTGGCCGTACGCTGGCGCTGGTCGGTGAGTCGGGCTGTGGCAAGACCACTGTCGGCAAGGCATTGCTGAAGCTGATCACGCTCACTGCTGGCAAAGTCAGCGTGGACGGCAATGATGTCGCCGTGCTGGACCCGGCTGCGCTGGTGGCGTTTCGGCGCAGCGTGCAGATGATCTTTCAGGATCCGTTCGCTTCGCTCAATCCGCGCATGCGCGTTGGCGAGATCATCGAAGAAGGGATGATCAGTCTGGGCATTGAAGTCGATCCGCAGCAGCGCCGGACACGAGTCGAAGAGCTGCTTGCTCATGTCGGCCTTGAACCGGCGATGCGCACGCGCTATCCGCATGAATTTTCCGGTGGGCAGCGCCAGCGCATCGCGGTCGCCCGTGCGCTGGCAGTCGCTCCGCGCCTCCTGATCTGTGACGAACCGACCAGCGCACTGGATGTGTCGGTACAGGCTCAGCTGCTCAACCTGATGCGGGCGCTGCAGCAAGAGCACGGTCTGGCCTATCTGTTCATCACCCACAATATCGCGGTGGTGGAATATCTCGCGGATGAAGTGGCGGTGATGTATCTCGGCCGGATTGTCGAACAGGGGCCGGCGGAAAAGGTGCTCGCTCATCCGGTGCATCCTTATACCCGCGCCTTGCTTGCTGCAGTACCGCGTATCGCCTCCACGTCGGGCAGCGATGACGTCGAGCAGGCGCGGCGCGCGGCTTACCGTCCTGCCGCCAGCACCGAGCTGCCTTCACCACTCAATCCGCCGGCCGGCTGCCACTTCCACCCGCGCTGTGCCTACGCCAGTGAAATCTGCCGCCGCAGCTATCCAGCTGAAACCATCCTCGGCCAGGACCACCGCTTTTCCTGTCACTGGCCGCGACTGAGCGACTGATCGCCGCAGGCTTCAGCGCCCGCCTGCCGGCTTGCGATCGCTGCCCGTTTTGCTGGCTGCTGGTTTGCTCGCCGGTGGCTTGCTCGCTGTTTGGCTGCTTTTCAGGCCAGTGCCACCGCTGCTGCCTGGATTGAGGCCCAGACCACCGGAGGACATCAGTTTCCTGACCTGCAGGGCACCGCTCGGATCAATGCCGGTGGGCACGAGCAGACTGTGGCCGGGGCTGACACTGTTGCCGGACAGTCCGTTGATCCGGCGCAGCTCGGCAAGCTCGATCTTGTGACGCTTGGCCAGTTGGGCGAGCGTCTCGCCACGCGCGACCGTGTGCACCCGCCAGCCAGTGCCTTCGCGGGCGAGCTCGGCGAGGCCATTGCGCAGACGACGGGCACGGTCGGTGGGCACGATCAGCGTTTGACCGTGGGTGCTGGTGGCCGGGCGATTGAAACCGGGATTCAGCGCGAGAAATTCTTCCAGCGGCATGTCGGCGAGGCTGGCTGCAGTGGCCAGATCGACGCCGGCTGGTGCTTCGACGGCAACGAAATGCATTTCGTTGGCGACATAAGGCAGTTCAAGGTGAAACAGTTCCGGTTCGGCGACGATGTTCTTGATCGCCTGCAGGCGCGGGACGTAGTTCTGCGTTTCCAGCGGCATGCGCAGCGCGCTGTACTCTTCCGGCAAGCCTTGTTCGCGGTTGCGGCGCAGCGCGCGCTGTACCGAGCCTTCGCCCCAGTTGTAGGAGGCGAGCGCCAGATGCCAGTCGCCGTGCATCTCGTAGATGTATTCAAGATAGTCGAGTGCGGCGTTGGTGGAAGCAATCACGTCGCGCCGTTCATCGACCCAGGCGTCCTGGGTAAGCTTGAATGCTTTGCCGGTAGACGGGATGAACTGCCACAGTCCGGAAGCATGGGCGCGTGAATAGGCCAGCGGGTTGTAGCTGCTCTCGACCATCGGCAGCAAGGCGATTTCGGTCGGCAGACCGCGGCGCTCAAGTTCGTCGACGATGTAATACAGATAGCGGCCGCCGCGGGCGAATACCTGACGAAGGAAGTTGGGCCGGTTGAGGTAGAAAGCCTGCTGCTCGCTGACGCGGGCGCTGTCCAGATCCGGCATGCCGAAGCCGCGACGGATGCGATCCCAGATGTCGTTGGCGTCACGCGTCAGGTCGAGGGTGAGGATGCGTGCGGGCGCCGCAGCCTCGATCATCTTTGCTGGATCGCTGCTGTCTGCATGGGCAAACGCGGCAGTCAGCGCCGTCCAGCCGCACAGCATCGGGATCAGGAAGCGTCTCGGCGCCAGCCAGCACATCTCAGGCATGGGATGACATCATTCAGAACCGGTCTTTCCAGGCGCGCAGGGCGGCGAGGGTGCTCACGCTGTCTTCAGCGGTGATGCCAAGTTCGCTGGCCAGACGCTGGCGAATCTGGAGTTCGTCTGCACGCAGGAAAGGATTGATCGCTTTTTCGAGCGCGATGGTCGACGGCAGGGTGGGTTCACCGGCAGCCCGCAGTTGCTGGCAACGGCGGGCGTAGAGATCGCGCGCCGGGTTGTCCGGCTCAGCAGCGGCGGCGAAAGCCAGATTGGCCAGGGTGTATTCGTGGGTGCAGAACACCCGGGTAGCGTCATCGAGCGCCGCCAGCTTGGCGAGCGCGTCGGCGAGCTGCTTGGCCGTGCCTTCGAACAGGCGGCCACAACCGGCGGAGAACAACGTGTCGCCGCAGAACAGCAGCGGATTTTCGGCAGCCTGGCTGACATAGGCGATGTGACCCGCAGTGTGTGCCGGAATGTCGAGGATGACGAGCTCAAGATCCAGCGCCGGGAGCCGGATCACATCTCCTTCGGTGAGTGGATGATCAAGGCCGGCAATCGATTCCCGCGCCGGGCCATACACCGGTACCGGGTGCCGGGCGAGCAGGGTTTCGACGCCGCCGACGTGATCACGGTGGTGATGGGTGAGCAGGATCGCGCACAGCTGCAATTGCTGCTCGGCCAGGTAGGCGAGCACCGGATCGGCGTCACCGGGATCGACCACTGCTGCATGTTGTCCCTGGCGCAACAGCCAGATGTAGTTATCCTGAAAGGCGGGAAGAGCGATAATGTCCATTGCCGAATTGTGCTGTGCTGAACGCGGATGTCAATGCCCGAAGTCGATTCCTGGTTGCAGACTCCTGCCGGCGCCTGTCTGCGGCGCTGGGAAGAGCAGGCGTTTGCCGAGCTGGTCAGTGACCTGTTCGGCTATCGTGCCTTGCAGATCGGTCTGCCAGGCGTCGACCTGCTGGCGGCCAACCGCATGCCCTTGCGTCTGCACTGCAGCCCGGCGCTGCGTTGGACCGGCGACGGCGCACCGGAGCAACCCACGGTATTCGCCCAACCGTTCGCCCTGCCGTTCGCCACCGCCAGCATCGATCTGGTGGTGTTGCCACATGCGCTCGAGTGTTCGCCGCATCCGCATCAGCTGTTGCGCGAAGTCGAGCGGGTGCTGGTCGCCGAAGGCAGCTTGCTGATCAGCGGATTCAACCCCTGGAGCGCCTGGGGTTTGCGCCGGTTGCTGAACATGGATAAGGGAGAAATGCCCTGGTGTGGGCGCTACCGTTCCACCCTGCGCATGCGCGACTGGCTTAAACTGCTCGGTTTCGAGGTGCAGACGGTTCGCCGTGGCTGCAGCATTCCGCCTTTTGGTGGTGAAAGCTGGTTCGAGCGCCTGCGCTGGCTGGAACGTCCGGGCCGTCGCTTTCGGCCGCTGGCCGGAGTCTGGCTGATCCACGGTATCAAGCGGGTGCAGGGCATGCGACTGATCATGCCGAAGTGGCGCGATGCGCCGGCAGCGACCTCGCGGCTGGGTGCGCTCAGTCCGCGCAGCGGCAAAAGCTGGTCACCGCAGGCCGGGTCGACGGCGAACTGTGCTCGCCAGGACGAGCGACAACAACGGGAAGATGATGGAAGCAGTTGAGATTTACACTGACGGCGCCTGCAGCGGCAATCCCGGCCCCGGCGGCTGGGGGGCGATCCTGCGCTGGCAGGGGCATGAAAAGGAAATTTTCGGCGGCGAGCCGGCAACCACCAACAACCGCATGGAGCTGCTTGCCGTCATCCGCGCCCTCGACCTGCTCAAGCGCTCGATGACCGTGCAGGTGCATACCGACAGCCAGTACGTGCAGAAAGGCATTTCCGAATGGATCGAAGGCTGGAAAACACGCGGCTGGAAAACCGCCAGCCGCACCCCGGTGAAAAATGCCGATCTGTGGCAGGCGCTTGACGCTGCGCGGGAGCGCCATCAGGTGCAGTGGCTGTGGGTGAAAGGCCATGCCGGCCACGTCGATAACGAACGTGCCGATGCGCTCGCCCGCCAGGGGGTGGAAGCGGTGCGCAAGCGTGGCCAGGCAGTGGATTCAACAGGAGAAAACTGAACATGCGTCAGATCGTGCTCGATACCGAAACCACTGGCCTCGACTGGCGCAACGGTCATCGCATCATCGAAATCGGCTGTGTCGAGCTGATCAATCGCCGTCTCAGCGGCCGTCATTTCCACGTCTACATCCATCCCGAACGCGAGATCGATGCTGAAGCGGAAGCGGTGCACGGCATCAGCCTCGATGACCTGGCGGACAAGCCGAAATTTGCCGGTGTCGCCACCGCGTTCGAAGACTTTGTCCGTGATGCCGAACTGGTGATTCACAACGCCAGCTTTGACGTCGGCTTTCTTGACCATGAGCTGTCGCGGCTTGACCGTCCCGGCATCGAGTCCTTGTGCTCGGGCGTGATCGACACGCTGAAAATGGCCCGTGAGCAGAATCCGGGCAAACGTGCCTCGCTTGATGCGCTGTGTGAACGTTACGAGATCGACAACCGCCATCGCCAGCTGCACGGCGCGCTGCTCGATGCCGAGCTGCTGGCCGATGTCTATCTGGCGATGACCCGCGGCCAGGACAGCCTGCTGATGCTGGATGAAGACGAGGTGCTACCCGCGCTGACTGCCGATGGGCAGGCGCAGCTTGCCACTTCACTGCCACGGCGGGTGCTGCGTGCCACGGCCGAGGAGCTTGCCGCGCATGCGGCGGTGCTGTGCGAGATCGACAAGGCGAGCAAGGGCAAGTGCCTGTGGCTGGCGCAGGAAGCGCAGCACAGTCCGCAAGCAGCGGGCTGAACCCTTTCAGAGCTGGAGAATGCCGCCAGGCACATTGCCTGAGGCTTCGAGCCGGCTGATGGTCGACAGCAGGTCGAGACTGGTCGCTTTTTTCAGCACACGGGCGCGTTCGCGCAACTCGCTCAGCGGTCGGGCAATCACTTCGCCCGCTGCCGCGAAAGCGACCACATTGCCGCTGTCGCAGGATGGAAAGGCAAGCACGCGATCATCGAAAGCTTGCAGCAGGCGGCCGACGCTGGCCTTGAAACCACGGGCGCGGCCGAACAGGTTCACCGCCAGCAGACCCTGTTCGCTGAGGCGCTGTCTGGCCTGTTGGTAAAACGGCAGGGTATCGAGCGCACCGGCGCGCGCATGCTGGTCGAAACCGTCGACGAGGATGTAGTCGTAGCGAGTGGGGTCCGTTTCAAGCCAGCGGGCGCCGCAGCCGATTTCAATGCGAAAGCGTTCATCTTCCATCGGCAGCTTGAAGAACTGGCGAGCAGCGGCAACTACCGCTGGCGCGATTTCGACCACCGTGATGCGCGCCTGCGGGCAGTGGCGATGGACGAACTTGGCCAGCGAAGCTGCACCGAGGCCGATGATCAGCACTTCACCCGGCCAGGCGGCAGCAGCGTGCGGTTTGCCGTCGGCGCCGGGTTCGGCCAGCCCGTCGCGCAGCAGCAGACCGGCCATCATTTCGCGGGTGTACGCCAGTTCAAGCGCCCAGGGACGGTGGATGCGCATTGCGCCCTGCACCCATTCGGAGCCGAAATGCAGGTAACGCACGCCAGCCTGTTCGGAGATGTCGATGGAGAGATCCATGGCGGGATTCATTCCTGGCTCAGTCGCTTGAGGACATACAGCTGTTCGAGCGCTTCGCGCGGGCTGAGCTGATCAGGGTCGATCGCTGCCAGGGCAGTGAGCGCCGGATGGGACAGCGGACGCTGCAGCGCGGCCTCGTCTTCGAGTGCGGCAAACAGGTCGCCTTGCGGCCCGGCATCGATCGCCTGGTTTTCCAGACTGCGCAGGCGGCGGCGGGCGTCACGGATCACCGTCGGCGGAATGCCGGCGAGGGCAGCGACTTCAATACCGTAGCTCTGGCTGGCCGGACCTTCTTCGAGGGCATGGAGAAAGACGATGCGATGACCGTGTTCCACCGCGTCGAGATGGACGTTGGCACATTCGGGAAATTCGCCCGGCAGGCGAGTGAGTTCGAAATAGTGGGTGGCGAACAGGGTGAGGCTCTTGTTCTTGCGCAGCAGCTGGCGGGCAATCGCCAGCGCCAGCGACAAACCGTCAAAGGTGGAGGTGCCTCGACCGATTTCGTCCATCAGCACCAGGCTGTGTTCGCTCGCGCCATGCAGGATGGCAGCGGCTTCGGTCATTTCGACCATGAAGGTCGAGCGTCCGGAAGCAAGGTCATCGGAAGCGCCGATGCGGGTGAAGATCGCATCGAGCGGACCGATTTCGGCCTGGTCGGCAGGCACGAAGCTGCCGATGTGGGCCAGCAGGCAGATCAGCGCCACCTGACGCATGAAAGTCGATTTGCCGCCCATGTTGGGGCCGGTGATGAGCAACATGCGTCGCGCCGGATCGAGCCGCGCATCGTTGCGGATGAAGTTTTCCAGCTGAGCTTCGACGACCGGATGGCGGCCGGCGCGGATGTCGACGCCCGGCGTGTCGCGGAAACGCGGGCGCACGTAATCGTGACGGGCTGCGATCTCGGCAAAGGCGGCCAGACCGTCGAGGAGGGCCAGCGCGCGTGCCAGCTGCTGCAGGGCCGCGATGTGGCGGTTGAGCTGCTCGAGCACGTCGTCGTACAGCAGTTTTTCGCGTGCCAGGGCGCGTTCCTGGGCAGACAGCGCCTGGTCTTCAAACGCTTTCAGCTCAGGAGTGATGTAGCGTTCGACGTTCTTCAGTGTCTGGCGGCGGCGGTAGTCTTCCGGCACCCGTTCGCTGTGCTGGCGACTGACTTCGATGTAGAAGCCATGAACGCGGTTGAACTCGACCTTGAGATTGGCAATGCCGCTGCGTTCGCGTTCGCGCGCTTCCAGTTTGAGCAGAAAGGCGCCGCAGTTCTCGTCAAGCGCGCGCAGTTCATCCAGCTCGGCGTCGTAGCCACGGGCAATCACGCCGCCGTCGCGCACCATGGCGGCTGGTTCGGCAGCAATCGCCGCATGCAGCAAGTCGTGCACCGCAGGGTCGATCGCCAGCTGCTGCGCGAGTTCGCCCAGCAGCGCGCTGTGGCAGCCGGCAAGGGTGGCGAGCAGCGTGGGGGCGCTCGCCAGGCTCTGGCGCAAAGCGGCCAGATCACGCGGACGGGCACTGCGCAGCGCAATGCGGGCGCTGATGCGCTCGACATCGGCCACGCTGCGCAGCTGGCTGCGCAAGTTGTTCGCCATGCTGTGACCGCTGGCGATGTGCTCCCCGCCCAGCATGTCGCGCTGGGTGCTGTGCAGTTCGGCCACCGCTTCATGACGGGCGCTGACCACGTTGCGGTCACGCAGGGGGTGGTGAAGGGCATGACGCAGCCAGCGGGCGCCCATGCTGGTGATGCAGCAATCGAGCAGGGAGAGCAGGGTGGGCGCCGCTTCGCCGCGCAAGGTTTCGCTCAGTTCGAGATTGCGCCGGGTGGCAGCATCGAGGCGGATGTAGGCCGATTCCTGTTCGACGGTGAGGCCGGTGACATGACTGAGGGCCTGGCGCTGGGTGGAACGAGCGTAATCGTAGAGCGCGGCAGCGGCGGCCTGGGCGACCGGCAGTTGCTGGGCACCAAAACCGCTCAGGTCACGGGTGCCGAAGTGTTCGCTGAGCAGGCGCAGGCCGGTTTCGCGGTCGAATTGCCAGGGGGCCAGCCGGCGCAGTGCCGGCGCGAGCTGTTCGACCAGCGGCAAGGACAGGTCATCCGGAATGAGGACTTCCGCCGGGCGCAGGCGTTCAAACTGGCTGTGGAGGGTGTCGCTCGGGCACTCCATCAGGCGCAGCTCGCCATTGGCCAGGTTGAGCCAGGCGAGACCCAGCACCCCACGTTCGAGCTTCAGCGCCAGCAGCAGCGCATCACGGCGTTCGTCGAGCAAAGCCGCATCGGTGAGCGTACCGGGGGTGACGATGCGGCTCACCGCGCGCTCCATCGGCCCTTTGCCGGCACCCGGCTCACCGATCTGTTCGGCAATCGCCACCGATTCGCCGAGCTTCACCAGACGGGCGAGGTATTGCTCGACTGCATGAAAGGGCACGCCCGCCATCTTGATCGGCTGGTCGTGTGACTGGCCGCGGGTGGTGAGGGAAATATCGAGCAGGCGCGCCGCTTTTTCGGCGTCGGCGAAGAACAGCTCGTAAAAGTCCCCCATGCGGTACAACAGCAGAATGTCGGGGTGTTGCTGCTTGATGCGCAGATATTGCTGCATCATCGGGGTGTGAGCGCTGATTTCCTCTTCCGTAAGCGCCTGAAAGCTTTGCATGTTCAATGATCTGTAAGTTTGCGCATCAGAAAATGCTTTCAGGATGATCGACAACCTGCTCATAGACAAAGGCCTTGAGCAGCATGATGCTGTGTTCGTCCAGGTCGTCGAAACGCAGGCCGTAACGGTAGCGGGGAGTTTCCTGCGTGTCGTCGATGCTGTGGTTCATGACGGTAGTGTCGATTTCGAGCTGCTGGCTGATCTGGTGCACGACGAGCTCAAGCTTGAGCAGCAGCTTCCTCTTGTCATCATCGAGTCTGGTGGTCGAGCTCACCAGCGCACCATGTGCGCTCAGATCAAGCATCTGGCCCTCGATGCTGATCTCCGGCGTACTCAGTTTGACGGTCAGGGTAGTGCGTGTGCGATGCGAACCACGCACCGAGCGTCCTGACACCGAGTCAGGATAGCTCAGATAGACATGATCAAAAGGCAGCCGGCTGACCCGCAGCACATGAGCGCGGAAAGCATAGGCATTGATCCCGGAAAAACCGCGCACCAGAACGTTGTCGCCTTCAAGCAGCTCAAGGCGCCGACCTGCGGCGACCGGTGTGGTGGTGATCAGCAGCTTGTCCTTGAGGTAGCCGACCAGCCGCGAGTAGGTCTTGTTGGAACTCAGGGGGGTGCCGCAGTCGAGCTGCAGGGCATCACCCACCATCGGTCGCATGCTGAGCCAGTCGATGCGGTCGGCGCGAGCTTCGGCGCTGGCCACGAGGGGAGTGGAACCGGCCTGGGTGGAGGGGGCAGCTTCAACTTCTGTGCTCATTCTCAAATCCTGCATCAGCTTGGGGGTATTGTAAGGGTTTTGTGCAGGAAGACCTTGTTTCCCGCGCGGTTTCGGTTGGTGCTGGTCATTAATTTGCCGTTTTTGGCGCTCGGAGTGCTTGAGTTGTGTTAAAAGTCATCGTTTTGGTCGCTTGATGACCGTTTGCTGAAATGGAAGAGCGTGATGAGCAAGCTTGACTGTCCGGTAGTGTTCGGTACCGAAAACCTGTTGCTTGGATTGTGCGAATCGGTGTCCTCCGTGCTGGGCAAGGCCAGCGGTGGCGAAGTTCGCTATTCGGGCATGGTGCAGAAGATTACCAAGACCTGCCTGAAGCCCGATATCGGCTGCTTTGTGCTGTTCGATGGCGGATTTTCCGGTCTGGTGGTGATGAATTTCTCTGCGGACGCGGCGATGGAGCTGTACCAGCGTTACCTGCTCAGCATGGGGATGTCGGCCAGCGAACTGGCCAGTTCACACACTTCGGACGAAGTGAGCAACGTGATGGGCGAGCTGATGAACCAGATCGTCGGTGACTTCACCAGCAAGGTCGGGCGTGAGCTGCAGACCCAGATCACCCAGAGCCAGCCGAAGATGCTGGTGCTCAACAAGCAGGTGATCCTCAGCGTCGATACCAAGCTCGACCAGCCGGAAGCGCGGCGGGTGACCTTCTACACCGAAGGTAACAAGGTGTTCTATCTCGAGCTGGCGGTCGATCGTACCGAATTCATCAAGATGGTCGATTTCGAGCCGGCGGAAGTGGTCGATCCCGACCAGCTGCTGGCGCAGAACGGCTTTGGCCATCAGCATGCGACCTCGGCCCAGGGCGCTGCCGCCGGCGAGGAGGATCCCGACGAACTCCTCAAGTCGCTCGGCATGTGAGTGCGGCGATGAAAAAACTGCTGCTCATCAACGGGCCCAACCTCAATCTGCTCGGCACGCGCGAGCCGGAAATCTATGGTTCGACCACGCTTGCCGAAATCGAGACCGATCTGGTGGCGCGCGCCGGTGTGCTCGGTCATGCGCTCGAGTGCTTTCAGAGCAACCATGAAGGGGGCATCGTCGATCGCATCCATCAGGGGCGCACGGATGGAGTGAGCTTCATTCTCATCAATCCGGGCGCCTATACCCATACCAGCATCGCCATCCGCGATGCGTTCGCAGCAGTGGCGATTCCCTTTGTCGAAGTGCACCTGTCCAATGTGCACAAGCGTGAAACCTTTCGCCACCATTCCTATCTATCGGATGTGGCCGAGGCAGTGCTGGTTGGCTGTGGGGTAATGGGCTATCAGCTCGCCCTCCAGTTTGCCGTCAGCCGCCTCGAATAGTTGCCGGACCAGGCCTGAAGCGCTCAGCGCCCGGGCCAGCCTGGCCTGCTGGAGTGCTGGCATCATGGCAAAGAAATTTCCGCTGCATCCGAAACATCCCGAACGTATCTGCTGGGGCTGCGACAAGTATTGTTCCGTCGATGATCTCGGCTGTGGCAATGGCTCGGAACGTACCCCGCATCCGAGCGAACTGCTCGGCGATGACTGGTACGAATATGGCGACTGGGGGCTGGAAGAGGAGGTCCGGGCTGACGCCCGTGCGGTGGTAGCCAAACCCCCTCAGTAGTTTTGTCCCGAAGGTTTGTCCCGAAGGTTTGTCTGAGGGATTTGTTTCACACCACTTTGACCTTGAGCTCGCCAACACCGGCGATGCTCACTTCGATCCGGTCGCCACCGACCACGGGGCCGACGCCTTCCGGGGTGCCGGTGAACAGCAGATCTCCGGGCTGAAGGTGGTAGTAGCGTGACAGGTCGGCGATCAGTTCGCTGATGTTCCAGATCATCTGATTCAGATTGCCCTGCTGGCGGAGTTCGCCATTGACGCGCAGGCTGATTTCGCCTGTGCTCAGCAGGGCCGGATTGAGCACCACCGCGCTGCAGACTGCGCCGTGCTCGAAATTTTTCGCCACATCCCAGGGGCGCTTGCTGTCCTTGGCAGTTTGCTGCAGATCGCGCCGGGTCATGTCGAGGCCCACCGCGTAACCGTGGATCAGGCTGGCAGCCTGTTCGACCTTCAGCTGAAAACCGGCTTTGCCGATCACCACCACCAGCTCGGCTTCGTGATGGAAATCAGCCGTTGCCGGCGGGTAGGGCAGCGCGCCCGTGTTGCCGGCCGGCACGCTGAGCAGGCTGGCACTATCCTTGAGGAAGTAAAACGGCTGCATCGTGCTCTTGTCGACCAGCGTGCCCATTTCGATCGCATGGCCTTGATAATTGCGTCCGACACAGAAAATGCGCCCGACAGGCAGGCGTTGCGCACTGCCGTGGACGTCGAGCGTGGATTGGGTGGGGAAAGGCCAGGGCAGCTGAGTCGCGTTCATGGAGTGCTCGACAGAAGGACAGAATTGCCAAGCATCCCAAAACTGGCGGCCGTGGTCTACTCTTGACGGCTGTTCTTGCGCTGGATCGCTCAGGACCAACGTAAACCGATCGCCCGCCCGGATCGGTCGGTCGCAAGTCGGGCAGGGAAGCAGGACAAAGAGGAGCTTGAACATCTGATGCACAACGATTTTCCCGCACGGCAGCACACGCACTGGCTGGCTGTGTTTGCCGGCATCCTGTGCGGCATTGCCATTTCGGCGACGATCGGCAAGGTGGCGATCAACATCACCGCCTTGCGTGAGGATTTTGGCCTCAGCCTGGTCGACGCCGGTTCCTTGTCTTCGGCAATCAACCTGCTTTCGGTCAGCGTGGCAGTGGTGTTCGGCTTTTTTGCCGACCGTATCGGTGGCCTGCGCCTGTGTCTGGCTGGAGCGAGCGTCACTTTGCTTGGCGGGCTGATCAGTCTGCTGGCGAGTGATTTTTCGCTGCTGCTCGCCGGGCGGGTGATCGAAGGCGCCGGCTACATGTCGATTGCAGTTTCAGTACCGATCCTGCTCAGTGCTGCCAGCCGTGCAGCGGACCTGCGTCTGGTGTTGGGGATGTGGGGCGCTTACATGCCGATCGGCATCGCGCTGGTGATCGGCTTGGGGCCGCTGCTGCAGGAGGCCGGCAGCTGGCGCGCAGTCTGGCTGTTTACCCTGCTTCTGCTGGTGCTGGCCATCGTGCTGGTGTGGTCGCAGCGTCGTCATTACCGGCCTGCAGTTGCGGTCGTGCGCGCGCCGATGGGCGCAAAACCTGCACTTGGTGTGGCGCTCGAGGTGTTGCGAACGCCCTTGAGCTGGGTGCTGGGCTTGTTGTTTGCCACCTGGTCGATCCAGCATTTCACCCTCATCGTCTGGCTGCCGACTTTCCTGCGTGAACAGCGCGGGCTGGACATGGGCTGGGTAGCGGCCTTGTCCTGTCTGATGGTGCTGGCGAATGCGCCAGGCAATCTGCTGGGCGGCGTGCTGCTGCGTCGTGGCGTGGCGCGTGGCAAGCTGCTGATGATTGGCTGTGCCTTGAGCGGACTGTTCATGTTCGCCGCGTTTTCTCCCGCTTTGCCCGATCTGCTGCGTTATCTGGCCTGTGTCAGTGTTTCGCTCGCCGGCGGCCTGATACCGTCGTCGATCCTGTCGGCATCGACGGTGATTGCCCGCACACCTGACCAGATCGGCACTTATCAGGGTTTCGCGATGCAGATTTCCAACCTGGGACAGCTGCTCGGACCGCCGCTTACTGCCGCGCTGGTGGCTGCGCATGGGCGTTGGGAAGATGCGGTGGTGCTGCCGGTGGGCGCAGCGCTGCTCGGCTTCGTGCTCGCCGCGGCTGCGCTGCGGTTGGAAAATCGGCTGACTACTTCGCGGCGCTGAAGCGGCTGCTTCAGCGCAGCCGCCGCCAGATCGTCAGCTCGGACAGGGTGTGCTGGTGCTTGCGTCGGGTTTCACGGATGACGAAAGGCAGTTCACGCGGACCATCGACCAGCTCGAAGTTGCCAGCGAGCGCATCCTTGAGACCATCGAAGGTGGTGTAGGACTCGCCATCCTTCTTGAAGCCGCCCAGCCATTCCTCGCGCTTGGTGTGCTCTTCCAGCCAGGTGTAGGGCGAGGCGATCAACAGCAGACCGCCGGGCTTGATGCGGGCGCCGATGTCGGCAAGGAAGCGGCGCGGACGGTAGAGACGGTCGATGAGGTTGGCGGCCAGCACCAGATCGAAGCCGGTGAACACTTCCTTCAGATTGCAGGCATCGCCTTGCCAGAATTCAACCCGGCTCGCAGTGTCGGCGAGGCCAAGCTGGTCGAGGCGGCGTTCGTGGTAGCTCACCAGCTCGCCTTCATCAGCAAGGGTGTAGCGCAGTACGCCACTTTCAGCGAGCTTGACGCCGGCCTGGATGAAGCGGGCGGAAAAGTCGATGCCGACCACGCGCTCGAAAGCGCGCGCGAGCTCGAAACTGGCGCGGCCAGTGGCACAGCCCAGATCAAGCGCCTGGGCAAACTGGCCGTTGCCCCAGCGACGCTGGGCATCAATGGCGATTTCGGCCAGGCTGCGCGGGAAGTTGGCGACGCCGAAACGCTCGTCACCGTAGTGGAACTCGGCATACTGCGACAGCAGGACATCCGTCTCGTAGCTGGAAGCCGGGTTTTTCAGCGGTGCATCACTGACGATGTAGCGAAAACCTGCGTGCTGGAAGAAGTGGCGACGGAAGGCGTAGCGCGAAACGTGGCGGGCTTCATTGCCGGCGGAAATCCAGCTGCCGCCCTTGATGAGGTTGTGGCGCTCGTCGAAAGTGGGGGTAGTGAAGTCGTCGTAGATCGGGTGTACGTCGAAACCGTCGAAAGGATAAGTCGGCGTTTCGCACCATTGCCACACGTTGCCGACCACGTCCGACAGTTCACCGTGGCGGAAACGTCCGACCGGGCAGCTCGACGCCCAGTAGTCGAGTTGCAGATTGGCCTGGGCGAGCGCATCCGCCGGCACGTCGCTCAGCCCGGCGTGGTCGTAGAGGCGGTGCCATTCGTCTTCGCTCGGCAGCCGTACCGTCAGCCCGGTGGCGCGCGCTTTCCAGCGACAGAAGGCACGAGCTTCCAGACAATTGACTTCGACCGGCCAGTCCCAGCGCATCGGCACTTCTTCAGCGAGCAGACGCAGCTTCCAGCCTTGCTCGCTCGACACCCAGAACGTTGGATGGCTGGCCTGAGCGAAGTTGCGCCAGCCCAGACCTTCTTCATCCCACAGGCTGTCGTCGCCATAGCCGCCGGCGTCGACAAAGGCGAGAAATTCGCGGTTGCTGACCAGGTCGCGCGCCGCCTGGAAAGCCGGCACTTCGGCTTCGTGGTGGCCATATTCGTTGTCCCAGCCGTAGATCGGCTCGGCAAAGTCGCGGCCAAGACGCACGCTGCCGGCCGGGATGTCCACCAGCGCATTCGGTGCCGGTTCACCATGTTCGGCGCAAGGCTGCCAGGCCGGATGAGGCTGAACGTAGTCGAGGCGATGCTGACGCATCAGCACCGAGGAGGTTTCGAGATGGATGCGTTCATGCTCGATGCCCATCAACACCGCCCAGAACGGATCTTGCCAGCGGATCGGCAGCGAAAACGGCGTGTTGCGAATCACGCCGTCGACCATCGCCCGTACCTGGTCGCGGTAGGCTTTGACTTCGGCCACCGTGGGCCAGTCATAGCGGGCGTCGTCGAGATCATCCCAGCTCATCTCGTCCACCCCGACGGCGAACATCGATTCGAGACGCGGATCGATGCGCTGTTCGATCAGGCCGGCAAGGATGAACTTGTTGACGAAGAAGGTGGCGGTGTGACCGTAGTAAAAAATCAGCGGATGGCGCAGGCTGATCGGTTTGCGGTAATAGGCTTCGTCGCAGCGGAGTACTTCGAACAGCGATTCGTAGCGATCGAAAGTGGCATGAAAATAGTGCAGCAACTCCTCACGTTTGGCGTCGACATCGTCGCCGGCGAGCAAAGGCGTGCGCGGAAATAGACGACGGGCGCCTGCTTCCGTTGCCACCCTTGTTGCCGGATGCTGGGGAGCGGAAGAAAGGGTATTCATGGGGTCGGACTCCGGTGAATGAAAAAAGCAGAGAGCAAGGCTTCAGCCGTGCAGATGAGCGTGGATGTGTTCGGCGAGCTTGCGGCTGATGCCTTCGACGCGGCACAAGTCTTCCACCGTGGCTTCGCGCACGCCTTGCAGGCCGCCAAAGGCAGCAAGCAGATTGCGGCGTCGGCTCGGGCCGATGCCGGGCACGTCGTCCAGTTTGGAACCGATGCGCGCCTTGCCACGGCGGGCACGATGGCCGCTGATCGCAAAGCGGTGTGCTTCGTCGCGGATTTCGGTGATCAGGTGCAGCGCAGCAGATTCACCGCCCAGCGTGAGTGGGGCGCGGCCATCGGCAAACAGCAGGGTTTCGAGGCCGGCCTTGCGACCTTCGCCTTTGACCACGCCGAGCAGCAGCACGCTTTCCAGGCCGACTTCGGCCAGCGTGTCGATGGCGATGTTGAGCTGACCCTGACCGCCATCGATGAGAATCAGATCGGGACAGAGGCCTTCACCGGCGGCAACTTTGGCATAACGACGTTCCAGCACCTGGCGCATGGCGGCAAAGTCGTCGCCGGGCGTGATGCCGCTGATGTTGTAGCGCCGATAATCGGCATTTTTCATCGCACCGGCTTCGCACACTACACAAGAAGCGACCGTGGCTTCGCCCATGGTGTGACTGATGTCGAAACATTCGATGCGCTGTGGCGCTTCGTCGAGACCCAGCACCTGGCGCAAGGCTTCCAGGCGCTGTTCGATGCGGCCAGCGTCACGTGCACGCGCCTGGATGGCAATATGGGCGTTTTTCTCCGCCATTTCCAGCCAGACACGTTCATTGCTGAAACGGCCACTGGCCAGAATCGGCGGCTGTTCGCTCAACTCAGTGAGCAGATCATTGAGCGCGCCGCGGCTGGCCATTGTATCCAGATTGCTCAGGACGCGGGCTGGCAGCGGATGCTGGCTGTAGTGCTGTTCGACAAAGGCGAGCAGGCTGTCGACCGTGTCACTTGCTGTCGCGCCGGAAGGAAACTGCGGTCGGTCACCGAGATGGCGGCCACCGCGCACCATGGCCAGATTGACGCAAATCAGGCCGTCCGCTTCGACGGCGACGATGATGTCCACGTCTTCATCCTTGCCGCTGTCGACAAACTGTTTGTGCAGCACCGCTTGCAGCACGCGCACCTGATCCCGGCAGGCGGCCGCTTCTTCAAAGTCGAGCCGTTCGGCAGCCTCATGCATGCGTGCGCTCAGGCTGTCGATCACTTCGGTGGTTTCGCCATCGAGAAAGCGGGTCGCCATGCTGACATCGGCGTGGTAGTCCGCCGCGCTGATGAAGCCCACGCAGGGTGCGGTGCAGCGCTTGATCTGATGCAGCAGGCAGGGACGCGAGCGGTTGGCAAACACCGAGTTTTCGCAGGTACGCAGCTGGAAAGTCTTCTGCAGCAGGTGAATGCTTTCGCGCACTGCGCTCGCATTGGGGAAGGGGCCGAAGTAACGCGCTCCTTGGGCAAAAGCGCCGCGATGGTAGGCGAGACGAGGAAACTCGTCGCCGGACAGCTCGATGTAGGGATAAGTCTTGTCGTCGCGAAACAGGATGTTGTAGCGCGGCGCCAGGCTTTTGATCAGATTGCTTTCCAGCAGCAGAGCTTCGGCTTCGCTGCGGGTGACGGTGATGTCGACGCGCTGCACCTGGGCGACCATCATCGCAATCCGCGGACTGGAGAGCGTCTTCTGGAAATAGCTCGACACCCGGCGCTTGAGGTTCTTGGCCTTGCCGACATACAGCACCTTGTCTTCGGCGCCGATCATGCGATACACCCCCGGCTCTTCAGTGAGCGTGCGCAGGAAGGCACGCGCATCGAAGCTGACGGTGGCTGCGGTGGCGGGCGAAGCAGCGGAGGCGGGCGGGGTGGGCGGAGTATCACTCATGGCAGCAAGCATGCGCGCAGCGCCTTGGGCGGATTGCGGTCATTGCTTCTTCACGGATCGGGAACGAGCAGTTCGACACGCTGACTGCCGATTTGTGCCGCAGTCATGCTGGCGCCCGGATCTTCGTTGGTGGTCAAGGCCTGCACGCGGTCGCGGGCATCGCGGTAAGCGGGGTGCAGTTCGAGCGCGAAGGGATCAGCCAGCCAGCCAGGTGGCGCGCTCACACTGAACGCAGCAAGACGGGCAAGACTGGCCGGATCACTTGCCGGCGTCCAGTTTGCCAGCAGATCCTCAACCAGGTCCGGGCGGTTGCACACCAGCAGCATGTCGCAACCTGCAGCAGCGGCGGCGCTGCAGCGTGCGCTGATGTCGCCCGCGGTGTGCGCACCGGCCATGTTGAGATCGTCAGTGAAAATGATGCCTTTGAAGCCGAGACGCTGCCGCAGCACTTCCTGCAGCCAGAAGGTGGAGAAGCCGGCCGGCAGCGGCGGCTGGCTGGGATCAGCGACAGGATAGATGACGTGGGCCGGCATCACCCCGGCGAGCTGATGAAGCAGACGATGCTGGTAGGGGGCGATGTCCTGCTGCCACAGGCTGGCGAAATCACGTTCATCGACCGGCACTTCATGATGAGAGTCGGCGCGCACGAAGCCGTGACCGGGAAAATGTTTGCCAACCGCTGCAACGCCGGCAGCGTGCATGCCGGCCACCACCGCCTGCGCCAGGCGCGCGACCACCTTGGCCTCGGCATGAAAAGCACGGCTGCCGATGGCGCTGCAGCAGTCGTAATCAAGGTCGAGCACCGGCGCAAAGCTGAGCGTGATGCCGTGGGCACGCAGTTCGGCACCGAGCACAAAGCCGGTGGCACGTGCTTCATCGAGCGCGGCAAGCCGATCTTCTGTCCAACGCCGTCCCAGACTGCGCATCGCCGGCAGGCGGGTGAAGCCGTCGCTGCGAAAGCGTTGTACGCGGCCGCCTTCGTGATCGACGCCGATGATCAATGGCGGTGATCGCAGCGCCTGCAGCTCGGCAGTGAGTGCCTGCAGCTGTTCCGAGTCAGTGAAGTTGCGCGCGAACAAGATCACGCCGCCGACGCGCGGGTCGCGCAGGCGGGCGCGCTCGTCGTCGCTGAGTGCCGTGCCGGCGACGTCGATCATCAACGGACCGCGGGGACAGGACAGCGCAGAGGGGTTCATCATCAGATTGGACTGAGCAAGCCGGAAAAAGCAGAAGGATAAGCCTTTCCTGTGCGCCAATGTGGGTCCAGTCTTTTAGCGGGAGCTTTTCTTGTGGTGCCGGGGCCATGCCCCGGCTCAGGCATCTGCGCTCCAACAGACGCTTGCTCGGGGCATGGCCCCGAGCCCACAACAAAGCGCTGAGCACAATGCGTAGCCCGGATAAGCGTCAGCGCATCCGGGGTTCAGCCCAGCGCCGCCTTCACCCATTGGTTGGCGGTTTTGGCGTCGAAATTGGTGCCGAATCTGGCTTTCAGCGCGCCCATCACTACGCCCATCTGTTTTGGCGAGCGGTCGGCGAGGCCGGCAACCGTGCTGTCGATGAAGGCTTTCACTTCCTCATCACTGGCTTGCGGCGGCAGATAGGAGGCGAGCACTGCGCTTTCTTCTTCCAGCACGGCGAGGCGGGCAGGGTCCTTGATCACTGCAGTGGCTTCCTGATTGTTCTTGAGGAATTTGCGCACCGTCTGCAGTACTTCTTCATCCGTGCTGTCGCGGTTGCCAGCATTCTTGCCCACCATCGCTGCTTCGCCGATCAGGGTGCTGAGCAGGCTGATGCGCACGCTTTCGCCAGCTTTGCGGGCAGTAAGGGAATCCTTTTTCAGTTGGTCAAGCAGGCTCATGATGGCTCCGGGAAAAATAAGGCAGGCGACAGGGCAGGGCGCTCAACGACGCCATGAGGGCGAAATTCTAGCGCAGCGGGCTGGCTGTGCGACAATCGGACCACGCTTTGTCCGCTGTTTGTGCCCGCTGGTCGTGCCCGCTGTTTGTGCCCGCAATCCGCGTCGGCAGCAGACTCAATCAAAAATCCTGCAGCAAAGAATTCACAATGGCCTTTCCGATTCGCCTTTCTCCTTTCGTCCTGCTGTGTCTGGTGGTGCTGTTGCTGGCATCGGCCAGCCGTTTCGCTCCCGGCGTTTCCGTGCTCGCGCCGGCTCATGCCCAGGCTGACGCAGGCGCGAAGGCGGTGCTGGTTGAAGCGGTCGAAGTGCAGGCGCAGGCGCTCAACGATGAAGTCAGTGCCGTAGGCAGCCTGATTTCCAATGAGTCGGTGCTGCTGCGTCCGGAAGTGGCCGGGCGGATTGTCAGGATCGGTTTTGCCGATGGCGAGGAAGTCGCTGCCGGCAGTCTGTTGTTCGAACTTGATGCTGCAGTCCAGCAAGCTGAACTTGCCCAGGCTGAAGCCAGCGTGCGGCTGGCGAAGGCCAATCACGTGCGCAACGTCGATCTGCTGGCGCGCAAATTTGTCAGTCAGAGCACGGTGGACAACAGCCGCGCCGAGCTTGAAGTGGCCCGTGCCGGGCGCAGCCTGGCCGCAGCCCGCCTGGCACGCACCCGCATTCATGCGCCGTTTGCCGGTGTGCTCGGTCTGCGTCAGGTCAGTCCCGGCGACTACGTGCGCGAAGGCGATGCGCTGGTCAACCTGGAAGACATTTCCCGCCTCAAACTTGATTTTCGCCTGCCCGAGCTGCGTCTCGACCAGCTGCGACGCGGGCAGATGGTCGAACTGAGTACCGATGTGCTGCCGGGAGAAGTTTTTCAGGCCCGCGTCGAAGCGATTGATCCGCAGGTGGATGCGCAGGGGCGGGCAGTGCGCTTGCGTGCCAGTGTCGACAACGCCCAGCGCCGGCTGCGCCCAGGCGTGTTTGCCCGCGTTCGCCTGATTCTCGCCGAACAGCCGGCAGCGCTGATGTTGCCTGAGGAAGCGCTGGTGCCGGCGCCTGGCAATCTGCTTTACGTCTATCAAATCGTCGACGGCATCGCCCGTCGGGTCGAAGTCGAAGCGGGCAGCCGGCGCGGTACCCAGGTCGAAATCCGTCGCGGCCTGGCGCCAGGTGCGCTGGTGGTGACTGCCGGCCAGCTCAAGCTGCGCGATGGCGATGCGGTGGAGCTGCTGCGCCCGGTCGCCGCAGCGCAGGATTGAAGGCGGAGCAGACCATGCAGATTTCCATGCTTTGTATCCGGCGGCCGGTGTTTGCTACCGTGTTGTCGCTGCTGGTGGTGCTGGTTGGCCTGATGTCCTACTCGCGCCTCAGCGTGCGCGAGTATCCGAATATTGATGAGGCGGTGGTCACCGTCGACACTACTTATCGTGGTGCCAGTGCCGAAATCATTGAATCTCAGGTCACCAAGCCGCTGGAAGATTCGCTCGCCGGCATCGAAGGGGTGGACGTGCTGTCGTCGATCAGCCGTTCCGAGCGCAGCCAGATCACTGTGCGCTTTCAGGTTGAGCGCGATGCCGACAGTGCGGCTGCGGATGTGCGCGACCGTGTTTCGCGCGTGCGCCGTCGGCTGCCCGATGACATCGACGAACCGGTGATTGCCAAGGTCGAAGCTGATGCCAGTCCGATCATCTGGCTGGCGTTTTCTTCCGACCGTCACGGCCCGCTCGAAATGAGCGATTTCGCCAATCGGGTGATCAAGCCCCGGCTGCAGACCTTGCCGGGGGCCGCCGATGCCCGCATGTTCGGCGAACGGCGTTACGCGATGCGGATCTGGATCGATCGCCAGCGGCTGGCCGCTTTCGGCCTCACCGTGCAGGAAGTCGAAGCGGCGATTCGTGGCCAAAACGTCGAGTTGCCGGCCGGGCGGATCGAAAGTCGTGAACGCGAATTTGCTGTGGTGGCTCACACTGATCTGGCCACAGTCGATGAATTTGCTGCGGTGGTGGTGAGAGCGCCGGCGCAGGCGGGCGATTATCCGGTGCGGATTGCCGATCTCGGGCGGGTCGAAGTTGCGCCGCAGGATGAGCGTACCAGCGTGCGTTTCATGGGCAAGCCGGCGATCTCGATCGGTCTCATCAAGCAGGCCACCGCCAATCCACTTGATCTGAAACAGGGGCTGGTCGACATGCTGCCCCGGCTGGAAGCCGAGCTGCCGCCGGGAATGGCGATGATGATCGCCAATGACAATACAATATTCATCGAACGTTCGATCGATGCGGTGTTTGCCACCATCTGGGAGGCGGTGTTGCTGGTGGCGGCAGTGTGCCTGTTCTTCCTGCGCAACTGGCGGGCGACGCTCATTCCACTGGTGACGATTCCGGTGTCGCTGATTGGCGTATTCACGCTGATGCTTGCCATGGGTTTTTCGGTCAACACCCTGACCTTGCTGGCGCTGGTGCTGGCGATCGGCCTGGTGGTCGATGATTCGATCGTGGTGCTGGAAAACATTTTCCGCCACATCGAAGATGGCATGGAGCCGCGCGCCGCCGCTTTTCGTGGTGCGAAGGAAATCGGTTTTGCCGTGGTGGCGATGACCATCACCCTCGCTGCGGTGTATGCGCCAGTGGCGTTCATGAGCGGACGCACCGGCAAGCTGTTTGCCGAATTCGCCCTCACGCTGGCCGGTGCGGTGCTGGTGTCCGGCTTTGTCGCGCTCACCCTGTCGCCGATGATGTGCTCGAAAATGCTGCGTCATCAGCCGCGTCATGGCCCGCTCTACAACCTGATCGAGCGCTTCCTCACCTGGTTGAGCAATGGCTATCAAAGGGTGCTCGAAACCTCGCTGCGCATGCGCTGGCTGGTGATCGTGGTCTTTCTGCTGGTATCGGCCACTGCGGTACAGCTGCTCGGTACGCTCAAAAGCGAACTGGCGCCAACTGAGGACAGAGGGCGGGTGGTCGGGCTGTTCAATGGTCCGGAAGGTGCGACCAAAGATTATCTTGCCCGTTATGCGGCCGAGATCGAGCAGATCTATGCGGCCGTGCCTGAAGTGCAACGCTATCTGGTGATCGCCGGTACGCCGACGGTGTCACAGGGCATTTCCTTTGTCGGCTTTACCGACTGGAAGGTTCGTGAGCGTGGTGCCAGTGCGATTGCTGACGAGATCGGCCCGCAGATGCGTGCCATCCCCGGGGTGAATGCTTTCCCGGTGATGCCGGCGGCCTTTGGCCAGGGGGCGCGTTCGCGGCCGGTCAGTTTCGTCATCACCACTTCAGAATCCTATGACGAGCTTGCCCGCTACGCTGAAGCGATGCTGGATGCGATGCGTGACAATCCCGGTCTGCTGTCACCGGACACCAACCTGAAACTCACCTTGCCGGAACTGCGGGTGGAAGTCGATCGCGAGCGGGCTGCCGATCTCGGCGTGGCGGTCGATGTCATCGGCCGCACCATGGAGACCATGCTCGGCGGACGGCAGGTGACCCGGTTCAAGCGGGATGCCGAACAATACGATGTGATTGTTCAGCTCGAAGACCGCGCACGCAGCATGCCGGCAGACATCAGCGATCTCTACGTGCGCGCGCGCAACGGCGAGATGGTGCCGCTCGCCCAGGTGGTGAAAGTGAGCGAACAGGTCGCGCCGCGTGAGCTGAACCACTTCGGCCAGCGTCGTGCGGTGACGATCAGCGCCAACCTGGCTCCCGGCTATGCGATGGGCGAAGCGCTGCGCTGGATGGACGAGACCGCCAGCCAGCTGCTGCCGCCCGGCTACAGCACGGATTATGAAGGACAGTCGCGTGAATTCCGCACCAGCTCCAGCAGCCTGGCGCTGGTTTTCCTGCTCGCACTGGCGTTCATCTATCTGGTGCTCGCTGCCCAGTTTGAAAGTTTCCGTGACCCCTTCATCATTATGCTCACCGTACCGCTGTCGATGACCGGCGCGCTGGGCGCGCTGTGGCTCACCGGCGGCACGCTCAACGTCTACAGTCAGATCGGTCTGGTGACCCTGGTCGGCCTGATCACCAAGCACGGCATCCTGATCGTCGAATTTGCCAATCAGCTGCGCGATGACGGGCGGGAGCTGCGCGCGGCGGTGATTGAAGCGGCGGTGCTGCGCCTGCGGCCGATCCTGATGACCACCGGTGCGATGGTGCTCGGTTCGATCCCGCTTGCGCTCGCTACCGGTGCCGGGGCGGAAAGCCGCCAGCAGATCGGTTGGGTGATTGTCGGTGGCCTGCTGCTGGGCACTTTCTTCACCTTGTTCGTGGTGCCGACCGTCTACACCTTGCTGGCTCGTCGTCAGCGCGAAGCGCAAGAAGGCGGCGATGTAGCGCTGGTCTCGTAGTTTCAGCCGGTGACAGTCTGCGGAAATCAGCGGTGTGAGGAGTTCTGCTGCTGGTGAGTACCACCTTGCCCGCCATCCGCACCTCAATCGCAGTCTGGCACGTCGTGCTTCATATGCAGTAGAGGTGTCGCTGTAAAGATAACCTGAATCCGTGCTCGCTGATCCGAGCAACTTTTCCATGTGGTTTTGTGTCGTTCAAGCACTTCAACGCCAGGCCAGACATGGATTAAGGTTCAGATACTGCCTGAACCGGTCCAGCTTCTCGTTCGCCCAAGCCTCAATCTCGATGAAGGTATCCGCGCCGGCAAGCACTCCACAGACCGCGACCACCAGCAGTTCAACCAGATCATGTTCAACTTTTGAGTTCTGTCGTGGATCGCCCAGCCCCACAAACACATCTGCCAGCGACAACTTGTTTTCTGTCCCCATGAGTCACATCAAAAAGACAGAGAACTACACGATTTAAACTGCGGTGAACAGCACCGTCTGTAATCGGTTGATTATCAAAAATTATTTTTGAATGTTGCCGACAATGTCATTCATGCGATTGCCCTGGGTAGGTTCAGGCTCCGAACGGCAGAGTCCCCGAGCAGCCATCAGTTTTGCTGTCCGAATGCGCTCAGATGAACTGCCAGTGCGGTTGATACCAGGGCGCATCCTGCAGCAGGCCGGCGGTGCAGGGCCATTGCTGGACTTCGCCGCCGGGGTCGTGGCAGTCGAGATCGCCGCCATACAGACTGAACACATGCTGGGCATGATGGCTGGCCGGGTCGTAGGCGGTTTCGCGCACGCTCCAGCTCAGCAACACCCGGTCATCAAAAATGCGCAGGGTGAGCAGCACTTTGCGGTGCTCGCCATCCTTGGCATAACGCAGAACAGCGGGCGGAATGCGCGGCGCGACGTCGATGCGGTGTTCGATGATCGCGTCGGCAGGCTTCACGCCGCGAGCGTCCACTTGCTGTGGCTGGCGCCAGCGGATCTTGAGCCAGGCGGGCAGGGTGCGGCCGGGGTAGTTGAGGGTCAGGCCGTTCTGGCCAAGAGCGGTGGCGGGGTGGAAGGTGTTGTAGGCGAGAATTTTTTCGTCGTTGTCGCTGTAGATCAGCAGGTCGTATTTTTTGCTTGCGCCGGGCACTGACTCGTAATGAATGACGCCGTCAAAGCTGGGGAAGACCAGACTGACCGGATGGACGCAGGCGTTGAGCAGCAGGGTGCTCAGACAGGCGAGCGCAGCGCTGCTGCGCCGGAGGCGTTTGCTGGTGCGGGAGGAAAGGGTGTCAGTGCTCACAGGAACTCCCAGCTGGCTTTGTACCAGGGCGCATCCTGCAGGTAGCCGGCAGTGCAACTGACTGTCTGGATCATCCCGCCGGGCTCGTCACAGTCGAGGTCACCACCATAAAGACTGTAGACTCGGCCTGTGCCGCCGGTGTCAGGGTCGCGTACGGTCTCCTGCACGCTCCAGGACAGTTGCACCTTGTTGTCGTGGAGGCGGAAGATGAGCAGGATGGCCCGCCCTTTGCCGCCACGGGCATAGCGCAAGGTCGCCTCGGGAATGCGTGGCGCGACGGCAACGATGTGGTCGCCGATGATGGGACCGCGCTCCAGTGATCTCGAGATCTTGCCGGTTTTAGAGTTGGTGTGATAGTGGAAAATCGGTGTATTCCAGGTCACTCTTACCCACTGAGGGACGGAGGCGCCAGCGTAGGCGAGGAAGCCGCCACCGTAACCAAGCTTCTTGGGCGGATCAAGCGCGTTGGGACTGAACACGATCCTGCCGCTGTCACTGAAGGCCTGGATACCGTATTTCACACTGGCATCTGGTACTGATTCGAAATGAATGATTGCCCCGAAACCGGGTTGCAAAAGATCTGCAGGGCTTGCACAGGCGGAGAGTGAGAGGGCGGCTGACAGCAGCTGGAGAATATGCGATTGAAGGCTTTTCATCTCCGCTCTCCTTACGGTTGTCTAATGTCAAGAGAATAGTCGTGGGCGAGCAGCCAGTCCACATAAGCCTGCATGTCGACGGTGCCGGCAATCTTGTCCACGCTGTTTGGATCGCTGCGATAGTGAATGAACTGGCTGGTATCTGACCAGTTGAGCACCTGACCTGCCGCCTCACGCTGGCGTGATACCGTGCCGTCGAGATAGCGTACCTGGCGGTCTTCACTGCCTGAACGGGGGCCGTTCTGCAGCAGATTGCTGCTGCTGTCATGAAACACCACCGTGGTCGCCAGATCAGCAAAAGAGTGATTGAGATCTTCCATCATCAGACCGGCCTGCTTTGCCTGTTCGACCATCCAGTTGAGCGCGATTCTGGCCAGTTCGCCATCGACAAAGCCGCCGCCGATGTCGCTGTGAGCACCGAGGAAGCCGCGCTCGATGCGGGCCTGGTGGGCGGGAACTGGACCACCGAGGATCGATTCGAGCGGGAAAGCTACTGCAAGACCGCGATACTCGTTGACCGCCACTGCTTGAGCGACATGCTGGAAAGCATCGGGGATGGCGAGTTGGTAGCTGCCGACATGGGTGCTGAGCACCGTATCCCACAGACCGAGGAAGCGGAAGTTAACCTTTTGGCATTGCTCCCCCAGAGTTCGACTGCTGTAGGCATACCAGCCGTCAACGGTATTGGCGGCAATCTGGTTGGCGAAATCCCTGGCTTCCGCCGCACCACGGCTGTAGCCGATGATGTCGAGATCGATGATTTCATCATCGTCCACAAGATCAGCATGCTTGTGCAGATCACTGAGCAGAAAATCGACGCGGGCTTTGCCGGTGAAGGATTGCAGCACATCGGCGGGGTTGCCGCCGAGCAGGGTAGGGTGCTTGATCCCGGAGCGTTCATCCAGCGTTCCGGGGCCGGTGATGTAAAAACCGACACTGTCGTCAGAGCGGTAAGCGTTTCTGAAGTGCACCACATTCGACAGCGTAAGCGGATTGCTTTCGTCCTGACCGGTGCCGTCGAAGGCGAACAGGATCAGCCCTTGCGGATCGATGTAGCGCAGCGGGTTGAATGCGGCATAGGCGTAAGGATTGGGCCCGTCCGGGCTGCCGAGTGGATCCGGGCTGAGGTAGTGGCCGCTGGCGGGATCGTAGTAGCGTGCGCGGTTGTAGTGCAGGCCGGTTTCCTCATCGAAGTGCTGGCCAGGCAGGCGTAGATCGAGCTGGAAGTTGTCCGCGCTGATGTGGGCAGCGCCAAACGGTGCGTAGTCGGCGCGCCAGTGCACTCGACCGCTGGTGTCAGTGGCCAGTTCGGGCGCACCAAGATGATTGAGCTGCAGCCAGAACAGCTTGCCCTCTGCCTTGAGCGCGGTGGAGAGCCGGTGTTGCACGCTTGCGCCGAAGCTGCGCTGTAGCGGCGCTGGCGGCAAGCCGTGCGGACTGTCGATCAATGCCACCGGCAAGTCAGCGAGCCACAGGTATTGACGCAGGAGTTGACCGCTGCCATCAAGTTCGGCAAGCGGCTGGCCGCTGTCGTCGTAGATGGTGAACTGCAGGCCGGTGCTGCGGCCTTGTGCATCAAACCGTTCGCGACTAATGCGCAGGCCACGATGATCGTAACGGTATTCGGCGATTCGCTGCCCATCACGGCTGACTGCTGCGAGCTGGCCCGCTGCATTCCAGTGCAACTGCAGGTCGTGGTGCTGGAGCAGATTGCCTCTGGAGTCGAAGTCCGCTTGTGCTGAAGCAGGGTAGGGCTGGCTGCGGGTCTGGCCGTCGTGCTGCTGGCCGAGCAGCCGCTGATCGGTGTTGTAAGCCTGATACCAGTGCGCGAGTTCGCGGCGCTCGCGGCCATCCTGCAGCCAGCGTGCCGTGCTGAGCAGTTCGCTGCGGGTATTGTAGGCGTGGTCGGTGATGCGTGCCGGTGCCTGGGCGGACTGCGGATGGTCGACGCTGCGCAGCAGATTGCCGCGCATGTCCCAGTGCAGTTGGCGATCAAGCAGGACAAACGCTGAATCGGCAGGGGAGCGGGCAGGGGGATGCGCCCTGGCGTCAGCGATCAGCACCGAGGGTGCGGTTGGCGGGCGATGGAGCTGGTGACGGATGGCGGTGAGAACGCCGCCCTGGTTGCGGAGAAACAGGCTGTCGATGCCGTTGCCGCTGTGCAGGCTGCGCAGGCCGAACACATCACGCTGCAGTGCGTCGACAATGGTCTGGCGCTGGCGGATCGCCGGCAGCTTGCTGCCGAGTTCCAGCGCGGTGATCTGGCCCTGAGCGTTGCGCTGGTAGTGCAGTAGACGGCCGTCGGCAAGGCTGTTGGCGATAAGCTGGCCGCGCTCATCGTAGTAGTGGCGGAAGGAAAGCGCGATGGCGCGGCCGGCTGGGTCGACAATCAGCTCGCGGCTTTGCAGTCGTCCGGCTCCATCGTATTGGTAGCGTTCGTGCTGAGCTGGATGGCGGATGCTGCGCAGGCGCTGAGTGATTGGGTCGTAGTCCCAGTAGGTGTCTTCGCGCTCTCCGGTGTGGGCGTCGATGATCTGCCGATGCAGCGGCCGGCTGCCGGCGGCTGAATCGGCGGCGTAACGCAGGCGAACTTCGTTGCCTGCAGCATCGATCACCCTCAGCAGGCGATCAGCGGTGTCGTAGTGGCGGGTTTGCGTACCGCGATCCGCATCGCGGTAGTAGACCAGGCGGCCAAAATCATCATGCAGTGGTCTGGCGTGTGCGGCCGAAGTGTCAGCTCCGTTGCGATGGAGGAGGCCATCGCCGTCGCGGCGTCCGATGAGCTCACCAGCCGGATCGTAGTCGAGCTGAAAGCTGCGTCCCTGGCTGTCGGAGAAGCGGACAAGACGGTTGCGTGAGTCGTAATCGAAGTGTTGCTCCAGCGAAAAGGCGGCTCTGTAGCGATGCTGCTGGCGCAAGCGGTTCTCGCTGTCGTAGCGGAAAGTTTCGCTGATGCCGAGCGGACTGAGGCGGGCCAGAAGCTGGCCCCAGGGTGACCAGTGCAGCAGCGTACTGGCTTGCGCTTGCTGCAGATCGTGGGCCTCCTGCAGCTGGCCGAAGGCGTCGTAGCGGAATTCAAGCGTCTTGATCAGGCTGCCATCCGCAGCAGTTTGCTCGATGTGGCGCGGCAATTGACGTTGGTTGGGCTGGTGGGCTTGGTCGTAGCGGAAGCGGGTGATGAGACCATCGTGGCGCTCGATTGTCTGCAGCAGGCCGCTGTGCGGGTCGTGTTCGAAGCGGAGGCGACTGCCGTCGGCAAAGCGGATGCTGCGAATGAAATTGCCCTGTTCGTCCCAGTCGAACTGGCGGGTGAAGCCACCATCGCCTTCGATGCCGGCCAGCAGTGAGCGTCCGTTGTGCTGCTGATAATGGAGTTGCAGGCTGCGGCTGAGTGCAGTCGCAGCGGCGGCGCTGCGTGCCGGCTGGCCGTTGGCCGCGAGCGGGCTGAAGCCGTATTCGTGGATCGCGCGCAGTTGCTGGTGTTCGTTGTATTGGTGCTGGAGCACATGGTACTGACCGCGTACCACGCTGGGGCGAATCAGTTGCGCAGGCTGATGTTGTTCGCCGAGGTAAGTGATCAGTTTGAGCAGGCGTGGCTGGGGCAGGGGTTGGGGCAAGGGTTGGGGCTGGAGCCGGGAGGATGGGGGTGGCGAGTGTTGCAGCTGCCACTGCGAGCGGATGCGACCTGCGGCGTCGCGACTGAACAACAGGCTGTGTTCCGGCTTGCCCTGCGCATCCAGCCGGGTGAGCGTGATGAGCTGGCCTTGCGAGTCATGGCGGTAGCGCATGTTGCCCGCGCCGCAACTGCTGCAGCCGGGACCAAGGACGGCGAGCAGGCGCGGCTGGCCGCCGATGCGCTGATGGTGGTAATCGGTCTGCTGGCCAAGGCTGTTGGTGAGGACGCTGTGCCCCGCTGCCGGATAGTGCAGCTCGACTTGTTCGAGGCCTCGTGCCGGCGGAAGTGCGAAAGGACCGCGCACGCTGAGGATGGCGCGCCCCTGTTCGTCGTAGGCGTAGCTGGCGATGCGCAGCGGCGCGGGTGCTTCGGATTCGGCTGTATTGGGTGCCTGGGCTGTCCCCGGTGGAGGGGCAAGGCTGATGCCGGTGAGGTGGTGAGGGTGCTTGGGTGCCCGTGTTGGCTCGTCTGCGCCGTAATGGTAGTGACGGCTGCCACCATCAGCCTGGCGCACTCGCAGCAGATTGCCGACGCCGGCATGGCTGAGTTGATCTTGATAGTGGTATTCGAAGCGTCCGAACGGAGTATGAATGGCGCGTACCCCGCGAAAACCGCGATGGTTGCGGGCAGGGTATTCGAAGCGCAGGCTGCGGCCCTGTGGATCGGTGACCTGCAGCAGCTCGCCAGCCGGGCCGCGGTTGAGACTGACAAATTCCCCGCTCGGCAGCTGGATGCGCAGCAGTTTGCCGGCGACATTGAAACTGAGCTGACGGCCATCATGCCATTGCCACTGCCAGCGCAGCGGCTGTCCGGGTTCTTGCCACAGCAGGCCGTTGGCACTGTCCAGCGGCAGGAAAAAATCGTTGTCGTCGGCACTGCGGGCAAAGTGAAGCTGACGGCCGTCCGCCTGGGTGATGATTGCGGTCTGCGCACTGAGGTGAAGTTCGGTGTCGTAGGACAAGCGCCAGCCACGGCCGAAAGGGCCGAGTGGCGCGTCCCGCCCGGCTTGAGTGCTGTTGTAGTGGCGGACGATTTCGATGCCGAGCACCCCGGGCAGGGCGGGCAGATCGGTGTCGCGCTGGTATTTGTTGCCGGTGAGGACGTCGATCGGATTGCCGGCCGCATGGCTGACGCTGTCGTCGTCTTCCAGACTGGCAGGCTCGCTGTGCGGGCAACTTCCCGGACGCGGGTTACCGCCATCGAAAATGCCGCAGCCTGGCGTGCCAGTGCTTTGCTGGGCACCGAGTGGCAGCACACTCAGCAGCAGCGGCAGTACAGACAGACGGATGAGAAGCGAGCGCCAGCAAGCTCGTAACAGGCTCCCTTGACCAGCACTGCAACGGTGGCGCAGCAATTTCCATCCTTGTTGATGTTCGGGCACAGGCATCACATCACCTCTCAAACGTCGATCGTGATCAGGGTGTGCCACCGGCCAGCCAGCCGGTGGGCGCTTCGCAGTGTTCGAGCGATCCGCAGCCCGGATCGAACAGCGGATGGCAGCTCTCGTCCTGGTTGGACGCTTCCTCCGCGCCGCTGTCCTCATCCGCAGTGCTGTTCGTGCCTGTTTTGTCCTCGTCAGGCAACGTGTCGTCAGTGGTGCAGGCCGGCTGGGTGATCGGACACAGCGGCAGGCCAGTGATGCCCGGCAAGCCTGGTTCTGCCTCGTCAGGGTCGGCTGCAGCAGGAGATTCGATTGCGGGCGACTGCATGCGCATGGTGACTTCGGTGACCACAGGAATTCGCCGGTCATTGATCAGCATGTGCTTGAAGGCGTCGCCGTCGGCAGCGTTGCTGAAAGCCAGTGCCGCATTCATGAAACGTCCGGCGAGCGGGATCTGCTTGCGGGGAGGAATGCCGTAGGTGACGCGCAACTGGAGCAGATTCGCGTCGACCAGCGAAGGGGCGCTGCTGCCGGCGTAGGCGTTGCAGCCAGGACGATCGATCGGACAGTAGAGAAAGGCAAGGTTGTCGTTCGGAATCACGCGGCGGCTGATGCCGAGCTGACGGGCAAGTTCGGGACTGTGCAAGTCATCGAAGTGGCTGCGGTTGGGAGACAGGATTTCGATGCGGACGAAGCTGCGCTCGTTCTCGGCACGCTGGTGAGCGTCGGCGAGTTCGGCCGTGTTGCGTCCGCCACCGTGATAACCCGTCATCGCGCGGGTGAAAGCGGTTTCGATCGCCGCCGGATCGGCATTGCTGACACTGCCGCTGCGCGCGCCTTCGAAGAGTGCGTAGTTGAGCATGCTGCGGGTATGAAACAACAGCGTGTACTGGATGAGGATCAGGCTGATGAAGAGCAGCAGGGGCGCGACGATGACGAATTCGACCAGCGTTGCCCCCTGGATTCGAGCGCGAGCGCCGAGCAGGGCTGAGGGCTGCGCGCGGAAGAACACGGAACGAACTGAGCGGAGATCGGGCAGGATGGTCATGTCGTAATTCATGCCATTCAGATGGATGAACGATAATGCATATGTCCTGAAAATGGAAGCTTTTTCCAGCGTGTCGCCACTCCGTTTCAAACTGCCGCTGACGTTGACGCCGGAGCCTGAACTCGTCAGCTGGATCGCTGATCAGGAAGATGTTGTCGTGCTCGGCGGCGTCGGCGATATCTGGCAAGCCGAGCTGCGCGGTGCATGGCTTCACTGATCGTCGGGCTGAATGAAACACCGGAAAAATGCTTCATATAACAAATCGTTCTTAAAGAATCTGGGATCGAACCGCAATGGCTGCTACAATGAATTCGTTCCAAAGTAGAAAGAAAAGTTGGTGCCAGAGCTGCTCTGTCGTGCCGCTTTCCTGTATTGATGAGGCTAAAAAAACAGAGTTCCAGAATTGCTCTTCGTCCTCCGGTCGCTGAAGATGCCGTTGCGCTTCATGCGCTGATTGCCGACAGTCCGCCACTCGATGGCAATTCGCTGTATTGCAATCTGCTCCATTGCACGCATTTCAGTCTGACTTCAGTCGCGGCGCTGGATGTTCCTTCCGTATCGTCTGACAGTCCTGAAGCGGTTGCAGGGCAATCGATCGATGATCCTGTCGATCCAGCCCGATTGCTCGGTTTCATTTCCGCTTATATTCCACCCGCTCAACCCGATACCCTGTTTGTCTGGCAGGTGGTGGTGGACGTCTCGATGCGTGGCCAGCGTCTGGCGGCGCGCATGCTCGACCATATCCTCCAGCGCCCGTCCTGTGCGGCAGTGCGCTATGTCGATACCACGATTACCGCAGCCAATCAGGCTTCCCGCCGGATGTTCACCGCCTGGGCGGCACGCCATCAGGCCCAGGTGCACCAGGCGCCGCACTTTGAGCGTGAGCGTCACCTTGGTGGTGCCCATGACAGCGAGTACCTGATTCGCATCGGTCCCTTTCGCATCGGTTCTCTTGCGCTTGCCGCAGAAGCTGCGACCTGACCCTGCGCCGTAGCGGCGGCACGCTCCTCTTCTTTCTACAGTGAAAGAAGGATGGTTGCCGCTTCAGCCTTTTTCGTTTTCATTTCATTGATGGATTGCGCTTGCTTGAAAAAGCCGGTGCGGCTTTCGCATGCCTTTCAATCCGTAATTCAATTCAATATTCATTCATCAGGAGAGTAAAATGTCGATTTTTGCAGAAATGGAATCCAATGTGCAGTCCTATGCGCGTTCATTTCCGGTATTGTTTGACCGCGCTGAAGCGGCAGCAATCTATGCTGCAGATGGCCGACGCTACATTGATTTTCTCGCCGGTGCCGGTACCCTCAATTACGGGCACAATAATCCGCATTGCAAGCAGGCCTTGCTTGATTACATTGCCAGCGATGGCATCACCCATGGCCTCGACATGCACACCCGAGCCAAGGGCGAATTCATGGAGAGTTTCCAGCGCCATATCCTCGCGCCGCGCCAGCTCGACTACCGCCTGCAGTTCACCGGTCCGACCGGTACCAATGCGGTCGAAGCGGCGATGAAAATCGCCCGCAAGGTCACCGGCCGACACAACATCATTGCCTTCACCAACGGCTTCCATGGCGTCACGCTTGGTGCAGCGGCCGCGACCGGCAACCAGCATCATCGCGGCGGTTGTGGACTCAATCTGGGTGGGGTGACACGCATGCCTTACGATGATTATCTCGACGAATCGCTCGACAGTACGGTGCTGCTCGACAAGATGCTCGGCGATGCTTCAAGCGGTATTGATGCGCCTGCCGCAGTGATTGTCGAGACGGTGCAGGGAGAGGGGGGACTCAATGTCGCCAGTGCCGGCTGGTTGCGGGCGCTGGAGCAGGTCTGCCGCCGTCACCAGATGCTGCTGATCATCGACGACATCCAGGCCGGTTGTGGCCGCAGCGGCAGTTTCTTCAGCTTCGAGGAGTCGGGCATTCGCCCCGACATCGTCACCTTGTCGAAGTCGCTGTCGGGTTTTGGTCTGCCGTTTGCCCTGGTGCTGATCAAGCCCGAACATGATCAGTGGGCGCCGGGTGAGCATAACGGCACTTTCCGTGGCAACAATCATGCATTCGTCACCGCGCGGGCAGCCATCGAGCATTACTGGCGCGACGAGCGCTTTGCCGAGGAAGTGCGGCGCAAGGGCAAGCGGATTGGGGAACGCCTGCAGGCGATTGCCGATCTTGGGCCGCACGGCATGCTCCACACCAAGGGCCGGGGGATGATGCGCGGTCTGGCCTGCCCGGATGGTGAACTGGCTGACCGCATCACTCGCCGCTGTTTTGAAGACGGATTGATCATCGAGACCAGCGGACCGCAGTCGGAAGTGGTGAAGTGCCTGTGTCCGCTGGTGATCAGCGATGAAGATCTCGAAGCCGGTCTCGACATCCTCGAACGCAGCGTGCGCAGCGTGCTGGCCGACAAGCTGCCGCTTGCGGCCTGAATCTCTGCCCGCGTCCATTTCACTTGATTACGAGGAGAAGAGAATGATCGTACGCAATCTCGCGCAGGCCCGGCAGGACGGACGTCTGGTGAGTGCAGCGACCTGGGACAGCACCCGCATGCTGCTCAGCGAGGACAGGATGGGTTTTTCCTTCCACATCACCCGGCTGTTTGCCGGTGGCGAGACCCGAATGCACTACCAGAACCATCTGGAGTCGGTGTACATCATCAGCGGCGAAGGCGAGCTGGAAAATCTCGCCGATGGCCGGGTTTACCCGTTGCGACCGGGCACTCTGTACGTGCTTGACCAGCATGATCGCCATGTGGTGCGTGTGCGTGAAGAAATCACCTGTGCCTGCGTGTTCAATCCGCCGCTCAACGGCAGCGAAGTGCATGACGCCAGTGGCGCTTATCCCCTTGATGCGCCAACACTGACGGTAAAGGAGGACGGAGATGCGTGACGTGAGCCCTGCCGGTGTATTGCATCAACCCGAGCGTGAAGATCTCTATCCTTCCCGTGCAGGGCAGGTCCGGGCCGTGCGTGCGCGCGCTCATCCGGTGGTCTGGGCGGAGGCTGGCGCTCAGTCACCGTTGTCGGCGGAATGTATTGCGGCCTATGAGCGCGACGGGTTTCTGTTGTTGCAGGATGTATTCAGCAGCGAGGAAGTGTCTGCCCTGCAGGACGAGCTGGAGTATCTCCGCTTGCATGCGGCCTCGGCCGGAGGGCCACAGCTTGTACTCGAGCCAGGCTCGCAGGCCTTGCGCTCAATCTTCGAGGTACATTTACTGAGCGCGGTATTTGCCCGACTGGCTGCCGATCGCCGTCTGCTCGGACTGGCTGCCTATTTGCTGGCTGACGAAGTCTATCTGCATCAAAGCCGGCTTAATTACAAGCCCGGTTTTCACGGCAAGGAGTTTTACTGGCATTCCGATTTTGAGACCTGGCATGTCGAAGACGGGATGCCGCTGCCACGTGCTCTGAGCATTTCCGTATCACTTACCGACAACACTGCGCATAACGGTCCCTTGCTGGTGATGCCAGGTTCGCATCAGCACTATGTGGTGTGCGAAGGAGAGACGCCACCCGACAACTACCAGATGTCTTTGCGTGCGCAGGAAATCGGCGTGCCGGATGATCACAGTCTGCGTGTGTTGGCTGCGGCCGGCGGTGTGCGTGATACCGCTGGGCCGGCCGGCTCAGTGCTGGTGTTCGATTCCAATCTGATGCATGGTTCGAACAGCAATATCACCCATTTGCCGCGGTCGAATGTGTTCTTTGTCTATAACGCGGTGAGCAATGCCTTGCAAGCACCATTTTGCGCTCAAGCGCCACGGCCGGACTTCATTGCCAGGCGTGGGGAACCGGTGGCGCTCGCTCCGCGTGACAATACCCTTGCGGATTTCCTGCGCCGCGATTGAGCGGCTTTTCGCTCGGTGCTGCTCAGGTTTTTTCGGTCAGTCCCCAGGCTTGGGCAAGCAGCAGGCAGGAGTGCAGCCTCGCCTGGTGGTCGTAGATCTGGCCGGCGACGATGATTTCATCGGCGCCAGTCTCGCGCTGGAGGGCGATGAGTTGCTGGCGGGCCTGTTCGGGACTGCCGATCGCCGAGCAGCGCAGCGATTCGTCGGCAAAGGCGAGTTCGGCGGCGCTCCAGTCGCTTTCGACAAACTGTTGCGGTGGCGGCAGCGGGCCAAGCTCGCCGCGTGCCAGGCCGGCAAAGCGCAGGCGCTGAGAGGCAGCGTGATGCTGGGCGAGCTCTGCGGTGTCGGCAACGACTGCATTGGCAGCGACCATTACATACGGCGCGTTCAGTACCGCCGAAGGCTTGAAGCGGGCGCGATACAGCTCCAGTGCCTGAGCGAGGTGGCGCGGGGCGAAATGGGAGGCGAAGGCGTAAGGCAGGCCGAATTCGGCCGCGAGCTGGGCACCGTACAGGCTGGAGCCGAGAATCCACAGCGGCACATTCAGGCCGGCACCAGGTACCGCCTGCACGGTCTGGCCAGGCTGGACCGGGGCAAACCAGGCTTGCAGTTCGGCGACATCATGGGCGAAGCCGTCTTCGCTGCTGGCGAGATTGCGCCGCAGGGCGCGTGCGGTGCGCTGGTCGGTGCCGGGGGCTCGGCCGAGACCGAGATCGATGCGGCCGGGAAACAGCGCTTCGAGGGTGCCGAACTGCTCGGCGACCATCAGCGGCGCATGGTTGGGCAGCATGATGCCGCCAGCGCCGACGCGGATGCGTGAAGTGGCGGCCGCCAGATGGCCGATCACCACTGCGGTGGCGGCACTGGCCACCCCCGGCATGTTGTGGTGTTCGGCCAGCCAGTAGCGGGTGTAGCCGAGGCCATCGGCCAATTGGGCGAGCGCGCGCGAATTGCGCAGCGCCTGACCGGCGTCACTGCCGGCAGTGATGGGGGCCAGATCGAGAATCGACAAGCGTACCGGCTGACCGCTGGCAGCAAGAGGCGTAGTGTGCATGGCGTTTTGCTAGAATCGCGGACTTTCGTCCGGGGCCGTCCATGATGCCAGCAAATGTTGCCGCCACCCAAACCGCTCGTCTTGTCATCGTTACTGAAGACCGCTATCGCACCCTGGATGCGGACAACTGGTATCACGCCCAGATCGCACGCGAAGAAGGCCTGCTGCTGGCGGCGCTCGAAGCGCGTGGCGTGGTGGTCGAACGTTGTTCCTGGAGTGATCCGGCGGTTGATTGGGCACGTTTCGATGCGGCCGTGGTGCGCAGCACCTGGGATTATTTCGAGCGCCATGATGAATTTGCCGCCTGGCTGGAGCGTGTTTCGGCGGCGACCCGGCTGATCAATGATGCGCGCCTGATGCGCTGGAATGCCGACAAGCGCTATCTTGGCAAGCTGGCGGCAGCGGGCATTGCCGTGGTGCCGACTCGGTTTGTCGAACGTGGTGAGGCGGTGACGCTGGCGCAGATCGGCGCCGAATGTGGCTGGCAGGAGATGGTGTTCAAGCCGGTGGTGTCCGGTGCCGGTCGCCTGACTTATCGCGTTGGGCTGGCGGTGTCGGCGGCCGACGAAGCGAACTTCGCCGCCTGTGTCGCAGCAGAAAACATGATGGTGCAGCGCTTCGAACCGTCGATCATGACTGCGGGTGAAGTGTCGGTGATCGTCATCGACGGGGTGGCGACCCATGCCATCCGCAAGACCGCCAGAAGTGGCGAGTTTCGTGTGCAGGATGACCATGGCGGCACCGTCCATCCGCATCAGCCCAGCGAGCAGGAGCGCGCGTTTGCCCAGGCCGCAGTGGCCGCTTGTCCGTGGCCGCCGCTGTACGCCCGGGTCGATTTCGTCGCGCCGGCCGCAGGTGAATTCCGGCTCATGGAGCTGGAATTGATCGAGCCTGAGCTGTTTTTCCGTTTTGAACCGACCGCCGCCGAGGCGCTGGCGGCGGCCATTGTCGCAGATCAAGCAAGTCACTGATTTTGCTGCTGTGCAGCATCGACATTGGCCGACAAATTGGCTGACAACAGCGCCAAGCGGACGCCGGCTATGGTTAAAATGCGCCCACTGCAGCCGGATTGCCGCCTGGCGGCGCCCTTGTTGCGCTGATGCGGGCGCTGGCCTATCTCGACAAGGTCGGCATCGCCCGTTTCCGGGACAGCTATCCGGCCCATCTGTCGGGCGGTCAGCAGCAGCGGGTGGCGATTGCACGCGCTGGCGATGGAGCCGGCAGTATTGCTGTTTGACGAACCGACTTCGGCGCTTGATCCGGAGATTGTCGGTGAGGTGCTCAAGGTGATGCGCAGCCTCGCCGAGGAAGGGCGCACCATGCTGGTGGTGACGCACGAAATGGGTTTCGCACGCGAAGTGTCGACCAAGGTGATCTTCCTCCACCAGGGGCTGGTCGAGGAAGAAGGCAGTCCCGAGCAGGTGTTCGGCCACACTCGCAGCGAGCGCCTGCGTCAGTTCCTTGCCGGCAATCTGAAATAAGTGGCGCTGCGGCGCTTGTCAGCTGAAGAAGCGTGTGCGCAATGTGCTGTCGAGCGCGACGCCGGTCGCCTGGGCACGTTGCAGTAATTCCCAGTAATAGCGATAGGATGCGCGGTCGTGCAGCCGGCCCGCGTGCTGGATCGGCCCCCAGGACTGATCCTGTGCGGCGGTGAGGATTGCCGCAGCTTCTTCGACTTCGCTGAAATCCGGCTGCATGGCGGCGATGATCGGACGGATCTGGTTGGGGTGGATGCTCCACATGCGCAGATAGCCGAATTCGCGCCGCGCACGTTCGGCATCGCGGCGGATGAAGTCGATGTCCTGCAGTTCGGTGGTGACGTTGTGCGAAGGCACGACGCCGTTGGCGAGCGCCGCGGCGCTGATCTCCGTTTTGGCGCGTACCAGCAGCGGATGCTCGAATTGGCCGGGGCTTTTCATCGCGCTGCCGGGAATCGCGCCGTGGTGGGCGGAGACGAAATCCATCAGGCCGAAGTCGAGCGACTGCACGCCATCAAGGGCCGCGATTTGCCACACTTCGCGCAGCGCGCCATGGGTTTCGATCAGGATGTGCACCGGCAGGCTGCGTGGCAGCTGGTGTTGTTGCTCAAGCGCGCGCAAGGCGCTGATCTGCGCCGCCGCATCGGCTGCCGAGCGCACCTTGGGCAAGGTGATGAAAGCCAGACGCGCACCGGCGCCGGCGATGAGGATCGCCAGATCCTGCTGCCAGTGCGGGTGAGTGATGTCGTGGATGCGGGCGCCAACGCGGCCGAAACGGTTGTCGGCGCTGTTCACCAGTTCGCACACCATCTGCGCATGTTCGGCTTCGGCGCCGGCACGAGCGCCATCCTCGCAGTCACAGGTGAGATCGAACACCGGCCCCAGTTCCTGCTGCAACTGCAGCGCCTTGCGCATCAACTTTTCCGCGCCGGCATAGTGATCGACTGCGGGCAGGGCAGGAAAGGGTTTTTCGCCGGCAAAAAGGACTTCGTTCGGATGCAGCGTCATGCGTATTCCTTGCGGGTGAATGGACAGGGCGGGGAGGAAGGATAGCAACAAAAGCGCGCAATAAAAAAGCCACGGTCGAAACCGTGGCTGGCAGATTGGCGTCGGGTCATCGACCCGTCGTCTTACTTGAGCATGTCGGCGACTGCGGCGCGCTCGTCCTCGAGTTCCTTGAGGGTGATGTTGATCTTGCTGCGGGCGTAGTCGTCGATTTCGAGACCCTGGATGATCTTGTACTCGCCGTTCTTCGCTTCGCAAGGCATGCCGAAGATGATGCCTTCGGGAATGCCGTAGGAACCGTCGGAAGGCACGCCCATGGTGACCCAGTCGTCCGAGCCCAGCACCCAGTCGTGCATGTGGTCGATGGCGGCGTTGGCTGCCGATGCTGCGGAAGACAGGCCGCGGGCTTCGATGATCGCGGCACCGCGCTTGCCGACGGTGGGCAGGAAGACGTCGTTGTTCCAGGCGTGATCGTTGATCAGCGCCTGCACCTTGTCGCCGTTCGATTCGCAGAAGCGGTAATCGGCATACATCGACGGCGAGTGGTTGCCCCACACCACCATCTTCTTCAGCGAGGACACCGGGCGGCCGCTCTTGGTTGCGAGCTGGGACAGGGCGCGGTTGTGATCCAGGCGCAGCATGCCGTGATAGTTGGCCGGGTTGGTACGGCCGACCTTGATCGCCGCAGCACGGGCGATGTAGGCGTTGGTGTTGCAGGGATTGCCGACCACCAGCACGCGCACGTTTTCGTTGGCGTGGCGGGCGATGGCCTCACCCTGAACGGTGAAGATCGCACCGTTGGCCTGCAGCAGATCAGCACGTTCCATACCCGGGCCGCGCGGGCGGGCGCCGACCAGCAGGCAGACGTCGGCATCCTTGAAAGCGACGTTCGGGTCATCGGTGGCGATCATGCCGGCGAGCAGCGGGAACGCACAGTCTTCGAGCTCCATCATCACCCCGGCGACCGCCTTCTGGGCTTGTGGCAGGTCGAGCAGTTGCAGGATGACGGGCTGATCCTTGCCGAGCATCTCGCCGCTGGCAATGCGGAACAGCAGGCTGTAGCCGATCTGGCCGGCGGCGCCGGTAACTGCAACACGCATGGGTGCTTTGCTCATGTGATTTCTCCCTCAAGAAAACGGTGGTAAGAAGACCTGAAAAAAGGCAGACCTGATAAAGGACCTGAAAGGCAAGCTTCACAACCCGGCAACTCTAGACTGCAGGATCAAGATCGTCAAGACAGGCTATAAACTATATCTTATATAAGACATATGACGAATTGTGGACCATTGGCGGATTTTGTGCTCAAATGCGCCGCATGTCACGTGCAACCCCAACTTTCAGTCCGCTCTATCGTCAGATCAAGGCCTTGATTCTGCAGGCGCTTGAGGATGGCGAGTGGGCTCCCGGGCAGATGATCCCCAGCGAGCAGGAGCTCGCCACCCGCTATGGCGTCTCTCAGGGCACGGTGCGCAAGGCCATCGACGAGATGGCAGTCGACAATCTGCTGGTGCGCAAGCAGGGCAAGGGCACGTTTGTCGCTTCCCACAATGACCCGCGCGCGCTGTTCCGCTTTCTGCGTCTGGTGCCGATGAATGGCGACCTCTCCCATCCGAAGAGCCTGCCGCTCGATTGCTGGCGGGCCAAGGCGGGACAGGAAGCTTCGCGCATGCTCGGCATCGAGCCGGGCGCGCCGATCATCATTGTCCGCCGCATCCTCAAGTTCGATGTCACGCCGGTGGTGGTGGATGAACTGTATCTCCCCGGTGAAGTGTTCCAGGGGCTCAATGGCGAAATGCTCAAGGACTGGCATGGTTCGCTCTACAGCCTGTTCGAGACCCGTTTCGGCGTGCGCATGATCCGCGCCGAAGAGCGGCTGCGGGCAGTGGCCGCCGATCGCGGCACTGCAGAAACCCTGCAGGTCGAAGAAGGCACGCCTTTGCTGTCGGTCGAGCGGGTGACCTATACCTATGGTGACAAACCGGTGGAGTGGCGGCGGGGACTCTATTCAACTGCCGAACACTTTTATCTGAATGAGCTCAATTGAATTCGCCATGCTGCGTTGCAGCGTTATAATCGGCGGCTGCGCATGCTCGCATGCGTTGATCAGGTGTTCGTGGCGGACCGTTCGCCGCGCATGTACAGGGGAGTCTTCATGTCAGAAGTGACAGTACGTAAACAACAAAGGCCGAATTCGCTCGATTTGCGCAGCTTTCGGCAGCCCATCGGGGCGAAACTCTCGATCCTCCACCGTATCAGCGGTGCCGGCTTGTTCCTGTTTCTGCCCTTCCTGCTCTTTTTGCTCGACCGCAGTCTCGGATCGGCGCAAAGTTTCGAGAGCTTCCGTGAAATCATGTCCGGTGCGTTCGTCAAGCTCATCCTGATGGGGCTGAGCTGGGCTTACATGCATCACTTCTGTGCCGGTATCCGTCACCTTTTCCTTGATATCAACAAGGGCACTGACCTCGAAGTCTCGCGCAAGACCGCGCGCGCCACTTTTGCGATCAGCCTGGTGCTCACTTTGCTCATCTGGGTGAAAATATGGTAATGCGTCGCGCGCCGGTGGGCGCACATTACGGCCTGAAGGAATGGCTCGCGCAGCGTGCCACTGCGATTTTCATGGCCGCTTACACGGTGATCTTCGTGTTCGCCATGCTTGGCCTGTCCGAATTCAGCTATGAAGCCTGGGCGGGGCTGTTTGACGGCGGTCTGTTTGCCTTCCTCAGCTTCCTGTTCGTGCTGTCGGTGCTGTATCACGCCTGGGTGGGCGTGAGGAATATCTGGATGGACTACGTCAAGCATGCCGGCGTCCGTCTGGGGCTGCATTTCGCTACGATTTTTGTCCTGCTCGGCTATGCCGGTTGGGCCGTCAAGATTCTGTGGAGGCTGTGAGCGTGAACGTTGCAACGCGTACTTTTGATGCGGTCATTGTCGGTGCCGGCGGCGCCGGCCTGCGTGCCGCCCTGCAGCTCTCCGAAGCCGGCCTCAGGACTGCGGTGCTGACCAAGGTCTTCCCGACCCGTTCGCACACGGTTGCCGCTCAGGGCGGTGTCGCCGCTTCGCTGGGCAATACCACCGAGGACAACTGGCACTGGCACATGTACGACACCGTCAAGGGCTCGGACTGGCTGGGTGACCAGGATGCGATCGAGTTCATGTGCAAGAAGGCCAATGAAGTGGTGATCGAGCTCGAACACTACGGCATGCCTTTCGACCGCACCGACAACGGCAAGATCTACCAGCGTCCCTTCGGTGGCCACTCGATGAACTACGGCGAAGCGCCGGTGATGCGTTCCTGTGCTGCCGCTGACCGTACCGGTCACGCCATGCTGCACGCGCTCTATCAGCGCAACGTGCGGGCCAACACCCAGTTCTTCGTCGAGTGGATGGCGCTTGACCTGGTTCGTGATGCCGACGGCAATGTGCTGGGTGTGACCGCGATGGAACTGGAAACCGGCGAAGTGTCGATTTTCCATTGCCGCGCCACCATTTTTGCCACCGGCGGTGCCGGACGCATTTTCCAGTCCTCGACCAATGCCTTCATCAACACCGGTGACGGCCTGGGCATGGCGGCACGCGCCGGCATCCCGCTGGAAGATCTGGAATTCTGGCAGTTCCACCCCACCGGTGTGGCCGGTGCCGGGGTGCTGATCACCGAAGGCGTGCGTGGCGAAGGCGGCATTCTGCGCAATGCTTCCGGCGAACGCTTCATGGAGCGCTATGCGCCCAACCTGAAGGATCTGGCTTCGCGTGACGTGGTTTCGCGGGCGATGACCACCGAGATCAACGAAGGTCGCGGCTGTGGTCATGACAAGGATCACGTGCTGCTCGACATCACTCACCTGTCGCCGGAAACCATTCTCAAGCGCCTGCCCGGCATCCGCGAGATCTCGATCCAGTTCGCTGGCGTCGACCCGATCAAGGCGCCGATTCCGGTCGTACCGACTGCCCACTACCAGATGGGCGGCATTCCGACCAACTACAAGGCTCAGGTGGTGGTGCCGAAGGACGGCAATCCGAACACCCCGGTGCCCGGTTTCTACGCCGCCGGCGAATGCGGCTGTACTTCGGTGCACGGTGCCAACCGTCTCGGCACCAACTCGTTGCTCGATCTGCTGGTGTTCGGCAAATCGGCCGGTGAAACCGTGGTCGAGGATATCCGCTCCGGTCAGCTGCCGCTCAAGCCGCTGCCTGCTGATGCGGCTGACCGTTCGCTTGCCCGTCTCGCCCGTCTCGAAGCGCAGACCAATGGCGAAAGCGTGTTTGAGGTCGGTGCCGACATGCGCCGCACCATGCAGCGCCACGCCGGGGTCTTCCGCTTCGACGATCTTCTCAAGGAAGGGGTGGTCAAGATCGAGGAAATCGCCGAACGCGCCAAGCGCACCGAGATCAAGGACAAGTCCAAGGTCTGGAACGTGGCCCGCATGGAAGCGCTCGAACTCGACAACCTGATCGAAGTCGCCCGCGCCACCATGACTTCGGCCGAAGCGCGCAAGGAATCGCGTGGTGCCCACGTCCGTGACGATGCACCGGATACCGCCGAGCATCCGAATGGCCGTGATGACGAGAACTGGCTCAAGCACACCTTGTGGTACAGCGAAGGCAGCCGTCTCGAGTACAAGCCGGTCAACCTGAAGCCGCTGTCCGCCGATGTTGAGCCGATCGCGCTCGCCAAGCGTACCTACTGAGCGCCCGGGAGATTTATACATGAGCAAGCGTACCGTTCAATTCAAGATTTACCGCTACGATCCGGACAAGGACGAAAAGCCCTACATGCAGGATCTGAGCGTTCAGCTCGAGCCTTCCGACAAGAAGCTGCTTGACGCGCTGCAGCGCATTCGTGCGCTGGATGATTCGCTGTCCTTCCGCCGCTCCTGTCGCGAAGGGGTCTGCGGCTCGGATGCGATGAACATCAACGGCAAGAATGGCCTGGCCTGTCTCACCGACGTGGACAGCCTGCCGCAGCCGATCATGCTGCGTCCGCTGCCCGGTCTGCCGGTGGTCCGCGACCTGATCGTCGACATGACCCAGTTCTTCAAGCAGTATCACTCGATCAAGCCGTATCTGGTGAACAACGATCCCGCGCCCGAGCGTGAGCGTCTGCAGACACCGGAAGAGCGTGATGAGCTCAATGGTCTCTACGAGTGCATCCTGTGTGCCTGCTGTTCGACTTCCTGCCCGTCGTTCTGGTGGAATCCGGACAAGTTCGTCGGCCCGGCCGGCCTGCTCAACGCCTATCGCTTCATTGCCGATACCCGCGATCAGGACACCAATGCCCGTCTCGACAATCTTGAAGATCCTTATCGTCTGTTCCGTTGCCACTCGATCATGAACTGCGTCGATGCCTGTCCGAAGGGTCTCAATCCGACCCGTGCGATCGGCAAGATCAAGGACATGATGGTTTTGCGCGCGATCTGAGGACAGGATAGAAGCATGACCATCAACAAGGGGCGTGTGCGCTGGCAGTGTCGGCGAGCCTTGCTGGAGCTCGATCTGGTGTTCACACGCTTTCTTGACCAGCATTTTGATCATCTGGACGATGATCAACTGTCGGCGCTCGAAGATCTGCTGCGCTGCGAGGACCATGAGCTGTGGGGCATGGTCAATGGCAGCAAAGCCTGTGAAAACGAGCGCTGGCAGCCTGTGCTGGCCTTGTTGCGCGAAGCCTGAAGCGGAACAAGCGCCAGTCCGACAGACATAATCACAACAAGCAACACCGGTATCTAGAAAGGGACGATCCATGAGCACTGAACGCATTGCAACGCTGACTGTCGATGGCAAGACCGTTGAATTCCCCGTCATGACCGGCACCCACGGCAACGATGTCATCGACATCCGCACCCTGGGCAGCAAGACTGGCCTGTTCACCTACGACTCGGGCTTTCTGTCGACGGCCAGCTGCAAGTCGACCATTACCTACATCGATGGTGACAAAGGCGAGCTGCTGTACCGCGGCTATCCGATCGAGCAGCTGGCCGAGAAGTGCAACTTCCTCGAAGTGGCCTATCTGCTCAAGATGGGCGAACTGCCCAACGTCGAGCAGAAGAAAGGCTTCGAGGACATCATCCGCCGCCACAACATGCTGCACGACCAGATGACCAAGTTCTACTCCGGTTTCCGTCGTGACGCCCACCCGATGGCAGTGATGGTGGGGGTGGTCGGTGCGCTGTCGGCGTTCTACCATGATTCGCTCGACATGAATGATCCCGAGCATCGCAGCATCTCGATCAACCGTCTGATCGCCAAGCTGCCGACCATCGTGGCGATGGCCTACAAGTACAACAAGGGCGAGCCCTTCATGTACCCGCGCAATGATCTCGACTACACCGCCAACTTCATGCACATGATGTTCGGCACCCCGTGCGAGAAATACGAGCCCAATCCGGTGCTGGTGCGCGCGCTCGACATCATCTTCACCCTGCACGCCGATCACGAGCAGAACGCCTCGACTTCGACCGTGCGTCTGGCCGGCTCTTCCGGTGCCAACCCCTTCGCCTGCATCTCGGCCGGTATTTCCTGCCTGTGGGGTCCGTCCCACGGCGGTGCCAACGAGGCCTGCCTGACCATGCTGGAAGAAATCGGTGACGTGTCGCGCGTCGGCGAATACATCGAGCGTGCGAAGGACAAGAACGACAGCTTCAAGCTGATGGGCTTCGGCCACCGTGTGTACAAGAACTTCGACCCGCGCGCCAAGCTGATGGGCAAGGTTTGTGCCGATGTGCTGCAGGAGCTGGGGCTGGAGAACGATCCGCTGTTCAAGCTCGCCCGCGAGCTGGAAAAGATTGCGCTCGAAGACGAATACTTCGTCGAGAAGAAGCTTTATCCGAACGTCGATTTCTACTCGGGCATCGTCCAGCGTGCGCTGGGCATTCCGACGTCGATGTTCACCTGCATCTTCGCCCTGGCGCGTACGGTGGGCTGGATCACCCAGTGGGAAGAAATGATCACCGATCCGGAGTACAAGATCGGTCGTCCGCGCCAGCTCTATGTTGGTGCGGCACGCCGCGATGTGCCGACGCTCGATCAGCGTCCCTGAGCACCTTGCAGTGAGGAGGGGGAGGAGGCGCCAGCGCTGATGCCGGACGGGATGACCGCAGGACTGCGTTCATCCCGTTTTGTCATCGGTCGGCAAGCCGGTTTGCCGGGCAACTCCTGAAGGTATCTGCAGCATGCTGCGCAACATACGTTACAGGTGGCTTTCGTCATGATGAGGGAACTCGAGCAGAGCTCGCATTTGTTTGGTGCCAACGCGCCCTTCATTGAAGAGCAATATGAAAACTATCTCGCTGATCCGAATTCGGTGACTGCGGAATGGCGGCAGTATTTTGATCAGTTGCAATCGCAGGCCGGTGCGGCCGCACGGGATGTTGCGCACGGACCGGTGATTGCCGCGTTTGAACAGATGGCCAAGCGTGGCCCGGTGCGCACTGTGGTGAGCGCCGACAGCGAGGACAAGCAGCAGGTTTCGGTGCTGCAGATCATCAATGCCTATCGTTTTCTCGGCAACCGCTGGGCGGACATTGATCCGCTGAAGCGCACCGAGCGTCCGGCGATCGCCGAGCTCGAGCCGTCCTACTACGGCTTTACCGAAGCCGATCTGTCGAAAACCTTCAACGTCGGCTCTTTCCACGGCTTCTCCACCGAGCGCGCCAGCCTGCGCGAGATCCTCGAAGCCATCCGCCAGACTTACTGTGGTTCGATCGGCTCGGAGTACATGTACATCTCCGACATCACCCAGAAGCGCTGGATCCAGAACCGGCTCGAAAGCGTGCGCGGCACGCCGAAATATCCGGTTGCCGACAAGAAACGCATTCTCGAGCGCGTCACTGCCGCGGAAACGCTGGAGCGCTACCTCCATACCCGTTATGTCGGTCAGAAGCGCTTCTCGCTCGAAGGTGGCGAAAGCGCGATCGTGGCGATGGACGAGATCATCCGCGTCGGCGGAGCGCTCGGGGTCTCCGAAACCGTGATCGGCATGGCTCACCGCGGTCGCCTCAACGTGCTGGTCAACACCCTCGGCAAGTCGCCTTCGATGCTGTTCTCCGAGTTCGAAGGCAAGGCCGAGGCCGATCTGACCGCGGGCGACGTCAAATATCACATGGGTTTCTCCAGTGATGTGATGACTGCCGGCGGTCCGATGCACCTTACCCTGGCCTTCAACCCCTCCCACCTCGAGATCATCAACCCGGTGGTCGCCGGCTCGGTCTATGCCCGCCAGGTGCGACGCGGCGAAGACAAGCGCAGCCAGGTGCTGCCGGTGCTGATCCACGGTGATGCCGCGGTGGCCGGGCAGGGCGTGAACCAGGAGATGCTCAACTTCTCCCAGACCCGTGGCTATGGCAACAACGGCACGGTGCACATCGTCATCAACAACCAGATCGGTTTCACCACTTCCGATCCGCGTGACTATCGCTCCTCGCTGTATTGCACCGACATCTTCAAGATGGTCGAAGCGCCGATCTTCCACGTCAATGGCGACGATCCGGAAGCGGTGGCCTTCGTCACCGCGCTGGCGGTCGAATTCCGCCAGGAATTCAAGAAGGACGTGGTGATCGACATCGTCTGCTTCCGCAAGCTTGGTCACAACGAGCAGGACGAGCCGATGGTGACCCAGCCGCTGATGTATCGCAGCGTGCGCAAGCACCCCGGCACCCGCAAGCATTACGCCGACCGTCTGGTGGCGGAAGGCAGCATTGGTGCCGACGAGCCGGAACAGATGATCGCCGAGTACCGCGATCACCTCGACCAGGGCGAGCTGCTGCACAATCCGGTGCTTGCCGGCCACGATCGCCAGTACGCGGTCGATTGGACGCCTTATCTCAAGCAGCCTTACACCGATGTGGCGGTCACTGCGATCCCGGCCAAGGAAATCAAGCGCCTCGGCGAGCGGCTGAGCACGGTGCCGGAAGGCTTCACCCTGCATTCGCGGGTGCAGAAGATCATCGAAGACCGCGCGGCGATGGCCCGTGGCGAGCTGCCGATCGACTGGGGCATGGGCGAAAACCTCGCCTACGCCAGTCTGGTCGCTCAAGGTTATGGCGTGCGCATTTCAGGCGAGGACGTCAATCGCGGTACCTTCTTCCACCGTCATGCGGCGCTGCATGACCAGAAGCGCGAGCGCTGGGACGAAGGCACGTACAAGCCGCTTGAGCACATCCAGGACGGCCAGGCCCTGTTTCACTGTCATGATTCGGTGCTGTCCGAAGAAGCGGTGCTGGCCTTCGAATATGGTTACTCGACCACCGAGCCGGATCAGCTCACGGTGTGGGAAGCCCAGTTCGGCGACTTCGTCAATGGTGCCCAGGTGGTGATCGATCAGTTCATCAGCTCCGGTGAAGCCAAGTGGGGCCGGCTGTGTGGACTGGTGATGCTGCTGCCGCACGGTTACGAAGGGCAGGGGCCGGAACACTCTTCCGCCCGTCCCGAGCGTTTCATGAGCCTCGCTGCCGAGCACAACATGCAGATCGTGGTGCCGACCACGCCGGCGCAGGTTTTCCACCTGCTGCGCCGGCAGATGATCCGTCGTCTGCGCAAACCGCTGATCGTGATCACACCGAAGTCGCTGCTGCGTCACAAGGAAGCGGTGTCGTCGATCGAAGAGCTGGCCAATGGCCAGTTCCAGACCGTGATTCCGGAAGTCGAGAATCTCGATCCGAAGAAGGTGAAGCGCGTCATTCTCTGCCAGGGCAAGATCTACTACGAACTGCTCGCCCATCGTCGGGACAACAAGATCACCGACACGGCGCTGGTGCGGGTCGAGCAGCTCTATCCCTTCCCGGAAGAAGAATTCCGCAAGGCGATCGAACAGTTCCCCAATGCGCGTGAAGTGGTGTGGTGTCAGGAAGAGCCGCGCAACCAGGGCGCCTGGTACTGGCTGGCTTCGCGCCAGCACCTGGTCAACGTGCTCGGCAAACGTCGTCTGCTGCTGGTCAGCCGTCCGGCGGCGGCGTCGCCGGCAGTCGGTTACAACGCCAAGCACCTCGAGCAGCAGAAAGCGGTGATCGAAAACGCCTTCGGCCCGATTCAGGACACCATGGCGACCTCGCCCAATTGAGCGCCGGCGCTTGCGTCGCGGATGTTCAGATCCACAAGACAGATTCAAAGACAGATTGAAAGAGATAGGGAGCAAATTCCATGCTGATTGAAGTCAAAGTCCCCCAGCTTTCCGAGTCGGTTTCGGAAGCCACCCTGGTCAACTGGCACAAGAAGGAAGGCGAAGCGGTCAGTCGTGACGAGAACCTGATCGACATCGAGACCGACAAGGTGGTGCTCGAGACCCCGGCGCCGGCCGATGGCGTGCTGGTGAAGATCATCAAGAATGATGGCGACACCGTCACTTCGGGTGAGTTGATTGCCCAGATCGACACCGAAGCCAAGGCCGCTGCGGGTGCTGCGTCGACCGCAGCTGCGGCGCCTGCGGCGGCACCGGCCGCAGCTCCGGCAGCGTCGGCGGCCGCTGCCGCCAGTCCGGCTGCGCGCAAGATCCTCGACGAGAAAGGCATCGCCGCTGGCGATGTCGCCGGCAGTGGTCGTGGCGGCCGCGTCACCAAGGAAGATGCGGTTGCTGCCCAGCCGCGTGCGGCGGCCGCACCGGCCAATCTGAGCCTGGTGGGCGACCGTCCGGAAGAGCGCGTGCCGATGACCCGTCTGCGCGCGCGCATCGCCGAGCGCCTGATCCAGTCGAAGAACGAGAACGCGATTCTCACCACCTTCAACGAAGTCAACATGGCGCCGGTGATGGCGCTGCGCAAGCAGTACGGCGAGAAGTTCGAAAAGGCGCACGGTGTCCGTCTGGGCTTCATGGGCTTCTTCGTCAAGGCTGCCGTGGCCGCGCTCAAGCGCTATCCGATTCTCAACGCTTCGATTGATGGCAATGACATCGTCTATCACGGCTACATCGACATCGGCATCGCGGTCGGTTCGCCGCGTGGCCTGGTGGTGCCGATCCTGCGCAACGTCGAATCGATGTCGGTGGCCGATATCGAAATGAAGATTGCCGAATTCGGCCAGAAGGCCAAGGACGGCAAGCTGTCGCTGGAAGAGCTGTCGGGCGGCACCTTCTCGATCTCCAACGGTGGTGTGTTCGGTTCGATGATGTCGACGCCGATCATCAACCCGCCGCAGTCGGCGATTCTCGGCATCCATGCCACCAAGGATCGTCCGGTAGCCGAAAACGGTCAGGTGGTGATCCGGCCGATCAACTACCTCGCGCTGTCCTACGACCACCGCATCATCGACGGCCGCGAAGCGGTGCTCGGCCTGGTGGCGATGAAGGAAGCGATGGAAGATCCGGCCCGTCTGCTGCTTGACGTCTGAGTCGCCAATCCATATGAGGGCGCGCCATCCGCACGGGTTGAACACCGCGCGCGGGTGGTAGCGCCCCTTTTTCTGTCTGGAGAAACCCATGTCCAAAGAATTCGACGTCCTCGTCATCGGTGGCGGCCCGGCCGGCTATGTCGCCGCGATCCGCGCTGCCCAGCTTGGCTTCAACACCGCCTGCTGCGAATCCAATCCGTATGCCGATCCCAAAGGCGAACCGCGCCTGGGTGGCACCTGTCTCAACGTCGGCTGCATTCCGTCGAAAGCGCTGCTGCACACTTCGCACCTGTTTGAAGACGCGGCGCTCAATTACGAAAGTCAGGGCATCAGCGTCGGCACGCCGAAAATCGACGTCAGCAAGATGGTCGGGCGCAAGAACACCATCGTTGATCAGCTCACCGGCGGCATCAAAGGTCTGTTTCGCAAGAACAAGGTCACGCTGCTCAATGGTCATGGCGTATTTGCCGGCCGTGGTGATGCCGGTTGGCACGTCAAGGTGGCCGATGAGCTGGTGATCGCCAAACAGGTGATCGTTGCCACCGGTTCGGCGCCGCGCCACTTGCCGGGTATTCCGGTCGACAACAAGATCACCTGCGACAACGTCGGTGCGCTCGACTTCGACGCAGTGCCGAAGAAGCTCGCCGTGATCGGTGCCGGAGTGATCGGTCTCGAACTGGGTTCGGTGTGGCGTCGTCTCGGTGCGGAAGTCACCGTGCTCGAAGCACTGCCGGATTTCCTTGCCGCCGCCGACCAGGACGTCGCCAAGGAAGCGCTCAAGCTGTTTACCAAGCAGGGGCTGGACATCCAGCTTGGCGTCAAGATTGCCGAAGTGAAGCAGGACAAGAAAGGCGTCAGCATCCGCTATCAGGACAGCAAGGGAGGCGAGCAAGTGCTGGCGGCCGACCGGCTGATCGTCTCCGTCGGTCGCGTGCCGAATACGGAAGGGCTGAATGCGGAAGCGGTCGGCCTCAAGATCACCGAGCGCGGGATGATCGAAGTCGATGCGCAGTGCCGCACCAATCTGCCGGGCGTGTGGGCGATCGGGGACGTGGTGCGTGGCCCGATGCTGGCGCACAAGGCGATGGACGAAGGGGTGATGGTGGCCGAGCTGATCGCTGGTCAGGCCGGCCATTGCAACTTCGACACCATTCCGTGGGTGATCTACACCAGCCCGGAAATCGCCTGGGTCGGCAAGACCGAGCAGCAGCTGAAGGCGGAAGGCGTGGCCTACAAGGTCGGCAAGATTCCTTTCCTCGCCAATGGCCGCGCGCTCGGCATGGGTGAATCGAGCGGCTTCGTCAAGATGCTTGCCGATGCCACCACCGACCGCATCCTCGGCGTGCACGTCATCGGCGCCAATGCTTCCGAGCTGATCGCCGAAGCAGTGGTCGGCATGGAGTTTTCCGCCTGCAGCGAAGATCTGGCCCGCATTTGTCATGCGCACCCGACCCTGTCGGAAGTGATGCACGAAGCGGCGCTGGCCTGCGACAAGCGGCCGCTGCATTTCTGAGCACGGCAGCTCGCTTCTGTGGGCGGTTAGCTCCCTTGCGAGGAGGAGCTGATCGCCCGGAGCCAGCGCGAAGCTCGGGTGGCCGGACCGGTGGGGTTCGCGACTTGCGTCGCTCCTACGAAAGCGGCGGAACAATCCGCGTAGGAGCGACGCAAGTCGCGAACCCGCTCACCCTCAACAAAAAAATGACCCTTGGACAGAGCTCCCATCGCCTGACCTCTTCCCGACCCGCCGTAGGTTTGCCCCTCTCTCCCTGACCCATGTCCCACCAGATTCTCCAAGTGCCTCAACACGGCATGATCGACACCTATGAAGCCCAGCTCAAGGCACGTGGTTTCAAGTCCGATCCTGCCCAGCGTGCTGCCGTGCAGCGCCTGCAACAGCTGTACACCGAGCTGCTCAACTTCAAGGCTGCACGCCGGGGAAAATGGCGCAAGATGTTCTCGCGTCCCCAGCAACCGCGCAGCCTGTATTTCTGGGGAGGTGTCGGGCGGGGCAAGAGCTTCCTCATGGACTGTTTTTTCGAGTCCGTGCCCTACCAGCGCAAGCGGCGGGTGCATTTCCATGCCTTCATGCAGGAAGTGCAGGGTGATCTGAAAAACTTCAACAATGAAGCGGACCCTCTGCAGCGAGTGGCGGATCGCATTGCGCGTCAGACCCGGCTGCTGTGTTTCGATGAATTTCACGTGTCCGACATCGCCGATGCGATGATTCTCGGCCGCCTGCTTGAAGCGCTGTTTGCGCGTGGGGTGATTTTCGTCATGACCACCAACTATCCGCCGGACGGGCTGTATCCGAACGGGCTGATGCGGGTCAACTTCCTGCCGACGATCGAATTCATCAAGCGCAATTTTGATGTGGCCGAAGTCGATGATGGCACCGACTACCGTCTGCGCACCCTGGAAGCGCTGGAAATTTATCTGGTGCCGCACGATGTGGTCGCCGAGCGCAAGCTGGAGGAAAACTTCAACCAGCTGGTCAATGGCGGCGGCGAGCGCGGTGAGATCGAAGTGCTTGAACGCAAGCTGCCGGTGATCCGCAAGGCGCCCGGAGTGATCTGGTTCGATTTCGATACCTTGTGCCGGGGCGCACGATCGCAGAATGACTATCTGGAAATCGCCCGCGCTTACCATACCGTGCTGCTGTCGAATGTGCCGCGCATGAGCAGCGGCAATGCTTCGGAAGCACGGCGCATGACCTGGCTGATCGATGTGCTGTATGACCATCGTGTCAAACTGATCATGAGCGCCGAAGTGCCGGCTTACGAGCTGTACACCGAAGGCCAGAATGCCCACGAGTTCGTCCGCACCGTCAGCCGGCTGATCGAGATGCGTACTCGTGACTACCTGGCCGAAGCGCATCGGCTGGAATGAGATGCTGGCGATGACTTTGCTCGCTGCCTGCAGCCGACGAGGTGCGCATGCTTGAAGTGCGTGCCGTGTTTGCCGAAGATGGTCAGCTGGCGCGGGCGATCGATGGTTTTCATGCCCGCCCGCAGCAGATCGAGATGGCGGAGAAGATCGCCGCTGCCATTCAGGCCCACCAGGTGCTGGTTGCTGAAGCCGGCACCGGCACCGGCAAGACTTATGCCTATCTGGTGCCGACCCTGCTCGCTGGCGGCAAGGCGATCATTTCCACCGGCACCAAGACTTTGCAGGATCAGCTGTTCAAGCGTGATCTGCCCACCGTGCGTGCGGCGCTCAAGATACCGGTGTCGATTGCCTTGCTCAAAGGGCGGGCCAACTACGTCTGTCACTACCATCTTGAACGCAATCTGCGCGATGGCCGTTTCCTCCATGCCCAGGATGCGGCGGATCTGCGCGCCATCGGTCGCTTCGCTCAGCACACCCGCAGCGGCGACAAAGCCGAGTGCAGTGATGTGCGTGAAGACTCGGCAGCCTGGATCGCGGCGACCTCGACCCGCGACAACTGTCTCGGTCAGGAATGCAGCTTCAAGGATGAATGTTTCCTGATGCAGGCGCGACGTGAGGCGCTGGATGCCGAAGTGGTGGTGGTCAACCATCATCTGTTTTTTGCCGATGTCGCACTGCGCGATGAAGGCATGGGTGAGCTGCTGCCGTCGGCCAATGTGGTGGTGTTCGACGAAGCGCATCAGCTGCCGGAAACGGCCAGTCTGTTCTTCGGTGAAAGCCTGTCCACTGCCCAGGTGCTCGAACTTGGCCGCGATACCCGTTCCGAAACCCTGAGCGGCGCGCGCGACTGCGTGGCACTGATCGACGAAAGTCGCAAGCTGGAAAAAGCGGCGCGTGACCTGCGGCTGGTGTTCGGCATGGACAGCCAGCGTCTGTCGGCGGCCCAGGCGGCGGAATACGAGGATTTCGACTCCGCGCTGGAGGACTTGCAGGCGGCAGTCGACAGCCTGGAGGCAGTGCTCGATACCCAGGCCGAACGATCGGAAGGGCTGGCCCACTGTCTGCGGCGCACGGAAGAGCTGAGTGCCCGTCTGCAGGCCTGGCGCAAACCGGAAGGCAAGGAGCAGATCCGCTGGCTGGAAGTGTTCAGCCAGTCATTGGTGCTCAATACCACGCCGCTGCATGTCGCGGATGTGTTCAAGCGTCAGCTGGAAGCGCGGCCGAAAGCGTGGATTTTCACTTCGGCGACGCTGGCAGTCGGCAAAGGCGATTTTGGTCATTACTGTCGCGAACTCGGCCTGGCCTGGCTGGAGCCGCCGCCCGAGACGGCAGTGTGGGGCAGTCCGTTCAATTATGGCGAGCAGGCGGTGCTGTATGCGCCGCAGGACATGCCTGATCCGAATGCGGCCGGCTATCCCGAACGGGTGGCGGCCGTAGCTTTGCCGCTGATCCGCGCGGCGCGCGGGCGCGCGTTCGTGCTGTGCACTTCGCTGCGGGCGATGCGGCGCATTCATGAGGAGCTGCTCGACGGCCTGGCGGCAGCGGGCGAACAGCTGCCGCTGCTGCTGCAAGGTGAAGCTTCACGCACCGAATTGCTCGAACGTTTCCGCCAGCATGGCAATGCGGTGCTGGTGGCGAGCCAGAGTTTCTGGGAAGGGATCGATGTGCCCGGTGATGCGCTGTCGCTGGTGGTGATCGACAAGCTGCCGTTTGCCACCCCGGACGATCCGGTGCTGGCGGCGCGGGTCGAGCACATGCAGAAACAGGGCTTGAGTCCTTTTGTGCATTACCAGTTGCCGCGCACGGTGATCAACATGAAGCAGGGCGCCGGACGGCTGATCCGCAGCGAACGTGACCGTGGCCTGCTGTGCGTGTGCGATCCGCGCATGATCGACAAGCCGTATGGCAAGCTGGTGTGGCGCAGCCTGCCGCCGATGCGGCGCACGCGGGTGCTGACGGAGGCGGTCGAATTCCTCCAGCAGTTGCCGCCACCGCGCAGCGCAGCAGGGGCAGGGCAAGGGCAAGGGCAAGGGCAGCACCGCAGCAAAAAAACCGGAGAAAAGCGATGAATGATGATGACTACATGCTGCTGGCCCTTGAGGAAGCGCGCGCAGCCGGGGCCGTCGATGAAGTGCCGGTGGGGGCGATCGTGGTCTGTGACGGCGAGATCGTCGGCCGTGGCTTCAACCAGCCGATCCGCCGCCATGACCCCACTGCCCATGCCGAAATCGTCGCCTTGCGTGCTGCTGCGGCGCACTTGGGCAATTACCGCCTGCCGGGCTGCACGCTGTATGTCACCCTCGAGCCGTGCGTGATGTGTGCCGGAGCGATCATGCAGGCGCGCATCGCGCGGGTGGTGTTTGGTGCCGCCGAGCCCAAGACCGGCGCCGCCGGCAGCATCATCGACCTGTTTGCCGAAGAGCGGCTCAATCACCATGCGCTGGTCGAAGCTGGCGTGCGCGGCGAAGAATGTGGCGCGCTGCTGTCGTCGTTTTTTGCCGCCCGCCGGCAACGCAGCATGGTGGCCTGAATGCGTTTGCGGGTTGAGCTCGGCACCCAGCGCCTGGAGGTGTTCAATGAGCAGGGGCAGTGCGTGCGCAGCTATGCAGTGTCGACGGCCAGCAAAGGTGCAGGCGAGCGCCAGGGCAGCTACTGCACGCCGCGCGGCCGTCACCGCATACGCGCCTGCATCGGCGGCGGCGCTCCGGCCGGAGCGGTGTTTCGTGGCCGCCGGCCGACTGGCGAAATCTGGACGCCGGAACTGGCCGCCGCTCATCCTGAGCGCGACTGGATTCTCAGCCGCATCCTGTGGCTGTGTGGCGAGGAGCCGGGTTTCAATCGTCTCGGTGACGTCGATACCATGCGGCGCTACATCTATCTGCACGGCACCGGGGATGATCAGTTGATGGGCGTGCCCGGCTCGCACGGCTGCGTGCGCATGCGCAATGCAGATATCATCGAATTGTTTGACTGGGTCGGCTGCGGCACCCGGGTCGACATCTGTCCGTGAGGAGTGGTGAATGAGCGCTCATGATCAGCCTCACGTCAATGATTTTGGTGATCTGCGTTCGCTGCAGTTCAACGGGCTCACCGTGCAGAGCATGATGTCGATGAGCTACCCTCATCTGCTTGCGCTCGACTATACGCGGGCGATGATGGGCTTCCTGTTGTTCTGCCCGCAGCCGGCCGACATCCTGATGATCGGCCTTGGTGGCGGCTCGCTGGCCAAGTATTGTCTGTACACCCTGCCAACGGTGCGTTTCACTGCCGTCGAGATCAATCCGGAAGTGATAGCCCTGCGTGAGCAGTTCGCCATTCCGGCGGACGATGACCATTTCCGCATCATCTGCGCGGACGGCGCGGCCCACCTGCGCAATCTCGAAGCGCCGGTCGACGTGCTGCTGGTCGACGGCTTCAATGCCAAAGGCTTGCCGCCTGAGCTGAGCAGCATGGATTTCTATGCCGATTGCGAACGCGCGCTCAGCCCGCAGGGAGTGATGGCGATCAATCTGTGGGCCGGCGATCCGCGTTATCCGGTCTATATCGCCCGCCTGCGCGAAGCGTTTGCCGGTCGGGTATTGAGCATCCCTGCTGAAGAAGGCGACAACCGCATCAGCTTCGCCCTCGGCCACGGCGCGCGCATTCCCACCCGCAAGCAGCTGCATGATCGCACTGCCCAGCTTGACCTGGTCCATAGCTTCAACGTCGGCGACATCAGCCAGCGCATTCTGAAACGCCTCGAAAGCCGCCGCGAGGGTAGCGCTTCATAAGCACCCTGCGGCAAGGATGGCCTTTGTGGCCCCCCGGCTGGTTTGAGTTCCCCCAGCGCTGCGCGTGATCCGGGCAGGCACAAGGCCTGCCCCTACGGCAGGATATGGCGTTGTCGCCTGTTCGTGTGCGTCACGCCCCGCCGCCGGTTCGGCGTTGCGCTTGCTTGATCCGCGCCCTACGGTTGGGGAAAGCGGTGGTTGACTTCGCTGCGCAGTTGACCGTGTTCGTCCCAGCTCCATTCGCGCAACTGAGTAACGCCGTTGCGGGCAAGGCAGACCAGGCTGGTGCAGCGCGTGCCGTAGCCGGGGGCGCGGATGAAAGGGGCGGAGAGGGCGCGTTCCCATTCGAGGCTCAGGCCGGTGGTGGGCAGGTCTTGATCAGCTACCGGCTGGTCGTCGCGCAGGAGTTGCAGGGTGAGTGCGGCAGCGGCATCAGGCAGGCTGGATGAAGCAGTTGCTCCGGCCTCCGCGCTCAGCCATTGGCGCAGGCCTTCGCGTACCTTGAGCAGCTTGGGCCAGGGGCTGTCGAGCAGGTGATTCGACAGGCCGTACACACCGGCTTCAAGCATGTTGACCATGCCGGTGTGGCTTTCAAGTACCCCGAGCGTCTGGCCGTCGCTGAGCAGCAGGTTGAAACCGGCATAGCGGGCGCTGTGGCCGGCGAGTGCCTGCAGCTGGTCGTGGGCCGTCTCGGTGCTTTCAAGTGCTGCGCGAACCAGCGCGCCCCGTGAAGGTGCATCGACGGCGGGCCGGCTCGGCTCGCGGAAGTTGGTCAGCGCGGCAAAACGGCCACTGGCGCTCAAGCCCATCCAGCTGCCGCCGGCCTGCAGGTCGCGGCCGGCGAGCAGGGCAGGGGCGTCGGCCCACCAGTGTGCCGGCTGCGCCGGGCGCTGGAAAAATTCGTCGCGATTGGCGAGCACGATGAGGGGGTAGTCCTCATGGCACTGCCAGGCAAAGGCAATCAGGCACATGGTCGGAAACGGGGCAGGTTGAAAGTGGCTGGAAGCTCGCTTGTCGGGCGCTGCGTGCGAGCTGATTGTTGCGCTCGGGATTGTTGCGTTCAGGGCAGGGCATAGGGCAGCGACTGCAACTGCAGCGCAGGGCCGTCAGCCTGAGCGAGGTGCAGAACTGCGTCCGCCTGTTCGGTGGCACTGCTTTGCAGGACGGCAAGCAACTCGATGCCACCCGCTGTGTTCGGTGCCGCATTGACCAGTTTGCCCACGCTTTCGCCGGCAGCATTGAAAATTTCGCTGCCTGCTGCGGGCAGCGCTTCAGCGGCCAGCGGCGTGCTGCTGCTCAGGCGGTACATGCGGCGCTTGACCTTGCCAAGATACTGCGCGCGAGCAACGATTTCCTGTCCGGGATAACAGCCTTTCTTGAAATTCACTCCGCCGGTGAGTTCAAAATTGATCATCTGGGCAACGAATTCCTCGCGCACCGCTTCGCTGATCAGCGCGAGGCCGGCACGAATGAGCTGCAGCTGCCAGCGGCGGCTGCCCGCCTTCTGCGCCCCGGCGGCCTGCAGGGCAGCAAACTGGCGGATGGCAGCATCCTGGTCCGCGATCAGGATGAAATGATCGGCCGCCAGCCGCAGCACCCGCAGTCCGCCTTCGGCGCACTGACTCATGTCGCTCGCCGGCCGGGGCAGACCGGCGCTCGCCAGCAGGGTGGCAGCCGCTGCGCCACACAAGGCAAACACTGCCAGCTTGGCAGCGGGATCGCTCAGCTTGACCTTGCTGCGCAGGATGTACATCGACAGCCGCTTGTGCAGGCCGGCGATGAGGTCGGCACTGGCGAGCAGGCGGATGGCAGCGGGCTGGTCAGCGCTGGCTGCGGCAGCATCCACTTCCGGCCAGAGCAGGAAGTTGGCAATCATCCGCCCTTTTGGGGTGTTGAGGCTGTTCCACACCAGACCATCGGCCGGCAGTTGCTGCACTTCGTTGGACAGCAGGTTGTGCAGATAGCTGGCGGCATCCGCGCCTGCGGCATGAAGGACGCCAAGCTGGGGCAGCGGAATGATCACGCAGTCGCCCGCGGTGGTGGTGGCAGCAGCGCTCAAGCTGGCAGCGCCGGTTTCTTCAAGGGTGAAACCTTCACGTTGCAGAAAATCAGTCCAGGCAGTCATGGTCTCGGGCAGGGATAGAGGAAAAGAAGAGGCGTAGCCAGGGGGAATTTGTCGGCTGCCGGCGATTGGCAAGGGTGCTGACAAGGGGCTGGCAAGGGGCTGACAATCAGGCCTCGATGCTGGCGCCGTCGAATTCATTGGTGACGAATGCAGTATTATAGGCGGCCGTTTGTCCGGGGTCGTCCCCGGGCCCGCCATGGTCTTTCCATCCTGCCATGTTCCGACTGTTGTTGCGCCTTTCCCTGTTGCTGATCGTGTTGGCCATCCTGGCGGTGGCGCTTGGCGGTTGGTTGATTCATCGACCGCTGAGTCTGCAGACCGAAGTGGTCGAGTTTGTCGTGCCCAAGGGAAGCGGCATGCGTCAGGCGGCCGAACGCATTGCCGAAGCCGGGGTGGAGGTCAATCCTGTTCTGCTCAGCTTGCTGGCGCGGGCAAGCGGACATGCCCATCTGATCAAGGCCGGCAGCTATGAAGTCACGCGCGGCATCACCCCCTGGCAGCTGGTGCTCAAGCTCTCCAGTGGTGATGTGTCGCAGACCGCAGTGCTGTTGGTCGAAGGCTGGACTTTCCGCCAGTTGCGCGCTGCGCTGGAAAGCAATCCGGCGCTCGAAGCCGACACCCTCGGTCTGAGCGATGCTGAAGTGCTGGCACGCATCGGTGCCAGCGAACCCCAGGCGGAAGGCCTGTTCCTGCCTGATACCTATCTCACCGATCGCCGGGCGCCGGTGTCGGGTGTGCTCAAGCGTGCTTACCAGGCGATGCAGCGACACCTCGATGAAGTGTGGGTAGCGCGCGCCCCCAACCTGCCGCTGAAAACGCCCTACGAACTGCTGATCCTCGCCTCGATCGTCGAGAAGGAAACCGGCCGCGAAGCGGATCGGCCGCTGGTCGCTTCGGTGTTTGCCAACCGCTTGCGGGTCGGCATGCCTTTGCAGACCGATCCGACGGTGATCTACGGTCTCGGCAGTGATTTTGATGGTCGTTTGCGCCGCAAGCACCTCACCACCGATCACCCATGGAACACTTACACTCGCCCCGGCCTGCCGCCAACACCGATTGCCATGCCCGGAGTGGCTGCCTTGCGCGCGGCCGTGCAGCCACAGGCGAGTGATTATTTCTACTTTGTTGCGCGTGGTGATGGCAGCAGTGAGTTTTCGCGCAACCTGAATGAACACAACCGGGCGGTGAATCGCTTCATCCGCAAGCAGGGCAATGGAGGTCGGCAGTGACAGCGACGGCAGCGCGCGGGCGCTTCATCACTTTTGAAGGCATCGATGGCGCCGGCAAGAGCACCCAGATCGACGCAGTGCGTGCGCTGCTCGAACAACATGGCATCGAAGTGGTGCACAGCCGCGAACCCGGCGGCACGCCGCTGGGCGAGCAACTGCGCGCGATCCTGCTCCATGAGCCGATGCATCTTGAAACCGAGGCGATGCTGATGTTTGCCGCGCGCCGCGAACACCTCGCCCAGGTGATCGAACCGGCACTGGCTGCCGGGCGCTGGGTGTTGTGTGACCGTTTTTCCGATGCCAGCTATGCGTATCAGGTTGGCGGACGCGGGCTCGACGAAGACAAGTTCACCGCGCTCGAAACCTGGGTCCATCCGGCTCTGCAGCCCGATCTGACCGTGCTGTTCGATCTGCCGCCGGCGGTGGCCGCCGCGCGCCGGGCCGCGAGCAATCAGACGCCGGATCGCTTCGAGCGGGAGCAGGAAGCTTTTTTCGCTCGTGTGCGTGAGGCCTATCTGCAGCGTGCGCGTCAGGCAGGGACACGTTTTCAGGTGATTGATGCCCAGCAGCCGCCGGCGCAGATCAGCGCTCTGCTGGTGGGCCTGCTCGCTGGATGGCTGCCGGCATGATCCAGCCCTGGCTGCAGACGAGCTGGCAGCGCGTGCTCACGCTCGGCGAGCGCTTGCCGCACGCCTTGCTGTTGACCGGACCGCCAGGACTGGGCAAACGCCAGTTTGCCGAAGCGCTCGCCGGACGCTTGCTGTGCGCGCAGCCGGGCGAAGATGGTTTTGCCTGCGGCCATTGCCAACCTTGTCATTGGCAGCGCGCCGGCACTCATCCGGATTTCTTCAAGCTGATGCCGGCAGCTGAAGCAGCGCGGCTCGATGCCGCCGCAGAAGCGGAAGGTGCGGCGTCGGTCGCGGGCAGCGATGACAAAGGTAGCGAACGCGCCGAAGGTGGCAAGAAAGCTTCGCAGCAGATCGTCATCGACCAGGTGCGTGCGCTGCAGGAAGCGCTGAGCCTTACTGCCCATCAGGGCGGGCGACGGGTGGTGATCATCGAGCCAGCCGAAGCGATGAACGCGGTGACGGCCAATGGCTTGCTCAAGCTGCTGGAAGAGCCGCCGGCAGGCTGTTTTTTTCTGTTGCTGTCAGCTTCGCCGCGCCAGTTGCTGCCCACCATCCGCAGCCGTTGCCAGCACTGGCCGTTCAGCCGCCCGAGTGCGGCCGCGCTGGCGCAATGGACAGCCAATGCCTCACCGGCCCGGCTGGCTTTGCTCGCCTTGAGCGGTGGTTTGCCGCTGGCGGCGGAGCGCATGGAAGCTGCCGGCATGGAAAGCATCCTCGGCCGCTTCGTGCGCGATGTCGGCAATCTACGCACGGATGACTGTCTGCGGCTGGCGGCGGAGTGGGAAAGTTGGCTCAAATCGAAAGACGCGCAGAAAGCCGCGTTCGAGCTGCCGCAGCTGATCGACTGGATGCAGTGCTGGGTGAGTGATCTGCTGATGTTGCGTCTCGGCGGGCAAGCGCGTTTTTTCCCACAGCAGCATGAAGTCCTCGCCTCTCTGGCGGCTCGACCGGGCATTGCGGCGCTCAGCGGCTGTTACAATGCGCTGATCCAGTTGCGCAAGCTGTCCCGTCATCCGCTCAACCTGCGCCTGCTGCTTGAGGACATGCTGCTGCGCTATGCGGCTGCGCTGGCAGCAGCACGCTGAATGCACTGTCGAATGCACCCACTGTCGAATGCACCTTGAACACCTTCAACCGATCTTGCAGCAAGACACCAACAGGGAGCCGAGCCGATGAGCAAGGAGTCACCGTCCAGCCAGGCCAGACAGGGCATGCTGTCGATGAGCATCAGCTCCAAATCGGCGCTGTATGCAGCCTACATGTCCTTCCTGAAAAATGGTGGCCTGTTCATCCCGACTTCGCGCCAGTATGGGCTGGGCGACGAAGTGTTCATGATGCTGCAGCTGATGGATGATCCCACCCGTTATCCGCTTGCCGGCAAGGTGGCGTGGATCACCCCGACCGGTGCTCAGGGCGGCAAGGCGCAGGGAGTTGGCATCCATTTTGGCGATGATGACGCTGCGAAAACCCTGCGCGCGCGTATCGAGCAGATTCTCGGTGCCCACCTCAGCTCCACCCGCCCAACGCATACCCTCTGATCGTTCTCCAGACCTGTCTGATGTTTGTCGATTCCCATTGTCATCTTGATTTTCCCGAACTCGCCGAGCGCGAGGCGGAAGTCCTCGCCAACATGGCGGCCAGCCAAGTCGATACGGCGCTGTGCATCAGCGTCCGTCTGGAGGAGTTTCCTCGCGTGCTGGCGCTGGCCGAACGTCACCCCCAGCTGTGGGCCAGCGTTGGCGTCCATCCGGATTACGCGGATTGCAGTGAGCCGGACGTGGCGACGCTGGTCAAACTCGCTGACCATCCGAAAGTGGTGGCGATCGGTGAAACCGGGCTGGACTACTACTGGCAGAAAGACGCACCCGAGTGGCAGCGTGAGCGTTTCCGCACTCACATTCGTGCAGCACGCGCCTGTGGCAAGCCGCTGATTGTGCACACTCGCGATGCAGGGGCCGACACCATCCGTCTGTTGCGCGAAGAAGGCGCGGCTGAGGTCGGTGGCGTGATGCACTGCTTTACCGAAACCTGGGAGATCGCCGAAGCGGCGATGGAACTCGGTTTCCACATTTCGTTTTCCGGTATCGTCACGTTTCGCAATGCGCAGGATCTGAAGGACATTGCCCGCAAGCTGCCTGCCGATCGGCTGCTGATCGAAACCGATGCCCCGTATCTGGCGCCGGTACCGAAGCGGGGCAAGACCAATGAGCCGGCCTGGGTGGTGCATGTCGCCGAAGAAATTGCCCGTCTGCGCGAACTGCCGCTCGAACAACTTGCCCAACTCACCCGCGACAACTTTTTCCGCCTTTTCCAACATGCCCAACGTCCGTCCTGAATCCGCCCTGTCCCGTTTTACCTTCAAACCTTCGCGGCTGCGCCACAGTGTGCTCGCCGTCCTGCTCGGTGTGCAGTGTGCGGTCTTTGCCGCCAGCTTTGACGATGCTCGCACGGCTGCCAATGTCGGCGATGCCAGCGGTCTGAGCCGCATCATCCAGAGCGGCATTCAGGCCGACAGTCGTGATGATCACGGCAATTCGCTACTCATTCTTGCTGCACGTGAAGGTCAGCTCGCCAGTGTCGAAGTGTTGCTCAAGGCCGGCGCAGCGCTTGATTACCGCAATCCGGCCGGCGATTCGGCGCTGATGCTGGCGGTACTGGGTGGTCACGAAGCGGTGGCAAAACGGCTGATCGCTGCCGGCGCGGCGGTCAACCATGATGGCTGGACGCCGCTGCACTACGCCGCCTTCGAAGGACGGACCGCCTTGCTGGAACAGCTGATCGCCGCTGGTGCCGAGGTCAATGCGCGTGCGCCCAATCAGGCCACGACGCTGATGCTGGCGGCGCGCAACGGCCACGCGGCCGTGGTGCGCGTCCTGCTCCAGCTGAAACAGACCGATCTCAACGCGCTCAACGATGCCGGACTGTCGGCCGATGCCTGGGCACTGCAGAACCGCAACACCGACATCGCCGGCCTGATTGCAGCTGAACGCCAGCGCCGTGGTCTGCCTGAGCCGGCACTGCAGCTGATCATCGACTGAGGATCATCGATTGAGTCTGGATTGCGGAAATTTCTTCCAGCGCCGGGTTGCGCGCTGGAAGAACAGGCTGTTCGGAACGTGGATCAGGGTTTCGCTGCCGTCATCCATGCTTTCCTGCAAAGTGGTGTAGATCAGGTTGATATCGACTACCTGGCCTTTGAAGCCGGGCTTTTCGCCGTTCTCGATCAGTTCGACAAAGTCGTGCAGGCGAAACGGACGGCTGGTGACGATCAGCACTGCGCAGAAGATGTTCGACAGCACGCTCCAGGCGGCGAAAAAAGCCACTGCCGCCACGGCGGTGAAGCCGGTGAACGCGGTCCATAACACGGTGCCGGAAACCCCGAGCCGGTCGAGCACCATCAGCAGCGCGGTGGCGTGAATCAGCACCGCGCTGACACGGCGGAAACCAAGCAGGAATTCGTCCGGCAGCTGATAGATTTCGCCGAGGCGACGGGAGAGGCGGCGCACCACGGTATTGAGCAGCACTGCCACGATGAGGATCAGGATGATCTGGCTGGTGATGGTGATCACTTCCAGCCAGGGATGCAGCCATTCCGGCAGCAACTGTTCCAGGGTGTTCATGGGCGCATTTTCCTCGTGTTTTCAGCAGTTCTTCGATGGATGTGGCTCAGGCGGCACGCCGGCTGAAATCACGCAGGCGGAAGCCGAGCGCAAACAAACTGGCAAAGTAAGCCAGAATCGCCGCTGCAATCACCAGCGTCAGGCGCAGCACGCGTTCGCCAGCGCTCAGGCTGAGCCACAGCTGGTCGCTGCCGGCGGTGGCAAGGATCACTCCCGCCATCACCGTCAGCGCCAGCATCATCTTGCCGATGAAACGTCCCCAGCCCGGCTGTGGTCGATAGATCGCGCGTTTGCGCAGCCCGTGCCACAGCAGGCCGGCATTGAGGCAGGAGGCGAGTCCGATCGCCAGCGCCAGCCCGGCATGGCGCAGCGGAAAGACAAAGGCGAGGTTCATCAGCTGGGTGGCAAACAGGGTGAAGATCGCGATGCGCACCGGGGTGCGGATGTCCTGACGGGCATAAAAGCCGGGCGCGAGCACTTTCACCAGAATCAGGCCGGTGAGGCCAACGCTGTAGGCCAGCAGTGCGCTGCGCGTCTGCAGCGCGTCGGCCGCGCTGAACGCGCCATAGTTGAACAGACTGGCGATCAACGGCAGCGCCAGCAGCGCCAGCCCCAGCGCCGCCGGCAGGGTGAGCAGCAGGGTCAGCCGCAGTCCCCAGTCGAGCAGGGCGGAAAAATCCTCACCCTTGTCATCACTGTGCAGTCGCGACAGGCTGGGCAGCAGCACGGTGCCGAGTGCGACGCCGAGCAGGCCGGCGGGGAACTCCATCAGGCGGTCGGCGTAATACAGCCAGGACACGCTGCCGCTTTCGAGAAAGGAAGCGAACACGGTGTTGATCAGCAGTGAAATCTGGCTCACCGACACGCCGAGCAGGGCAGGTGCCATCAGCTTGAGGATGCGGCGCACGCCAGGATCGGACAGATTCAGATCAAAGCGCGGCAACATGCCGATGCGACGCAAAGGCAGCAGCTGCAGCAGCAACTGTGCCAGGCCGCCGATGAACACGGCCCAGGCGAGCGCCAGCACCGGTGGATCGAACCAGGGGGCGGCAAACAGCGCCATGCCGATGAAGCTCAGATTGAGCAACACTGGAGTGAAGGCTGGAATGGCAAAGCGGCTCCAGGTATTGAGCACCCCGCCAGCCAGTGCCACCAGCGCCATGAAGAAAATATAGGGAAAAGTGATGCGGGTAAGCTGGACCGTCAGCGCGAACTTGTCGGCGTCAGCGCTGAAGCCGGGAGCAGAGAGGTAAATGATCCACGGTGCTGCCAGGGCGCCGAGCGCAGCGACCACTGCCACCACCAGCGCCAGCAGGGTGGCGACCCGGCTCACCAGTACATGAGTGGCCGCTTCGCCTTCACGATTTTTGTATTCGGCAACAATGGGGACAAAAGCTTGCGCAAACGCGCCTTCGGCAAACAGCCGCCGCAGCAGATTGGGCAGGCGGAAAGCGACGAAGAAAGCGTCAGTCGCCATCCCGGCGCCAAAGGCGCGCGCGATGACGAAGTCGCGCACAAAGCCGAGAATGCGGGACAGCAAAGTCATGCCGCTCACGGTGGCGAGGGCGCGCAACAGATTCATGATCAGCCTGGAAAGAAGAGAAAAACAGCCAGGCGGCATGATAACCGCGGCGGCCGATGACGGACAGGGCAGGGGAGGGGCAAGGTCAATCAAGGTCAAGGGCAGGGGCCAGGGCAGCGCCGCTTATAATCGCCGGCGCGATCTGCCACCTCCGTCGGCGGCAGAATACAGGAGGAGCCTTTGTCCGTACCCGATTCACGTCTGGCTGACAACAATTTTGATCTGCTGCGGCTCTTGCTGGCGCTGACGGTGTGCCTGGTTCATGCGCAAGAGCTGAGCGGCGAACCGGCACTGGCCTGGATCGGCAGCCTGTTGTCCTCGCTGCTGGCGGTAAAAGCCTTTTTCGTCATCAGCGGCTTTCTGATCCTGATGAGTTACGAGCGTTCGCGTTCGCTCGCCAGTTATGCCGGCAAGCGCCTGCGGCGCATCTACCCTGCCTATCTGCTGATGATCGTCGCCAGCGCCGTGCTGCTGGCCGCTTTCAGTGCCCGTCCGCTGGCAGCGTATTTCAATGTTGACTGGCTGCGTTATCTGGCGGCCAACCTGCTGTTCCTCAATTTCCTGCAATCGACCTTGCCCGGGGTGTTCGAGCACAATCCCTTGCGTGCCGTGAATGGTGCTTTATGGACGCTGAAAATCGAGGTGATGTTTTATCTCAGCGTCCCGGTGCTGGTTGGCCTGTTCCGCCGTTACGGCCAGCTGCGGGTGATGTTGCTGGCCTATCTGGGCGCGCTGGCCTATCAGGCGGGCTGTGCCTGGCTGGGTGCGCAGGGCAGCTCGCTGCCGCATGCCGAGCTGGCGCGCCAGCTTCCTGGCCAGCTGGGCTATTTCATCGTCGGCGCCTTGTGCTACTACCAGCTCGACTTCTTCGCCCGCCATCGCTATCCGATCTTTGTCCTGGCAGTGCTGATCCTGTTGCTTAACGCTCACTGGCCGCTGGACGCGCTTGAGCCGCTGGCACTGGGTGGTGTGGTCCTGTTTCTTGCTCTGTTTACCCCGCCTCTCAGGATCGGCAAATACGGCGATTTTTCCTACGGCGTCTACATCCTGCACTTCCCGCTCATCCAGTGCTTCATCGCCAAAGGCTGGTTCGCCGGCCAGCCGCTGCTATTCCTGCTGGCCGTGCTGTGCGCCACCCTCGGCGGAGCGGTGCTGATGTGGCATGGAGTCGAAAACCGTTTCCTGCGTCGCGCTTGATCGAAGCTCAGTACATCCACTGAGTACATTCACTCAGTACATCCGCTCCGGCTTGATCTTCGGCGTCAGCGCGCTGCCGCGACGGGCGCGACGGTGGCGCAAGGCTTCGCGCTGCGCCGGTTTGAGCTGCTGAACAATCGCTTTGCCGCCCCGGCCACTGCCTTCGATGCTGAGCACCACATCGTCAGCCGGCACTGCCACCGCCGCCAGCTGTTCATCAGCATCCAGCGCGGCGAGGATCACGCCCCGGCCGCCACTTTGCTGCTTGAGTTCGGCGCGAGCAAAGACGAGCAGACGCCCGCTGTCGCTGATCGCTGCCACCCAGTTGCCGTGCACCGGCGCCGGCGCGAGCAGCTGCTCGCCGTCTTCGAGTTTGAGGAAAGCTTTGCCGGCACGTTGACGGCTGCTGGTGTCGGCGATGCTGGCGAGCAAGCCATAGCCGCCGCTGTTGGCAAACAGGTAAAGCGCGCCCGGCTCATCACTGAGCACCTGCGCCATGCGGGCGCCATCCTGAAATTCGACCAGAGTGGTGACCGGGCTGCCGTCGCCGCGCCCGCCAGGCAGATCGCTGACCTTCACCGTGTAGGCCCGACCTTTGCTGTCGAGCACGATCAGCGGCCAGGTGGTGCGGGTTTCGATCAACGCAAAAGGGAAGTCGCCGGTCTTGTAGCTGATCGCGGCCGCATCCAAGCCATGACCTTGACGCGCGCGCACCCAGCCATTGCGCGAGACGATCACCGTCACCGGCTCGTCGGCGACACGAATCTCGGCCGGCGCCACGGCGGCGACGGCTTCGACCAGGGTGCGACGCGCATCGCCGTACTTCTTGCTGTCGTCGCTGATTTCCTTCAGCAGCAGGCGGGTCATCGCCTGACGGTGGTCGAGCAGGTGCTGCAGCTGGTCGCGTTCTTCGCGCAAGCTGTTCAGTTCCTGCTCAATGCGGAAACCTTCGAGGCGGGCGAGCTGGCGCAGGCGGATTTCAAGAATGTCCTCGGCCTGGGTTTCGCTGAGCGCAAAAGCGGCGATCAGCGCCGGCTTGGGCTCGTCCGATTCGCGGATGACCCGGATCACTTCCTCGATGTGAAGGAAGGCGATCATCCGTCCTTCGAGAATGTGGATGCGACGATCGACTTCGCCAAGGCGATGCTGCGTGCGGCGCCCGAGGGTGAGATAACGGAAGTCGATCCATTCATGGAGGATCTGCAGCAGGTTTTTCTGCTGCGGCCGGCCGTCGCGGCCAATCATGGTCAGATTGAGCGACAGCGAAGTTTCCAGGCTGGTGTGGGCGAGCAGCACGGCGATGAATTCGTCGCGGCTCTGGCGGCTGGATTTCGGTTCGAGCACGATGCGCACCGGCGCCTTGTCGCTCGACTCGTCGCGCACGCTGTCGAGCACGCCCAGTACCAGCTGCTTGAGGTTCTTCTGCTCCTGGCTGAGCTCTTTCTTGCCGGCGCGGGGCTGAGGATTGGTCAGCGTTTCGATTTCCGACAGCACCTGGGCGGTGGACACGCCATGCGGTAGCTCGTGAATGATCACCCGCCACTGGTTGCGCGCCAGAGTCTCGAACTCCCAGCGCGCGCGCAGGCGCAAACTGCCCCGGCCGCTGCTGTAGGCGTCGCGGATGGTCTGCGGCGAAGAGATCAGCTGACCACCGCCGGGGTAATCGGGTCCGGGCAGCAGGGCCAGCACCTGATCGAGACTCGCTTCAGGCTGGCGGATCAGCAGGCTGGCCGCAGCGGCGACTTCGTTGAGGTTGTGCGGCGGAATTTCGGTCGCCATGCCGACCGCAATGCCGGAAGCGCCATTGAGCAGCACGAAAGGCAGCCGTGCCGGCAGCAGTTGCGGTTCTTCAAATGCGCCGTCGTAGTTGGGCAGAAAATCGACCGTGCCACGATCGATTTCGCTCAACAGCAGTTCGGCAATTGGCGTCAGTCGGCATTCGGTGTAGCGCATCGCTGCGGCGGAATCGCCGTCGCGCGAGCCGAAGTTGCCCTGACCGTCGACCAGCGGATAGCGCAGCGAAAAATCCTGGGCGACGCGCACCATCGCTTCATAGACGCTGCTGTCGCCATGCGGATGATATTTGCCGATCACGTCACCGACCACCCGCGCCGACTTGACGTGCTTGGCAGTCGCCGACAGGCGCATCTCGTTCATCGCGTAGAGAATGCGGCGCTGCACCGGCTTCATGCCGTCTTCGACCTGGGGCAGGGCGCGCGACTTGACCACGCTCATCGCATAGGCGAGATAGGCGCGTTCGGCGAAACGGTCCAGACGCAGGCGTTCGCCGTCCTCGTCATCGCCGTCCTCTCCGCCATCATCGCCGGCAGGCGGCAGCGGCGGCGGAGGTGGGGCGACCGGCAAGGCCAGTGGGGGCAGTACGCCGGCGTCGCTCGGCAGGGATGGCGTTGCGCCAGCGTCAGGTGAATCTGGCGCAGAAGGAAACAGCTCAGGATGATCCTGGGAAGCGGACATGGTCGAAATTCAGTATCAGTGCGCCGCCTGCAGGCGGTCTCAGCGGGGTTGGGATGATAACGCAGCCCTTCAGGCTTTGTGCCGTTCGGCGTCGGGTCGCCATTGCCGGCAGGGCTTCAGAACTGGAGGGTGATCTGCTCCGGTGCGCTGGCCGGCGCGGCAGGGCCGGTTTCGCGGTCCACGAAACGCACGCCGACGCCGAGCAGTCGTACCGGGCCGGGCCGCCGGGCCCAGGCTTCGTCAAGCAGCTGCAGCCAGGTCGCGGTTTCGGCACGGTTACTGAGACATTCAGCCGTGGTGTGACTGAAATCGGCAAAGCGGATCTTGACCACTGCCTTGTGCAGTGCGCGGTGGCCGTGGCTGGCGGCAAGGCGCTGGCACAAGTCGTCGATCAGAGCGGGCAGGGCGTGGCGACAGGCTTCCAGATCGGCCAGATCGGGGGTGTAAGTGGTTTCCACCGATACCGATTTGCGGATGCGATCCGGGCTGACTGGCCGCTGGTCGATGCCGCGACACAGCTGGTACAGCCGGCTGCCGAAACGGCCAAAAGCGTGGCTGAGATCGGCTTCGCTCCAGGCACGCAGCTCGCCGCAAGTGCGCACCCCCATCGCGTGCAGCTTGCCGGCAGTCACTTTGCCAACGCCGAAAATCTTGTCCACCGGCAAGGCCGCGACAAAGGCATCGACTTCCTGCGGACGGACGACAAACTGGCCATCGGGCTTGTGCCAGTCACTGGCCACTTTGGCAATGAATTTGTTGGGCGCGATCCCGGCGGAAGCGGTGATGCCCACTTCGGCAGCGATGCGCGCGCGGATTTCGGCCGCCATCAAGCTTGCTGAACCCTGGCAATGTCCGACCCCGGTGACATCAAGATAGGCTTCGTCGAGCGACAACGGCTCGACCAGCGCCGTGTAGTCGCGGTAAATATCCAGAATCTGGCGCGAGGCGGCGCGGTAGCGGGTGAAATCAGGACTCAGCAGCACCAGCTGCGGACACAGGCGCAAGGCTCGTGCGGTCGGCATCGCCGAACGCACGCCAAAACCGCGCGCGACGTAGTTGCAGGTGGCGATCACTCCCCGACTTTCCGCCCGTCCGCCGACCGCCACCGGCAAACCTGCCAGCTCGGGGCGGTCGCGCACTTCGATCGCGGCGTAAAAGCAGTCGCAATCGCAGTGGATGATCTTGCGCTGAGGCGGACCGCTGGCCTCGGCCGCAGCGGGATTGTGTTCAGCGGGCCTCATCGGCCTCCATCTCCAGCTCGCAGCTGCCACAGTGCAGCTCGACTTCGGCCTTGGCCCAGGCTTTGAGCTGGCAGCCAGGGCAGCGATAGCAGACCCGGTCGAGAGGCCGTCGGGGCGGCGGTGCATAGGTCACCGGCTTGTCGTCCGGCGGCGCTGGAATCTGTTCCAGCGGCGGCGGGCTGACTTCGACCGCTACTCCGGCAGCTTCCAGCGCTTGCTGGCGTTGCTCGCTGTCGTACTGGGTGCGCGGCAGGTGGCGGTCATACCATTGCAGCTCGAAGCCCCGGGCGAGCAGCTGGCGGCAGGCGCGCAGGAAAGCGCCGTCTGGATGGATGTAATGGCTCACCGTGCGTCCGCTGTCCTTGCCATCCGGCAAGCCGGTGGATGAAGGCTCCAGACCGATGTCACGCATCTTCTGCGCCCATTCGCGGTTGTGCGGGTTGCTGGTAGTCGGCTTGCCGGCGCCATGCTGCCAGTGATGCACCATCTCATGCACCAGGGTCGACAGCACTTCTTCCACCGGGCGCAAAGTGAAAAAGCCCGGATGCAGGCCCAACTCATCGATCAGGTCGCCGTTGCGATTGATGAAACGGCTGCTGTGGTGGTAACCGAACTGCCGACCGGAAGCCCGCATGGTGATCAGGCAGGGCGGCAAAGCATTGTCGAAAAGCTGCTCGTTGAAAAAATCGAAAGCGAACTGCAGGTTGCGGTAAAAATCGACGGTGGGAGCAGGGCTGGATGCAGCGGTGATCATCGTGGCAATGGTGCAGGAAACAGACAGACGGCAAAGACGCTATTGTCGCCCAACGGGGCTGAAATGGCGGTGGTGAATGCTCTGGCTCCAGGCTGATATTCCAGCCCTTGCCACGCAGCAGCAAGTCCGGTCGGACCGTGAAGTGCGGTGCTCGCTTGAGCAAGGCCGCTGCAGCGATCCACTGCCTTGCTATATGATGCGCTTCCCGCTTCAGGTATCCGGTTGAAAATGAAGGACATCAGCTCTCGCGACAATCCACTGGTGAAGAAACTGCGCCTGCTGACCGGCTCGGCGCGTGCTTGTCGCGAGCAGGGCGAAACCGTGCTCGATGGCGCCCATCTGCTGACGGCGGCGCTCGATCGTCAGTGGCCGTTGCAGGCGATGGTGGTGTCGGCCAGTGGTGCGGAACAGGAGGAAATTGCCGCATTGCTGGCGCGTGCCGGTGCTGGCCTGCCGTGCTTCCGGCTGCCGGATCGCTTGTTTGCCCAGCTCAGTCCGGTGGATTCGCCTTCGGGAGTGCTGACGCTGGCGGCGATGCCGCCGCCGCTGGCTGTGCCGGCGAGCGACGGCGACTGGCTGGTGCTGGACGGGGTGCAGGACCCGGGCAATCTGGGCAGCATCTTGCGCACGGCGGCAGCGGCGGGGATCACTGAGGTGCTGCTTGGCCCCGGTTGTGCCGGAGTGTGGTCACCGCGCGTGCTGCGGGCCGGGATGGGCGCGCATTTTGTTCTGCGTCTGCATGAGGTGGCGGATTTGCCGGCGGCGCTGGCGGCCTATCCGGGCAAGGTGCTGGCGACGGCGCTCAGTGCTCGGGCGCAGGACTTGTATGCCACCGAGCTGCGTTCGCCTTGCGCCTGGCTGTTCGGCGCCGAAGGGCGTGGGCTGTCACCGGCGCTGCGGGCCTGTGCCGGGCTGGAAGTGATGATTCCGCTGGCGGTCGGTACCGAATCGCTCAATGTTGGTGCGGCGGTGGCGGTCTGTCTGTTCGAGCAGCTTCGCCAGCGCAGGGCGGCAGGCGCGCTTGCCGTCAAGGCTTGAGCTGGCGCGGGCGCGATATCGAATCGACCGTAATCGATTGTATCGGTGATCGGGCAGGAGCGGGCGCCTGCTGCCGGGACGCCCTTGCTCCGGTTTGATTTGCTCTGTTCAGGCAGCTTCCGGTTTGCGTGCCACCATGCCGATGAGGGCGGAGCGGCCGACGTGGCCACTGCCTTCTTCGAGGCTGTCTTCGTACTCGACCAGTTCTTCGATTTCCCAGTCGGCGAAAGCTTCACGCAGCAGCTCGGCGGTGTACAGATTTTCAACGGCCGAAGGGCCGCCGGTACCCAGTTCGACCTGCTGCGGGGTATAGCCTTGCAGCAGGATGCGGCCCCCGGGGCGGGTGTGCTGCTTCATCACGTCAAACTGGCGCTCGCGCCATTCCGGGCCGACGAACTGGATGAAGATGCCGATCACCCAGTCGAAGGCGTCGCGCATTTCTGCGGGTGGCCAGCTTGGGGCGAGCAGGTCGGCCTGGATGAAGTTGACGTCGACCTGGCGCGCAGCGGCCAGATGACGCGCTTTGGCAATGGCGACGGAGGAGATTTCAATGCCGGTGACTTCCAGTCCCTGTTCGGCCAGCCATACCGAATTGCGTCCTTCGCCATCGGCGATCGACAAGGCATTGTGACCGTTTTGCAGCAGGGTTTCGCGGCGGGCGAGAAAACGGTTGGGCTCAGTGCCATAGAGATAGGCTTCGCCGACATCGCTGTAACGCTGATTCCAGATGCTGTGCTGACTCATGCGGACAACTCCTGTGGTGGACGGAGGAGAAAAAGAAGGACAGACGGGCAGGCGTGAGGGTCTCTGCCCGGTCTGGTGTCGAGTGCGCGCTGCAAACCCTGAGTTCGGCGCCGAGTTCAGCCCTGGGTGCGGCCGGCTTGCAGCTTGTCCTCGGTGCGGGTGTCGAAATCACTGGCTTGATGGCGCTCGTGCAGCTGGCGGTCAAGCGGGCCGCGCGGATTATTGACCATCCGTCCGCGCTGCACAGCTGGTCGCGCGGCAATGCGTTTGGCCCAGGCAACCAGGTGGCGGTATTCGTGCACCTGCAGGAATTCGCCCGCCTCGTAGATTTCACCGAGTGCGAGCAGGCCGTACCAGGGCCAGATCGCGATGTCGGCAATGCTGTAGTCGTCGCCGGCGATCCAGGCTCGGCTGGCAAGCTGGCGGTCGAGCACGTCCATCTGCCGTTTGGCTTCCATGGTGAAGCGATCGATGGCGTATTCGATCTTGTCGGGCGCATAGGCGTAGAAGTGGCCGAAACCGCCGCCGAGGTAGGGCGCGGAGCCGACTTGCCAGAACAGCCAGGACAGGACTTCGCTGCGCGCGGGGCCAGCGCTTGGCAGCAGGGCGGAGAATTTTTCGGCCAGATGGAGCAGGATGGCGCCGGATTCGAACACCCGCACTGGCGCGGGGCCGCTGCAATCGAGCAGGGCGGGGATCTTGGAATTGGGGTTGAGCTCGACAAAGCCGCTGCCGAACTGGTCGCCATCGCCGATGCGGATCAGCCAGGCGTCGTATTCGGCGCCCTGGTGGCCGAGTGCCAGCAGCTCTTCGAGCATCACAGTGACTTTGATGCCGTTGGGGGTGGCCATCGAGTACAGCTGCAGCGGGTGCTGGCCACGCGGCAACGCGCGCTCATGGGTGGCGCCGGCGATCGGGCGGTTGATGTTGGCGAACTCGCCGCCATTCGGTTGCTGCCAGCGCCAGATGCGCGGCGGCAGGTAAGCTTGCTTCCCCGCCGCAGTGGCGTCAGGGGAAGAGGGCGGAGTTTGGCTCATGCAGGCTCCTTCGGGAACGATGGGGATATTGCATGATAGGCGAGCGGCGAGGGAAAGAAAAATGCGCTCTCGACCCGCTTTCCAGCTGGTGCGGCCAGTTCGCTCAGAGGGTGTTCGCGGTTTGCGCCGCTCCTATGAAGTCGGACGCATGAGCGGTACAAGGAGCGGCGCAAGCCGCGAACTGGTGTTGATTGAACTGTCCTGTGTCTTATTGGCCCTGATCGACGCGGTAGATCTTTGCCGGGTTCATTTTCGGTGACCACGGCAAACCGCTGTTCTGCCAGCCGTTCTGCAGGCGCATGCCGGCCTGCGCGCCTTCTTTCAGCGGGCTGCCCTGGAAACCATTGACCACGTAGCGCGCGTTGGGAAAGCCGTTTTCACGCAGGAAGTTGGCACTCGGTTCGCCACGTTCGCTGCCGGAGCGACACATGGTGATGATTTCGGTGTTGCTGTCCAGACCACGCTTGTCGAGTTCGGCCTTGATCCGGGCGATGAAGTCGGGGTTCTGCATGGTGCGGAACACGCCTTTTTCGGCATTCCACTGGGTGCGATCGACAAGCAGGTAGGGAATGTTCACATCGACTG
>JAVEVA010000002.1:25326-28535 GCA_034005275.1 Thauera sp. | reverse complement strand
CCACGCTTGTCGAGTTCGGCCTTGATCCGGGCGATGAAGTCGGGGTTCTGCATGGTGCGGAACACGCCTTTTTCGGCATTCCACTGGGTGCGATCGACAAGCAGGTAGGGAATGTTCACATCGACTGCGTCGCTGAAGCCGACGAACATGATCTCCACTGGGTCGCGCACGTCGACAAACAGCACTTTGTGATCCGCCTGCTGGATTCTGGCGTGGGTATCGGCGGCCGAGATGGCGATGTCGACAGCGTGGGCAGCCAGACTGCTGAAGCCGATGGCGGCGGCGATGAAAAGACGCTTCATGCGGGAACTCCTGATCGTGACGGGAACTGCAGGGCGGCAGCAACGGATATCAATATTAGCAAGTGGTGAATTTGCTGACAAGGCGTTGAGACTGCCGATTGCATGGCGGATCAACAGATCGATTCAGGCCGAGTTTTACTGCCACAAAGGCAGCGTTCATGCCATAAAGGCAGTAAATAATGCCTTTATGGCAGTTAGCAGATAATTTTGCCGCTACAGAGCCGCTGAAAGGTGGCCAAAGCGGCATTTTCAAACTGGCACAGCATTTGCTTATATTGTTGCTGGAAGCGGAGCTGAATCGGGGCCCTGCCGTGATCGACCCCTCTACGATCGTCCCCCCGAAGCAGCGGAACCGAAAGCTTTGCCCCCGGCTCCGCTTCCTTTTTTGCCTCACATGCAGTCTTGTCGGTGTCACTTACTCCGGTACGCAGATCTGTCCGCGCAGCGCTGCCTGCACGGTTTTGAGGATCAGGATCGCAACCAGTACCGTAGTGACGGTGAGCAGCACGCCACTGAGCAAGTTGTAGAAACCGCCGCTGCGCGCCTGCATTTCGAGACTGGCGATGGTGATTGCCGCCAGTGGAAAGGAAGTGGCCCAGGCTGAGATGAAAAACGGCAGGCGCAGGAAACGCAGGCCATTGAGACCGAGCAGCAGGGTGAGGAACAGCGCACTGAAATAGAGCACCCGGGCGAAGTTGTCTACCTCGCCGGTGAGAGTGATGTAGGCGAGGAAAGCCGCAGCCGGTGGCGCGATGAGGATGAACAGGGTCGACATCAGACGCGGGGGCAGGGGATCGTGAAAGAACAGCCGGTAGAGGATGATGGTGAGCAGCACCAGCCAGAACACGATGCCGATGCTGAAGAAGAACCAGCTCAGATCGGGATGGGCAAAACGCATGCCGGCGATCGGCACGATGACGTTGCCCACCACCGGGATGAACCAGGCTGGGGTGGCGTGAGTGATCTGATAGTGGCTGTGATGAATCCAGCTGGTCATCGCCGCAAGAGTGAACAACAGGTGGGCAGTGGCACCGATCATCCACATCACCCGTGCCGCGCCGGGTGCATCCTGCGCCCAGCTCACGGCAAGCAACAGCAGGCCAATCGAGATCGCAGGAAAGAAATTGAGTTTCACCGGGTGGGCAAAGTCGCTTCTCACTGCGGTCGGATGACGCAGCAGCTTGAGCAGGTAGCTGACGAGCAGCAAGACGAACAGACCGCTGGCGAACCAGCGCAGACCGATACCGATGTCGAGCGGCAAGCCATTGAGCTGGTGAGCTTTCAACCAGGCAATCGCCAGCCCGGCACTGCCCATCACGGTGGCAAACAGGGCAATCGGGAAGTGGGCGAGGCGGCTCGTCGGATTGGGTTCAGGGGCGGATGGTTTCATTGGCAGGGACTCATGAGGGGAAATGGATTTGCTGCGATGCAATATAATCAATAACTGATATTTTATAAAGCCGGGCAGAGTTGATCGTCCTGATCAAGATTGGTGATCGGCTTGAATGCTGGCGCCAGGATCGCCATCTTGCCCTGGCTCAAGGCAGCTGCCTGGCGAGGCGCGCAGAATTGCTCACCCTGCGTGCCCGCCGTCTGGCCTTGTCCGGGGCGCGCTGTTGCTCAGATCTGCGCGGTTTCACCCTTTGCGAAAGGAATTTCGATCATGTCCGAACTTGCTGTATACCCTTTTGATGCGCGTGGCGTTGCCAAGCGTTTTCGCCATGCCGCCATCTTTGGTGCGCTGGAAGCACTCGACAACGGCGAGACGATGCGCTTTGTCAATGACCACGATCCGATCCCGCTGCTCAACCAGATCCAGCAGCGCTACGGCGATCAGGTCGGCATCAACTACGTTGCCCGTGAGCCGGGCAATATCGTCATTGACTTCGTCATCCAGGTCGGCGGTCATGCCGGCACTCCGGCCACGGGTGAGGCTGGCAGCTGTGGTGGCGGTGGCGGCGGTTGTGGCTGCGCAGGCAGCTGAACTGCACACCACAGTCAGAGAAACCGGGCAGCTCAGGCTGCCCGGTTGTCGTTCCGGTGGCCGGATCTTTTTCCCGGTTTCATATCATTTTGTTTCATGATCATATAAGAATATCAACATTCGCTTTCCCCTGCCTTCCCGTTAAGCTTCGCGGCCTCATCATTCGACCCCGACTTTCCGGAAGGCTCCATGAATCACGTCCGCTGCATTCGTCTTGCTCCCTCAGCCCTTCTGCTCGCGCTGCTGCTGTCCGGTCCGGCGCAGGCTACCAACGGCTATTTTTCCCACGGTTACGGCATCAAGGCCGTCGGTATGGCGGGAGCGGGAATTGCCTTGCCGCAGGATGGCATGGCTTCGGCGACCAACCCGGCGGGGATTGCCTTTGTCGGCAACCGGGCCGATATCGGTCTGTTGTGGTTTCAGCCGAAACGCGACGCCAGGGTGCGCGGCAACGCTTTTGGCCTGGACGGCAATTTCAGCGGCAATGGCAAGCAGAACTTCCATCTTCCCGAAATCGGCTATGTTCGTCAGCTCGGCCCGGAGTGGGCGGCGAGTCTGGCGATCTATGGCCATGGCGGGATGAACACCGATTATCGACGCAATCCCTGGGCTGGCCTGGGCGCCAGCGGTTCGGCCGGGGTCAGCCTGGAGCAGCTGTTCATTTCGCCGGCGCTGGCCTACAAGCCGGGTGACCGCCACGCTTTCGGGCTGGCGCTCAATTTCGCCCACCAGCGCTTCAAGGCCAAAGGCGTCCAGCCTTTTGCCGCCAGCTCGGCGACGGGGGACCGCTTCTCCAATCGCGGCAGTGACTCGGCCAATGGCTGGGGCGTGCGTCTGGGCTACACCGGCGAGATCAGTCCGGGCCTGACCCTGGGGTTGAGCTATGCCAGCAAGACCCGGATGAGCAAGTTCGACCGCTATCG
>JAVEVA010000002.1:0-25226 GCA_034005275.1 Thauera sp. | reverse complement strand
TTCATCTGCTGGATTGGTGAATGAATGAGTATTGACTGGGCAAGCTTCACCCCTTTTTCCGCGTTTGGTGGCGGGCTGCTGATCGGCCTTGCGGCGCTGATGCTGTTTGCCTTCAACGGCCGGATTGCCGGTGTGAGCAGCATCATCGGTGGTCTGCTGGAGCGGCGCACGCCGGCCGAGCTGGCCTGGCGGGCGGCTTTCGTGCTTGGCCTGTTGCTGGCACCGTCCTTGTACGCGCTGTTTGCCGAGCTGCCGGCGGTAGACATCGAAGCCGGCTGGTTGCGCCTGCTGATCGCCGGTTTGCTGGTCGGATTTGGCGCCAGTATTGGCTCGGGCTGCACCAGTGGCCATGGGGTGTGCGGATTATCGCGCTTGTCCCTGCGCTCGCTGGTCGCCACGCTGTGTTTCATGGCGAGTGGTTTTGCCACCGTATATCTGTTTCGCCATCTGGCTAGCTGAGACGTATCGATGAAAGTGCTGCTTTCTTTGCTGGTTGGCCTGGTGTTCGGCCTTGGCCTGATTCTGTCGAGCATGAGCAATCCGGCCAAGGTGCTCGGTTTTCTCGATCTGTTCGGATCCTGGGATCCTTCGCTGGCGCTGGTGATGGGCGGGGCGGTGGGCATCGGCATGCTCGGCTTTGCCAGCCTGCGCAAACGCAGTCAGGCGCTGCTCGGCGGGCCGATGATGCTGCCGACCGCGCGTGCGATCGATCGCCCGCTGGTGACGGGCAGCGTGGTGTTCGGCATTGGCTGGGGGCTGGGCGGCATTTGCCCCGGGCCGGGGCTGGTGCTGGTTGGCAGCGGCCTGGGCGAAGGGGTAGTCTTTGTCGTCGCGATGCTGGCCGGCATGGGGCTGTCGGCTCTGCTCAAGCGCCGCAGCAAGCTTTTCTGAGCCTTTCCTGAGCGTGCGGCTGGGCTGGGCTGCTCGGTCAGCCGACGCTGCCAGGCGGGTCGCCGGCTGACTGGTCGATGGCGGCAATCACCACCCGGTTGCGTCCGGCCTGCTTGGCTTCATACATCGCGGCGTCGGCACGTTCGAGCGCGGGCTGCATGCCTTCGCCTTCCGCCACCAGGCTGAGACCGGCACTGAAGGTGATCACCAGGCGTTGCTGGTCAGCCATGAAGAATTCACGGGTCAGTTCGCGCTGCAACCGGGTCAGCACCGCGTAGGCCTCTTCGGTTTCGGCTTCCGGCAGCAGGATGACGAATTCTTCGCCGCCATAGCGGGCGAAAACGTCTTGCGGGCGCAGATGGCGGCGGATGACCTCGGCCAGGTGCACCAGTGCCTGGTCACCGACCTGGTGACCATGGGTGTCATTGAGTTTCTTGAAGTTGTCGATGTCGAGCAGGCCGATCGCCAGAGTGCTGTGGCGACGGCGGGCACGGGCACTTTCCGCTTCGAACATCTCTTCCAGGCCACGGCGATTGAGGATGCCGGTGAGCTGGTCGTGACGCATCATCCGGCTGGCCTCGTCCAGTTCGCGCTGCAGGCCGACAATCCGCTGCTCAGCAGTTTCGACTTGCTGGCGGGTAGCATCCAGTTCCTTGCGTGAACGCAGGGTTTCCTCCTGGATGGAGCGCGTTTCACGCATCACTTCATCGATCAAAGGAGCGATCTCGCTGATTTCGTTGGCATTGGCGATGCGCTGGGCGCAGCTGCCGATCCGGTCGTGATAGCTGCCGGTGCTTTGCGAGAAGTTGGCCAGCTGGTCGACAAAGCCGGCGAGCATGCTGCGCAACTGGAGCTGGGTCTGGATCAGGTTGTGCTTGAGCTGGCTCTGCTTGTAGATCAGCTCCTTCAGGCGGCGGCCGGCATCGTCGAGCGTGCGCGGGTTGGGAGGCGTGTCGACCAGTTCGCGCAGCATCTGGATCTGGCCGGCAAACCATTTGTCGTCGAGCACCAGCTCGTCGATGTTGCGCAGCAGCAAGCGCAGCAGTTCGAGCAGGCCGGCGCGGATTTCGGCATCGTCCGCAGTCACCATCTCCAGACGGTGGGCGAGCTGACGCATGCGCTGGGCCAATGTCTCGATGTGACGCTGGTTTTCGATCTGGCCAGCCTGGGTGGCAAGCTGCTCGATCTCCCGGCTGAGATCCGGGTGGGCGCCGACGAAGGATGGAATGACTTCGCTCAGCGCAGCACTCAGCAACTGGCGCAGGGCGGGTAGCAGCTCCAGCCCGGGCGGCAGGGGAGTGCCGCTGGCGGCCGGCAGGCTGGAGGAGGTGACGCCGGCAGGGAGATCACCGGTTGCAAGCGGCAATGCCGGATCGGTTTCGGCTGCAGTCTGGCTCCAGCCACGCAACAGGCCTTGCAGGCGGTTGTAGAGCGTCAACGGTTCACTGGTCTGCAGTACCCGGTCGAGTGATTCCCGTTTGCGCGCCGTGGTCCAGCCCTGGTGGCGTGACTCCCAGGCGCGCAGCAGGTTGGCGATGAGTTCGTTCCAGGCCAGGCTGTCACCGGTGCGGATCAGCTCGAAGTACTGATCGAGGGCCTGGAGAGTCTGGGCTTCGTTGCCGCTGGTCAGCGTCTGTTCGAGCTGGCGAACCAGCCGCTGCTGCTCCGCACTGCCTCGCGGCAGGCGGCTGAGCACCTGACGCAGGCCGTCATTGCCACTGCCGCTGTCTTTGCTGCCGTCATTGCCCCGGCCGTTGCCGGTCTGGTTTTCGTTCAGTGGTGTGCCCGCGATCTCGTGATAGATCTGGCGGTAATTTTCCGGCGTCGGCGTGATGCGGCGCAGCGCCAGTTGTCGCAAGGTTTCACGTGCGGTTTCGGAAGGGTTGGGCACAGGTGGCATTGCAAGGCGGAGGAATGGAGGGCTGCATGCGATTATCCTTCAATCTTGCCCGACGTGCTCGTTGGGCAGGTGTTTGGTGGTGCTGACCTCGGCTGTCGGGTTGCGTCGCGCAGACAGGGCGACAAAGCTGATAAATAATTTTCATCTGCAAATCGGATTTCATCCTGCTAGGATAAAACCAAGTAAATCACTCGGGAATTATCCGCTGTCGCCCGGACTGACGATCGACGTCGTTGGCGGCATGTGGTGATCTCCGACCCCGGCATGGAGGTCATCGTGGCTGAGACGGAATATTACGACGACAGGGCGGTGCGCCAGTTCCTGTGGGCGACCATGGCGTGGGCGATCGTCGGCATGCTGGCCGGGGTCTATGTTGCGGCCGAACTGGCCTGGCCCTGGCTGAGTTTCGAGCGACCCTGGCTCACTTTCAGTCGTTTGCGGCCGGATCATACTTTCGGTGTCATTTTCGGCTTCTGCGGCTCGGCCTTGATGTCGACCTGCTACTACGTCGTGCAGCGCACCGGCCACACCCGGCTGGCGCTCGGCAAGCTGGCCGGTTTCACCTTCTGGGGCTGGCAGCTGGCCTGTGTGATCGCGATGATCACCATGCCGCTCGGCATCACCCAGAGCAAGGAATACGCCGAGCCGGAATGGTTCGTCGATGTGCTGATTGCAGTGGTCTGGATTGCCTTCGGCACGGTGTACTTTGCCACCGTGGCGCGGCGTCGCATCCATCACATCTATGTCGCGGTGTGGTATTTCGGTGCTTTCATCATCGCCGTTGGCCTGTTGCATGTGGTCAACAACCTTGCCATTCCGGTGTCGTGGACCAAGTCCTACCAGATCTACTCCGGCGTGGCGGATGCGATGGTGCAGTGGTGGTATGGCCACAATGCGGTGGCTTTCATCTTCACCGCCGGCTTTCTTGGCATGATGTATTACTTCGTGCCGCGTCAGGCCCAGCAACCGCTGTGGAGCTACCGCTTCTCGATTGTCAATTTCTGGGCGCTGATTTCGGTCTATATGTGGGCCGGTGCGCATCACCTGATGTACACCGCGCTGCCGGACTGGGTGCAGTCGGTGGCGATGGCGTTCTCGTTGGTGCTGCTGATGCCGAGCTGGGGTTCGGCCGCCAATGGCCTGCTCACTTTCAATGGTTCCTGGCAGCGGGTGCGCGTCGACCCGGCAGCGAAGTTCATGGTGCTGTCGCTGATCTTCTACGGCGCATCGACTTTTGAAGGCTCGCTGATGGCGGTGAAGACGGTCAATTCACTGTCGCATTACACCGACTGGACGGTGGCCCACGTCCATTCCGGCACGCTTGGCTGGGTGGCGATGATCACCATCGGTTCGCTGTACTCGATGGCGCCCAGAGTATTCGATCGTGAAGCGATGCATTCGACGCGGGCGATGGAATGGCATTTCCGCCTCCATCTGCTTGGCACCTTGCTGTACGTGGTGTCGATGTGGACCTCGGGCATCACCGCCGGAATGATGTGGCGCGCAACGGCGGCGGATGGTTCGCTGGTCTATCCCTTCATCGATAGCCTGATCACCATCAAGCCGCTTTATATCGTGCGCTGGTCGGGCGGAGTGCTGATCTGGTGCGGCATGTGCCTGATGACCTGGAATCTGTGGCGCACGGCGGTCGACCAGAACCAGCCACGCCTGCAGCCGGCTGCGGTACCGGGCACCTTCGCCCATGCCGGCAGTGCCATGGTCGCGCACAACTGAGGAGAGGATGAGATGGCTTACCGTCATTTTGAGTACATCGAGAAAAACGCCTGGCTGTACGGCATCCTCACTTTCATCATGGTGTCGCTCGGTGGTCTGGCGGAAGTGGCGCCGCTGTTTTTTCAGGCGCTGGCGAACAAGCCACCAGAAAACATCCGTCCTTACGACGCGGTGCATCTGGCCGGGCGCGAGATTTATGTGCGTGAAGGCTGTTACCTGTGTCATTCGCAGATGGTGCGTACCTTGCGCTTTGAAACTGAACGTTATGGTGCTTATTCGACTCCGGACGAATCGGTCTACGACCGGCCGTTTCAGTGGGGCTCAAAGCGCACAGGGCCGGATCTGGCGCGGGTGGGGGGCAAGTACTCCGATCTGTGGCAGCGGGAGCACCTGCTCGACCCGCGTGCAGTAGTGCCCGAATCGAACATGCCGGCCTATCCCTGGCTGGAGCACGCCAGCATTGATGGTGTCGATCTGGCTGCACGAATGAAAGTGTTGCGCCGGCTCGGCCATCCGTATTCCGATGCCGAGATCGAAGCTGCACCAGCGGCAGTGGACGGGCTGAGCGAGCTCGACGCCCTCATCACCTATCTGCAAGGCCTCGGAGTGGTGAATGTGCCGCAGGCGACTGCCGGTGGCAGGGGGAGTGCGTCATGAGTGCCCTGAGCGAACAGGTCGCGGTGAGTCTGCTCAAGCCGCTGGCCGGATCCTGGTGGGGGCATGCAACCGGCGTCATCATCCTGCTGCTGATGGGGCTGTTCATCGGCATCTGGATCTGGGCCTGGCGGCCGCGCCATGAGCGCGTCTTCAGGCGTCTGTCACGCATGCCGATGGAAGACATGCGGGCAGATAATCGGGTGAGGGCGCCGGAAACAGAGGAGGACAAGTCATGACTACGGGCTGGTCACTATGGGTGATGGCGCTGGTGGTGTTCAATCTCGGCGTGATCTTCTTCCTCTTTCTGTGGGCGCCTCATGCGAAGATTCCGGTCGGACCGGATGGCACCACCGGGCACGTGTGGGCCGACGGCAAGATCCGTGAAGGGCTGCACAAGCTGCCGAGGTGGTGGCTCGCGGTGTCGTGGGCGATGTTTCTCGGTGCGTTCGGCTATCTGGTGCTTTATCCAGGCTTCGGCGCTTTTCAGGGGGTGCTGGGCTGGACTTCGGTTGGTGAGCACGACCATGCTGCCGAGCTCAATGCCGGAAAACTGGAACCGGAACTGCAGCGTTTGCAGGCGATGAGCATCGAGCAGGCTGCGGGTGATCCGGTGGCACAGCGTCTGGGGGCGAGGCTGTTCATTGACAACTGCGCTGCCTGCCATGGTCGGCAAGCACAGGGCAATCACTTGCTGGGCGCGCCGCGCCTGGATGATGAGGACTGGCTGTATGGCGGCAGTGCCGAAGACATCCTGGCTTCGATCACCGACGGGCGCACCGGCGCCATGCCGCCGTGGAATTCACTGGGGGCGGAAACAGTCAGGAATCTGGCTCAGTATGTGCGCAGCCTGAGCATGGGTGGCCTGCCTCACGATGCCGGAATGGCAAGGATGGCGGTCGCCGGAGAGGAAGCGTTCAAGTCGACCTGTGTCGCCTGTCACGGTAGTGATGGCAAGGGCAATCCGCTGATCGGCGCACCGAACCTGACGGATTCGGTCTGGCTCTACGGTGGCAGCCTGGCCGAGATCGAGGCCAGCATCAACAACGGCCGGCAGGGCGAAATGCCCGCCTGGCAGGGGCGCTTGAGCGCAGCGGAAATCCATCTGCTGGCCGCTTACGTGCTGCAGCTCAGCCAGGCTGACAGGAAAGGGAGGGGCAAGTAGCGGGCACGAGCCTGCATGGTGCTGGCGGGACGTTTTTCTGCGGAAGCAGGGTGGAGTTGTCAGGGAGCTGACCGGTTGCGGCTTGCGCTTGGTCGGCAAGGCGGCTAAGTTTGGCTCCCGGCTCAACCTGCGCTTCGCGCCCAGCACATGACGATGTCGACGATGGATCCCCCCAACAGTGCCTTGCCGTCTTTCCCTGCCAGTGCCAGCCACAGCCCCACCCGCTGTACCACAGACAATCCCGCTGCCATCCCCGAACAGGCCGAGCGCCTGCACCGGCTGCAGGATTTCGTCGATTCGATCCTCGTGCGTCTGGGGCAGGAACCGGGTGACTGGAACGCTTTCGACCAATCCCTGCTCCGTGCCAGGAGTGGTGTTGACCAGCTGCTGGCGAGCAATCAGGAGCTGAGTCTGCGCGACCAGGTGCTCAATGCCCATGCCATCGTCAGCGCCACCAATATCGACGCCAACATCATCTATGCCAATGATCTGTTCTGCACGCTGAACGAGATGGATCGCGAGCAGCTGTTGGGCAAGAATCACAGCATTGTCGCTTCGGGCCGCCACAGCAAGGCGTTTTTCAACGAGCTGTGGCAGACGATTTCCAGTGGCGAGACCTGGCATGGCGAGATCTGCAACCGCACTGCAACCGGCAGTTATTACTGGGTTGCAGCGACCATCATGCCTTGTCTGGACGAGGATGGCCTGCCTTTTCAATACCTGTCGGCGCGCACCGACATCACCGCCCAGAAGCAGCTCGAGCTCAAGCTGGAGCAGGAGCAGCGTTTCCTTTCCGGAGTGATGGAAAACCTGGGCGAGGGCGTTGCCGTGCTCGATGCCGAAGAGCGTTGCGTGCTGCTCAATCCGCAGGCCGAGCGAATGCTGGGCTGGACGCGTGCGGAGCTGTGGGGAGAGCCGCTGCATCGTCATGTGCTGTCGGGGGCTGCATGCAGTGATGGCGATGAGCCCTGCCCGATGTGCGCCTGCCTGCAGGATGGCAGGGTGCTGCGCAGCGAACAATTTTCCAATCTCCATTTTCGCCGCCGCAATGGTGAGATTTTCCCGGTGTCGCTGGTGGTCTCGCCGCTGGGAGAAAGCGACAACACCAGCGGTTGCGTGGTGGTATTTCGCGACATCACAACCCAGAAGGCGCATGAGAGGGCGCTGTTGCAGGCCAAGGAGGCAGCAGAGCGGGCCAATCAGGCCCAGGCCAATTTCCTCGCCAACATGAGCCACGAAATCCGCACGCCGATGAATGCGGTGATCGGTTTCAGCGAAGCCTTGCTCGATACCGAGCTCAACCCCTCTCAGCAACGTCAGCTGGCCACCATTCATCAGTCGGCGCGTTCCCTGCTGCGTCTGCTCAATGACATTCTCGATTCGGCCAAGCTCGACAAGGGCGCTTTCAAGCTTGAGCTGCGCGCTTTCGATCTGCGCGCCCTGTGTGAGCGGATCATCGAGTCGCTGGAAATCGAAGCCTGCAAGCGCGGACTGGAGCTCGTGCTGCTGTGCCCGGCAAGCATGCCGCAGCACTGGCTTGGCGATGCTTTCCGCATTCAGCAGATCCTGCTCAACCTGTTGGGCAATGCGCTCAAATTCACCCACCAGGGCAGGGTTTCGCTCGAAGTCGCAGCGGATGCGGCCGGAGTCGTGCTGAAAATCCGCGATACCGGCATCGGCATGGATGAAACGGCACTCGAACATGTATTTGAACCTTTTGCCCAGGCGGATGCTTCCACCTCCAGGCATTATGGCGGTACCGGATTGGGGACGACGATTGTTCGCAAGCTGGTCGATCTGATGGGCGGGCAGGTCACGGCGGACAGCAAGCCGGGAGTCGGCAGTCTGTTTACCGTCAGCCTGCCCTTGCAGGCGGTCGCCGGGCAGCAGCAGGAGGCACACATCAGTGAGCGCCCGCGCACCCAGGATCGACAGGTGAGGCCGCTGCGCATTCTGGCGGTTGATGACGTTGCCACCAATCTGGAATTGCTCGAAGTGATCTTCACCGCACGTGGTCATCAGCTGGAGTGTGCCAGCGGTGGCGAAGAGGCCGTTCGCCGCTGTGTCGACGGCGAATTTGATGTCGTGCTGATGGATCTGCAGATGCCGGAGATCGATGGCTTTGAAGCCTGTCGCCTGTTGCGTCGCTGGGAGGATCAACAAGGGCGCACACGCACGCCAGTGATTGCGCTGTCGGCGAATGTGCTGGCTGATGATCAGTGCCGGGCCCTGGCTGCCGGCATGGACGGTTTTGCCAGCAAGCCGGTCGAACGTGACAAGCTGTTTGCCGAAATTGATCGGGTGCTGGATATCGACTCTGATCACAAGGAGGCGACACCGGCAAGCGAGCCTTCAGCAGGAATGGTGCTTGATGCGCACCGTGCCGTAGCCAACTGGGGCAGTGCCGGTGCGCTGCTGCGCGCACTGGAGCGCTTCATGGGGCATGCGACGGAGGATCTGTCCGCCTTGCAGATGGCCATCGAGCGCAGCGAGCACGATGAAGCGGCCGCCCAGGCGCATCGCCTGAGGGGCAGCAGTGCCAACCTTGGCCTTGTGCAGCTCAGTCAGCAAGCAGGACAGCTTGAAGACGCCGCACGCGCGGTGACGGCGAACAGTGCCGCGCTGGGCACGCTGTTTGCCAGCCTGCCGCCGGCGCTTGCCAGCGCACGGAGTGCGCTCGAGCGCTTCCGCGCCAAGGCAATGGAAGCCGCGCCGGAGCCGGAAGTGACGGAAGCGGTGCTGAATGAAGCCGATTCAATCCGTCTGCAGGCGGCGCTGGCGGCATTGGCGGCCGGGGTCAGTATCGGCGAATGGCCGGAGCAAGCCTGGCAGGCCATCCGCGAGCTGGTCGATGGCGCAAGGCTGACGAAACTCGGCAACGCGCTCGATAGCTTTGATTTTGTTCTCGCCGGACAAGAGCTTGAGAGCTTGCAACATGATTTGCAGGGGTGATGGTTTGCGTATCGAGGATTTGCAGTATTGCATTTCCCGGTTTCATTGAATATAATCGCGGACTTGTCAGAATCATTCATACGGAATTACATCTATGGCCAACTCGGCACAAGCTCGCAAACGCGCACGTCAGGCAGTCAAGTCTCGCGCCCACAACGCCAGCCTTCGCTCGCGCCTGCGTACCGCGATCAAGGCGGTGCGCAAGGCCGTCGTAGCGGGCGACAAGGCTGCGGCACAGTCGGTCTTTCGCAGCTCGATGAGCACCATTGACTGCATCGCAGACAAGAAGATCATCCACAAGAACAAGGCTGCCCGCCACAAGAGCCGTCTGTCGGCTGCCGTGAAGGCAATGGCTGCCTGATGATTGACTGAGCCCTGGTGATCAGCAACAAAAAAGCGGCCTGCGGGTCGCTTTTTTGTTGCGCCAGTCTTTTTGTCCGGGGCTTCGCGGTGGGTGCCGATGACGAGGTTGGCGAGAACGGGGTTAGGGCAGGGCGGAAAGCGGCAGGGCGGAAAGCCGGGTTGCGCTCAAAGCGCTTCGTTGCCCATCCACTCGACCTGCAGATCGTTGTCGCGGGCAAAGCTGACCATGAAGTTGTAAGCCATTGGCTCGACATCGTACAGGCGGGCATCGACCAGCACCGTCTTGTCGCCACTCAGGCTGCAGCCGGGGCGCACATAAGGCGAGTAAGTCATGCGGTTGTCACTGCCGAAGGCCGACATGACTCCGCACAGGCGCTCCGACCAGTCGCTGGGACGGAACCGCTTTCCTGCGCTGGTGAGGCCGACGATGATGAAGTTCTCGATTCTTTGCGTCATGCTGGTGCTCTGGCTGCGGAAAGTGGCCCTGCGGCACAGGTGCCTGACCAGGTGAGGAAAGGCCAGCGGCCTGCTTTGCAGTGTGCTGCCGCCTTGTGCCGGGCTGGTCTTGATTCCGGACCGGCAGGGCGGGCGAGGGTCAGACAGACATCGGTGGGTGCTGGATGTCCCCGAATGTCCCGGCAGCCGCCGGCCGGCAAGGCGCTGCATTCTAACAGAGAATGTCGCTCTTCGCTGCGGCCATTTGTGCTAATCCGGATGATTGCGGCGGCGGACGCAGGACTGCATCCCTGAGCCTGAGCATCATCTGTGCCTGTACAGACCGCCTTGTTGTGGCTTAAGATTCTCCTCTTGGTGACACGGCGGCAGTGGCTGCCGTGTGTCATTTGTGCTGCGTCGATTGATGCAGTCGCGTCCAGCTCCCCAATTTCCCCTGTTCCCCTGTTGCCAGATTCGAGGTCAGCATGTCCCACGTCATGAACACCTACGCCAGATTGCCCGTTGCCTTCAGCCACGGAGAAGGAGTCTGGCTCCATGACACTGCGGGCAAGCGCTATCTGGATGGTCTGTCCGGCATCGCGGTCAATACCCTGGGCCACGCCCACCCGAAACTGGTGCGGGCGATTGCCGAGCAGGCCGGCAAGCTGATCCACACTTCCAACCTGTACGGCATTCCCCTGCAAGAACAGCTCGCCGATCGCATTGCCGAGACTTCCGGCATGGACGAAGTCTTCTTCTGCAATTCGGGCTGTGAAGCCAATGAAGGAGCGATCAAGCTCGCACGCATGTACGGCAACCAGCGCGGCATCGAATTGCCGCACATCATCGTGATGGAAAATGCCTTCCACGGTCGTACCCTGGCGACGCTTTCAGCGACCGGCAACCGCAAGGCGCAGGCCGGCTTCGAGCCGCTGGTGCAAGGTTTCCTGCGCGTGCCCTACAAGGACATCAACGCCATCCGCCAGATTGCCGAACGTGATCGCAACGTGGTGGCGGTGATGCTGGAAATGATCCAGGGCGAAGGTGGCGTCAATGTTGCCGACGACACTTTCCAGCGTGAATTGCGCGCCTTGTGCGACGAAAAAGGCTGGCTGATGATCTGCGACGAGGTGCAGTGCGGCATGGGACGCACCGGCAAGTGGTACGGCTGGCAGCATGCCGGCGTGCGCCCTGACGTGATGACGCTGGCCAAAGGCCTGGCTTCGGGGGTGCCGATCGGTGCTTTCGTCACCAGTGGCCGCGCAAGCGGTCTGTTCGGTCCGGGCAATCATGGCTCGACCTTTGGCGGCAATCCGCTCGCCTGCGCCGCCGGCCTGGCGACTTTCGAGGCGATCATCGACGAACAACTGATGGACAATGCGCTGGCGATCGGCGCGCAGATCCGTGAGGGTCTTGCCCAGGCGCTGGCCGGCGTCCAGGGAGTGGTCGACATCCGTGGCCAGGGCCTGCTGATCGGCATCGAGCTTGATCGCCCCTGTGGTGCGCTGATGGGGCTGGCCGCCGCCAATGGCTTGCTGCTCAGTGTCACCGCCGAGCGGGTGATCCGCCTGCTGCCGGCGCTGACGATGACGGCAGAGGAAGCCCGCACCCTGGTCGACATGCTGGCACCGATGGTGCGCAATTTCCTCGCTGACAGCGGAGCGGCATGATGAGCGCGATTCGGCACTATCTGCAGTTCAAGGATTTCACTCGCGAAGAGTACGCCTACCTGTTCGAGCGGGCAGGGTGGATCAAGGGCAAGTTCAAGCGTTACGAGCCACATCATCCGCTGTTCGACCGGACGCTGGTGATGATCTTCGAGAAGGCCAGCACCCGCACCCGGCTGTCTTTCGAAGCCGGGGTGCAGCAACTGGGCGGTTCGGCGATCTACCTCAACACCCGCGACTCCCAGCTTGGTCGCGGTGAATCGGTCGAAGATGCGGCGCAGGTGATCTCGCGCATGAGCGATCTGGTGATGATCCGCACTTTCGAGCAGGAAATGGTCGAACGCTTCGCCGCCAATTCGCGCGTGCCGGTGATCAACGGCCTGACCAATGAATATCACCCTTGCCAGATCATCGCCGACATCTTCACCTTCATCGAGCATCGCGGGTCGATCGAAGGCAAGACCGTGGCCTGGATCGGCGACAGCAACAACATGTGCAACACCTGGCTGCAGGCCGCTGAAGTGCTCGGTTTCAATGTGCACGTGTCGACGCCGCCCGGCTATGAAGTCGAACCGGAGCGGGCCGGTCTGTTCGGCACCGCCCATTTCGAGCAGTTTGCCGATCCGATGGACGCTTGTCGGGGAGCTGACCTGGTTACTACTGACGTGTGGACTTCAATGGGCTTCGAGGCCGAAAACGAAGCCCGGCGGGCCGCTTTTGCCGACTGGTGCGTGGATGGCGAGATGATGGCTGCCGCCAATCCCGCTGCGCTGTTCATGCACTGCCTGCCGGCACATCGCGGTGAGGAAGTGACCGCCGAGGTGATCGACGGGCCGCAATCGGTGGTATGGGACGAGGCGGAAAACCGTCTTCATGCCCAGAAGGCCTTGATGGAATATCTGCTGCTCGGCCGCATCGAGGCCTGAGCAGTCCGGCCTGGCCGCTCAGGCCCGGGCGATTGAACCAGAGCGCGCAGCAGCGGCTGCGCACAACGCAAGACAGGAAACAGAAATGAGTGACGTCAACAAGGTAGTGCTGGCTTATTCGGGTGGTCTGGATACCTCGGTGATCCTGAAATGGCTGCAGGACAGCTACCAGTGTGAAGTGGTGACCTTTACCGCCGACCTCGGCCAGGGTGAAGAACTGGAGCCGGCACGCGCCAAGGCGCTCAAGTTCGGTATCCAGCCGGAAAACATCTTCATTGACGATCTGCGCGAGGAATTCGTGCGTGATTTCGTCTTCCCGATGTTCCGCGCCAACGCGGTCTATGAAGGCGAATACCTGCTTGGCACTTCGATTGCCCGCCCGCTGATCGCCAAGCGCCAGATCGAGATTGCGCGTGCCACCGGCGCCGACGCTGTTTCCCACGGCGCCACCGGCAAGGGCAATGACCAGGTGCGTTTCGAACTCGGCTATTACGCGCTGATGCCGGAAGTGAAGGTGATCGCCCCCTGGCGCGAATGGGATCTGCTGTCGCGCGAAAAGCTGCTGGCCTATGCCGAGAAGAACGGCATCCCGATCGAGATGAAGCACCGCGAAGGTGGCTCGCCCTATTCGATGGATGCCAATCTGCTGCACATCTCCTACGAAGGCCGGCACCTCGAAAATCCGGCTGCCGAAGCTGAGGAATCGATGTGGCGGTGGACGGTGTCGCCCGAAGCGGCACCCGATGCGGCAGAGTATCTGGATCTCGAGTTCGAGCGCGGCGATCTGGTGGCGATCAACGGCGAGCGCATGCCGGCCCATGAACTGCTCGCCAGACTCAATCAGCTCGGCGGCAAGCACGGCATCGGCCGTCTCGATCTGGTCGAGAACCGCTATGTCGGCATGAAGAGCCGTGGCTGCTATGAAACCCCGGGCGGCACCATCCTGCTGCGCGCTCATCGCGCCATCGAGTCGATCACCCTTGATCGCGAAGTCGCTCACCTCAAGGACGAGCTGATGCCGCGCTACGCCAGCCTGGTCTATAACGGCTACTGGTGGGGGCCGGAGCGGGTCGCGCTGCAGGCGCTGATCGACAACACCCAGCAAGTGGTCAACGGCTGGGTGCGGGTCAAGCTCTACAAGGGCAATGTCATCGTCACCGGACGCGACTCGAAGACCGACTCGCTGTTTGATCCGGCGATCGCCACTTTCGAAGATGACGAAGGCGCGTACAACCAGCAGGATGCCCACGGTTTCATCCGCCTGAATGCCTTGCGTCTGCGCATTGCCGCCAACGCCCGCAACAAGCGCGCCTGAGCAGCTGAGCAGCTGACCAGCCAGTTCGACGGAGAGCATGAGTATGGATACGGAAGACCTGATCCTTGGCCTCACCATGGCCGAGTTCGATGACTTGTCACTCAAGTTCGGCCTCACCGGCCTGATCCTGTTCATGCTCTTCATCATCTGGAACCTGGGCAAGGAATCCAAGGCCGGGCGCTACGGCATGATGTGGATGTTCATCGGCCTGGGCGTCGGCTTCGTCGGCTTCGTGGCCAAGGCCGTGATCCAGAAACTGCTTGGTATTGAATGATGGGAATGAAGGCGGGCGTGTTCCGCCGTATTTGCAGGAGAGGACATGCCGTCCTTTGACATTACATCCGAAGTTGACCAGCCTGCGCTGCGCAATGCGGTCGAACAGGCCAACCGCAAGATTGCCGGTCGCCACGACTTCAAGGCCACCAGCGCCAATCTCGAATTGACCGACAAGCTGATCACCGTATTCGGTGACAGCGAATTCCAGCTCGACCAGATCAAGACCCTGCTGCTGCCGGAAATGACCAAGAAGAACGTCGACGTGCGTTGCCTGGATTACGGTGAGCTGGAGAAAATTTCCGGCAACAAGCTCAAGCAGGAACTGCGCGTGCGCGTCGGTATCGAGCAGGATCTGTCGAAAAAGATCGTCAAGCTGTTGAAAGACAGCAAGCTGAAGGTGCAGGCGGCAATCCAGGGCGATGCGATTCGCGTCAGCGGCGCCAAGCGCGACTTGCTGCAAGAGGCGATCGCGCTGGTCAAGAAGCAGATCACCGACTTTCCGCTGCAGTTCGGCAATTTCCGTGACTGATTCCCATAACTAAGTTCCGTAACTGAGTTCCGTAACCGGGCTGGCGCTTTCGAATTAAAGAATTTTATTCTTCTGCCGTTAACGGGACATCACCACTGCGTACAGCAGCCGTTTTTACCGTTGTGCGCTGGAAACATGGAGTTCTGTGATGGATATCTCTTCTGCTGCAGCCGCTGCCAGCGCCCATGCTGCGGCCAAGGTGCAGGCTGAAGCGTCGGTGAAAGTGCTCAAGATGGCGCTCGACATGGAATCGCAAGCCGCCTTGCAACTGCTCGAAGCCCTGCCAGAGGTCCCGGCTGCGCCAGCCGTGGGGAGCAGCGCGGGCGGGGTGATCAATACCTGGGCTTGACCGCAATTGCAGGGCTTGAACCGGCAATGTTCTTCTGAGCGAAGTGCCCCTTCCTTGTCGCCCCGGAGCCATGCTCCGGGCTGCACACTGACCCCGCTTACTTGCTCCAGCACTCCTCCGCCGTGCCAGCGCTGACTTCCTTTTTGCCGGTATTGGTGAGACTGAAATTGCCGCATTTGTCTGCAGCCTGCACGCCGGTAGCCGTGGCAGTCAGGGTGTAGCCTGTGCCATCCGAAACGAGTGCGACCGTGTACCGGCCGCCTTCGACTGTCTTCAGGTTTGCGGGAAAAGCGGCGGTGAGCGGATAGCTGCCAGTTGCCGTCGCTGCCCGCTCCATCCATTGTGCCGCCTGCATCAAGGCGTTCTTGGCATTGACGCGATGGCTGCGGCGCACATGCTCGGTATAGCTCGGGTAGGCGACTGCGGCGAGGATGCCGATGATCGCAACCACGATCATCACTTCGATCAGGGTGAAACCGGCCGCAGCCTTGCCCTTCTGGCGAAGAGCAGGGCCATGCGCGGAATGAGAGTGGAAATGCTTGGTGATCATCGGTCGGATATCCTGAGTTCAGCGCAGTTGGCGCCAGGTCGGTCGGCTCGATTCTTCCGGCATGCGAGCCATTTCGAGCTCGAGCTCGTTCTTGACGTTGATATCCTGGACCTTGTTGCCCTGGATGATCAGGTTATGAGCACCTTTGGCAATCTTGACGCGTGAGACATCGTCGTCGCCGGCGCCGTACTTGCCGTCATTGTTGTAATCGATCAGCTGGATGGAAGGTCGCTTGCCATCCATGATGTTGAGCAGGGTCAGCCACTGGCGTTCTTCATCGACGGCGATGGTTTCGCAGCTTTCGACGTCGGGATCAGCATCCGAACCTTTGGCGGGCACCTGGGTATAGACAGCAAGAATATTGCTGCTGTCATAGAACTCGATCGGCTTGAGCAGCCGCTCGCCTACAGCCGGCAGATCAAGATACCAGCCGTTGTAGCCGGCAGCCCAGTTCTCCTTGTCGAGTTCGACTTCTGCGTCAACCCTGCCATCGCTGGTGCCGGTCAGTTCGCTGATCTTCTGCCGGGCGAGCTTGGCTGCGCTGACGCCAGTGCCCAGTGCTCTTGGCGCCGGGACGCAGTCAGGCTGCGGGATCGGGGTGCAGGTACCGCTCAGTGTGGTGATGATCTGCAGGCGGGGGCCCAGGGTGGTGTCGATCACCTGGTAGCGGGTATTGTCGAGCACCGAGTACAGGCTGTGCACTTCGTTTGCCTCCGGGTCGTTATAGGCAATGTTGCGCCCGGTGCCGAAGGCCACCATGATCCCGCCGACGGCATACTTGGTTGCAGGATCGTCAAGATCGCTCTGGCCTGAACGGTCATTGGCGCGCACTGCCGGTGGGGCAGTGATCGGCTGGGGAAGATTGCGGTTGTTACTGTTCAGGCTGGCCGGCCCGGTGGCGGTAAAGAGCGGACTGCCGTTAAAGGCAACTTTCCAGTCAATTTCGCTGGTGCTGGTCAGGTCGAATTTCCACATATTGCCCAGATTGTCACCGGCATAGACCACATCAACACGGCCGTCGCCGTTGAGATCGAGCACCCGCGGTGCGCTCAACCCGTTGTCGTTGGCATTGCCGGTGCCCTTGGTGTCATTGGTGGCCTGGATGCGAAGCAGCTCGCGATCACCATCAAGATACTGCACCAGCAGAACCGGGCGACCATTGAGGCTGTTGTAGCCATTGCCGAGCACCACCGCCCAGCGGTTGTTGTTCATCAGGGTGATCTGGGTACTGCGCAGCGGATCGCTGTCATCGACGACCGGCTGAGCGGTGATATGGCCGATATCGGCATCCTCGATGCGCTCCTGCTCGCAGACCGCCTTGGCAGTGCCGGCATAGGATTCACAATTACGCTCACCTTCAAAGTCGCTGCGGCTGCGATCGAGTACCACCAGGCTGCCAGCCCGTCCCTTGAGGAAACCTGCACCGGTCCCGCTGGTGGCGGGATTGGTGACATCAAGAACGAAGTAGCCACGGCCGCCCAGGCCGAGCGTGCCGACCAGCAGCGTGCGCCAGTCGGGCGAGTGGCTGGTCGGTGAGGCAGTGGCAAAGTTCAGATCGACATCACCGGTCATCGGTGAGCCGTCGACAAAATAGCGGTGATTGCTGTCGTAGTCGCGCGCGGTGAGATAACGCAGCTTGGGGATCACACCTTTGGGAACATAGGCGATGCGCTCTTCACCGTTGGTGGCTGAAAAACCATGCAGCATGCCGTCGTTGCCGCCAACGTAGACCATCGGCTCACGGGTCTGCTGGGCACGGGTGAACGCCGAGTAGCCCTTGAGTGCATAACTGGCGGAAGGTGGGCCGGCGTACCACACCACCGAGTTGACGATGTCTCCCTGGCGTGACTTGCGTTCGCGATATGGCTTGGCGGTCGTGTAGCCAGTGACATCATTGCCTTCCTTGCTGCGGTCACCACGGATGTAGTCCAGCCGGTCCTTGCCTTTCGCTTCGGCGTCGACGTTGCCAGTGGAGTCGGTGCGCAGCCAGGTTTTCTGGGCGGTGCTCAGATAGGTCTGGTCGGTTGCCCATTCGAAGCTGACGCCGCCTTTTTCCTTACCGCCGGCGCCACGCTCATCACTCCAGCTCAGAATCAGACGATTGTTGAGGCTGCGGGCGTCGAGCAGTTCGGCAGTGTTCTTGTTGCCCCAGCCAGCAGCAGGTTCAATCTCGCCATTGGATTTGACCGTGTGGGCGAGCAGAAAGCCTTTCCAGGCATTCTGCGGTTCATAGGCGGCAGTGAAGCGGCCGACATCATAACGGCTGATATTGCTGCCGCTGGTGGCGCTGGACGTGAAGTCCGGGTCGGTCGCAGCATTGATCTGACCGAAGATGTCACGAAAGGCCTTTTCGAGGTCTTCGCCTTTTTCCACCGCGTAGAAACGGCCACGACCGTTGAGTGCGGCGTGCCACAGGTCAAGTGAGCGCCGGTTTTCGGCATTCATCTGCGGCCAGCTGACCGCCCCGGTAACCAGATCAGGAAAGCTGCCGTCATAGCCGAAAGGGACTTGTTCGGTTGGCGGGCAGATGCTGGAATCACTGCGGGTGCAGGTCCCGCCGGAGATGCTCGAAAATCCGGGCCATTCGATCGCCATCTTGCTGAAACCGATGGTGTAGGTGACCATGTGCGGCCAGGTGGCGGGGTTGTAGCGTGGATTCCAGAAGCGGTCGAGCTTGGCGATCGTACCGTTGCGATCGGCACCGAAGCTTTCTTCGACTGGTGCCTTGTTGTAATCGACCGAAGGTTTGATGCTGCCGACCAGTGCGCTGGCGGTTTGCAGTGGGTCGGACCAGCTTCTGAACGCCCAGTCGGCCAGCGTGTTGGAGTGCGCGTCGTGATAGAGCTTGTTGTAGGGACGACTGGCGGCCGAAGTCGTCCCATACGGGGTACCGTCAGGCAGGGTGACATTCTTGGTGTGGTCATCCCGGGAGCCGCCGCTGGCGGTGCCGTTCCAGCGTCCGTCGGTCATGAAGATATGATAATTGCGCCGGCAGCCCAGGTATTCAGTACTTTTGCTGTCATTGCCGCCCGGATTGCTTGACCACGGGCCGTTCTTGCTCAGCGGGCGACGCATGTAGCTGTCAGCCTGAGAGAACATCTGGTGCGATGGGGTACCGCTATTGGCAATGATGCCATTCACAAAACTGAGAAAGTTGGTGCGATGCGTACCTTCGAGCACCTTCATCGAGTTGGTCTTGATTTGCGGTGCGCCAGTGCTGCCGGTGCCACTATCCACACTCAATGCATCGGGCGCTTTGCCATTGTTGTGCATGATCTGCCAGGCAAGACGAATCTTGCCGTCCGGCAGTAATCCACTGTCATATTTTGAGTGAGTGGGATCGAAAATCGAATTCAGAGCATACTTGAGCACGTTGATACGCTTGGTATCTACCGGCCAACTGCCGTCTGCATTAGGAGTCGTCCTTCTGCTGCTTGTCGAACTCTCCTTGTCCAGGCGGTAGCCCATGCTCCCCGAGTCGTCGATCGAAATGATGACGTTGGGGCGGACATAAGGCTCGACTGTTCCCGGTGGCGATTGAGCAAGGTCGATGGCACTGGCACCGAAGCTGAGCAGGCAGGCGCTGACCGCGACGCTGAGGCTGGATTTGCGAAAACGCAGCGGAGGAGTGAGAGGGCGGGGCATGGCGATGCTCCTTGCAGTTCGGTTGGGCGGCAGTGCCGGTCTTCAGTCCTTGAGCCGGGTACGTGCGTAGGTTTCCTGCAGCACGGCCATGCTGCCGGGCTTGCGGCCATACGCGACGGCGGTGATGCGATACACAACCGCTGGCAACAGGTTGAGGGTGAGCAGATTTTTCTTGCTGCTGGCCGCAGGGTCGATGATCACATTGGAAAATTCGCTGCTGGTGTCATAGTTCAGCACCTCGATCCAGTACCAGCCGCCCTGATTCCAGGGCGTCGTACTCGTCGTTTCAAGAATCGGGTTGTTTGAGGCCGAGGCGCCAGTGTATTCGCCATAGCGAGCGCCGACCCCGGTCGCCGACAGGGATTTGAGCGGATGTTCGTAAGCTTTGAGGTCGTCCGGCGTCATCGCGTCGGCGCTCGGATAGTTCCAGAAATCCTGGCGACCGAGCCGCTTGGCGCACAGCCCATCCTTGCAGCGCTTGTCTGCGTCTTCAAGCGTGACGAGCAGCGCGGCAACCCCTTCTGCACCAGACGCTTCAAGCGGGATCTTGGCGATCGCAGTGCCGGTGCGACAGATCTTGCCACTTCCGCTGCAGACGCTACCGTTGGCATTCTCGCCACGAATGTCGAGCTCGGCATCGAGCAACAGGGCCTGGGCCGCTTCAAAGGCGCGTTGGTAGTCGGCGTCATTACTCACCACCAGTTCATTGAACCAGGCGGTGCGCGATGCCCACAGCGACAGCAGCATCGACAGCATGACGAACATGATGACCACGAACAGGGCAATGCCGCGCTGTCTGGAAGGGCAGTGGGTCGAAACTTTGAGGGCAGTGGGTCGAACAGGAGTGTGCATGATCATGGTAAGGCCCCGCGATCAGGAGTTCTTCAGCAGCCCCTGGCTGCGCAACTGGAAAACGTTGCGAAACAGCAGGTGCATGCGGTTGTCGGCATAGGCCTGGGCCGTGCCGCTGCAGCCGGTGTAGGTGCTGCCGGCAGGGATGTCGATGCGCTCATCGCCGAACAGCACCAGGCAGACTTCGATGCCCTGCACCTGGTCCCAGTCACCGACATCACCTGAGGCAGCGTAAATCAGCTTGGGATTGCCGCTTTCGCCCTTGTCCTGAAGCAGGTAGCGGAGCTGGAAGTCGGCGACATTGCCGATGATGCTGCGGCCATCGGTGACGCCATTGCCTGCACAGCGCAACTGGTTGGCGCTGAAGCTGAACAGACTTTCGAAGCGTTCGTCCGTGCTGCCCTCTGCAGGCAGCCCGAGGCAGTTGCGCGAATGGGAAATTTCGGCCGCGCCGGTGAAAGTCGGTTCGGTATAGCGGGTGTAGTAGATGTCGAGGCTGTTGTCGGTGCCGCTGAGCACTTCTTCGGTGCTGCCCGATATTTCCAGACCGACGGCGGCGAGGGTCAGGATGTCGGTGTCGCCGGTGATGTTGTTGGGATTGAGATTGAGATGCAGCGAGCCGGTCTGGCGCAGTTGCTGGCCAATCACCCGCATCGCATAAGCAGCCTGTTGCTGAATGGCGCTGGCATCACTGACCGTACCGGATACGCCACGGGCAGCCATCAGCGCGCTCATCGCCACAGCCACCACCATCAGGCCGATCATCAGGCCGATCATCAGCTCGATCAGGCTGAGACCTTGCTGGTGGCGGGATGAAATGTGAGCTTTCATGGCTCAGGCTCCGGGACAGAAGAAGCGGTCGAGGTCAGAAGTGTAGGGCGCACAGCGGGCGCCGACAGGGATGAACTGCAGGTGACAGGTAAAGCCGTCCGGGCATTCGACATCGCCGCCGTCGGCAGCCGCGTCGATCGCGTCGCGGTAGTCGTCATCGGCGTCATCACGTTCGTTCTCGCGCCAGGCGACCATCACGCCCAGCAAGCGCTGGTTGCCGGCCGCTTCGCCAGGGGCGCTGAAGATCGCCGCATCGCCCAGCGGCAGCTGCTGGCGCACCGCCTGCTTCCAGGAAGCAACATCGAATTCCGCCAGCGCTGCCCGATCGCAGCCGCTGGCACAGTCGCTCACGTCAGGGAGTTCACCGAAGTCGCTCAGATAGCTGCTGATGCTCATCAGAGCATTGGGGTGAACTTTGGTGCGTTCGCCCAGATCTTCAATGAGCCGAATGGCTTGAGCACGACGCACCCCGGTTTGCGTGTCGACCAGGGTGCGCATCTGCATGCCGATGATGCCCATGATGCCGAGCGCGGCAACCAGCAGCGAGATCAGTGATTCGATCAGGGTGACGCCGCGCTGGCGGCGGGGTGCGGAGCGGAGCGGGAAGGAAGACATGGCTGAATCCGGTTCTGGGGTCGATGCTGGAGTCGAAATGAGGACTGTTCGTTGCCTAGCTCGGGCAAGCCTCACCATTCTTGTGCACCAGGCTCCGGCCGCCGGCCTGGATGCATAGCCGTGCGGCCGTGCCGCTGCCGCCTGTTTCAAAGTGGAAATCCATGTCCGAAGGGGCGCCGCCACTGGTGGTGCTGATCATTCCCCAGCGGTCAAAAAACAGGCTGGTTGCCGTATTGCTGAAGGTGATGGTGGTCTGGTTGGGTGCAGCGTTGTCCTGGAGGACGGTGCTGTCGGCGAGCACCTGCCAGCCCTTGCTCCAGTCGCCATCGTTGGCGCTCAGGGTGATGTTGCCGCTGCGCTTCAGTGCTTCGGAGCGGGCGAAGTAAATGCTGGCCTGGAGGTCTTCGGCAATCTGGCGCATCCGCCAGCGCTCCAGGATCGGCGTGAAGCTGGGAGCAGCAATCGCGGCCAGAATGGCCAGAATAGCGACCGTCACCATCAGTTCGATCAGACTGAAACCGCTCTGGTGAGCACGGATGGAGCGAGTCTGGGCAAGCCTTCCGGTCTGCGTACTGTGCCGGGTGAGGAGGCGGGGTAATGTATTCATGCCTGATCCATGTCCGCAAACTGATCCCGTTCGCCTGTAACCCGGCTGTCCGGGGGCTGGCGGGCTTGTTTGTTGATTCCTTGCTCGCATTATTGGTCATTTTGACGCAAAGTCAGCTGCGGGCTGACCAGCGCAGGGATCGAAGGAATGAGCGGTATCTGCCGGGCTCTGCCAGACTGCGTTGCTCCAACAGCAGGAGTGCTTGACCCGCTCCTGCGCGGCACGGCAAACTTTTGCCGGTCAGGCTGGTCTGATCCGGTCAACACTGAAATCAACAGAGGGCTTCTCGCCGTGTCACCGCCGTTTTCATTTCATCCTGAAACACTCCGCGCCCAGCTGGCACGCCCGGCTGCGCCGCTGCGCAACGCTGACTGGCCGGAAGCGACCCAAGGCAGGCACAAGCCGGCTGCGGTGCTGGTGCCGCTGGTCGAGCGCGGCGAGCAATCGCCCTCAGTGCTGCTCACCCGGCGCACCGACCATCTGCATCATCATCCGGGCCAGGTGAGTTTTCCGGGCGGGCGCAAGGAAGATCAGGACGACTCCCTGGTCGAAACCGCGCTGCGCGAAACCGAAGAGGAAATCGGCCTCGGACGCAGCCATGTCGAATTGCTCGGTGCCTTGCCGGATTACTACACCGGCACCGGTTTTCGTGTAACGCCGGTGGTCGGTTTCGTGCGCCCGCCGTTTACCCTGCAGCTCGACAGTTTCGAAGTCGCTGAAGCTTTTGAAGTGCCGCTGAGCCATTTTCTCGACCCGGCCAACCACCAGCGCCACAGCCTGGTGCACGAAGGCTACGAGCGCCAGTTCTACGCCATGCCTTACCAGGGCCATTTCATCTGGGGGGCGACCGCAGGGATCATCATGTCGCTTTACCAGCTGGTGACTGGTGCCCGGGACGGGACTTGAACCCGTAAGGCTTGCGCCGGCGGATTTTAAGTCCGCTATGTTTACCAGTTTCATCACCCGGGCGGGGGCTGTCTGCCGAGAGGGGCAGCCAGCCGGCATCAGCGTCCCTGTTCGGGGAGCACGATGTTGACTTCGAGCACGTCCATGTTGTCCTGCTTGTCGAGCTGGACCTTGATGTCGTTCTGATTGACCGACACGTATTTCGAGATCACTTCGATCAGTTCGCGCTGCAGGGCGGGCAGGAAGTCGAAAGTGGGGGCGCCGGCGCTGCGTTCGTGGGCGATCAGCAGCGACAGGCGGTTCTTGGCGATCTGGGCGGTTTTCTTCTTTTCACCAAACAGGCGGGCAAGCATCGACATTTCACTTGCCTCCGAACAGACGCTTCATCAGGCCCGGCTTCTCGTAGGTGACAAAACGCAGCGGACGTTCCTCGCCGAGGAAGCGGCTGACGACATCTTCGTAGGCTTCGGCAACATCCGAGCCTTTGAGGTGGATCGCCGGCATGCCCTGGTTGGAAGCGTGGAGCACGGATTCTGATTCAGGCGTGATGCCGAGCAGGGGGACGCGCAGCAGATCCTGGATGTCCTGATAGGACAGCATCTCGCCTTCTTCGACGCGTTTGGGCGAGTAGCGGGTGATGAGCAGATGTTCCTTCACCGGTTCGCCGCCGTCGCGGGCACGTTTCGACTTGCTCTGCAGGATGCCGAGGATGCGGTCGGAGTCGCGTACCGAGGAGACTTCGGGGTTGGTGGTGATGATCGCTTCGTCGGCGAAGGTGAGGGCGATCACTGCGCCGCGTTCGATGCCGGCCGGTGAGTCGCACACCACGTAGGCGAAGTCCATTGCCTTCAGCTCATCGAGGACTTTTTCAACGCCCTCTTCGGTGAGGGCGTCCTTGTCGCGGGTCTGCGAGGCGGGAAGCACGTAGAGGTTTTCGCAGTGCTTGTCCTTGATCAGTGCCTGGTTGAGTTTGGCTTCCTGATTGACCACGTTGACCAGGTCATAGACCACGCGACGTTCGCAGCCCATGATCAGGTCGAGGTTGCGCAGGCCGACGTCGAAGTCGATGACTGCGGTCTTGTGGCCGCGCATGGCCAGTCCGGAGGCAAAAGCCGCGCTGGTGGTGGTCTTGCCGACGCCGCCTTTGCCTGAAGTGATGACGATGACTTTCACGAATTCCTCTCGTAGCTGCGCTGCTCAGTTCAAGGGCAGCGGGTCGATGGTGAGTGTGGCTTCAGCACCCTGCAGACGGACTTGTACTGCACGACCGCCGAATTCGGCCGGAATGCCGGCTTCGAAGGTGCGGAAAGTGCCGGCGATGGAGACCAGTTCGGGGCCGAAGTGGGTGGCGAGGATGCGTGCCTGCTCATCGCCTTGTGCGCCGGCAATCGCCCGCCCGAGCAGCGGACCATAGCAATGGATGCTGCCATCGGCGATGATTTCGGCGCCGGCATTGACCCCGCCGATGATCACCAGGTTGGCATCGCGCGCATAGACCTGCTGTCCCGAGCGCAGCATGCGGTCGACGAACAGGGTTTCCAGACCATTGCTGCTCGCCTGCAGGGGCTGCTCGGTGCTGGCGGCCTGAGGTGCGCTTTCCTGCCGGGGCGTGGGTTCTGCTTCCGGCAAACTGACCGCAGGCAAGGCCTTGGCTTCAGCGGCCAGCACTTCGTCCAGTTCGGCGAGCCCGACGCGGCGCGCGCCGGCGGCGTGCTCGTCGGCGAGTCCGATCACGCCGATCGGCTGCAGGCGGAAGCGGCGCAGCAGTGAATTCAGCCCCGCCCAGTCCACGCTTTCAGGCACTTCCGTCAGGGTGGAAAAATCAAGGATCAGCGCTTCACCGTTGAAGAAATCGGGGCGACCGCCAAGCATCTTGTGCAGGGCATCGGCCAGGGCGGGCGGTTCCACCGCCTGCAATACGGCAACGGTCGCGCCCAGCCGGGTGCTGCGGAACTCGATCAGGGGAGAGGACGCGGACATGGAACCGAAGTGCCTGAAAAACCATGGAGTGTACTGATCCTGCTGCCGGGCGGCAAGCAGCAGGAATCAATGCAGGGTCGGCGG
>JAVEVA010000041.1:26404-27982 GCA_034005275.1 Thauera sp. | reverse complement strand
CCAGCGTGAGTGCGCCATAGGCAACGAATTCGCCCTGCTGGATGAAGATCACCCGCGTCACGGCAAACACAAGTACCAGCGCCAGCGCCAGCAGCGCATAAATCGCGCCATTGGTAATGCCGTCCTGACCCAATATCAGTGCAACAGTTGAATCCATCTCGTCCTCCTTTTCCTCGTCCCCGATGCGGTGCGGCCGAACCGCGCGCCCCGGCTCTGAACACAGCGATCGGTGGCGCGCACTGAGGTCCGACCGCTTATTTGACGAGCGACCACTTGCCGTTGACGACCTCGATCAGCACGACCGCCTTCGGGTCGTAGCCGCCGTGATCTTCGGCGCTCAGGGTGTAGGTGCCATTGACACCCACCAGACCGGCGGTGCTTTCGAGGGCATTGCGGATCCGTTCACGGAACTCCAGGGTCCCCGGCTTGGCGGTCTTGACCGCTTCCTTCATGGCGTTCTCGAGCAGCAGCCAGGCGTCCCAGGCGGCGCCGGCGAAGGTCGAGCGCGAGTCGGCGCCGAGCTTGCCTTCGAGTTGCTGCAGGAAAGCGACGCCAGCGGCCTTGTTGGCATGGTCGTCGGCCAGCTGCTCGGCCACCAGCACCGGAGCGACCGGCAGGCGCGCGCCTTCGACGCTCTTGCCGCCCAGGCGCAGAAACTCGCGGTTCGCTACCGCATGCGACTGGTAGATCGGGCCCTTGTAGCCGCGCTCGCGCAGCGTGGTCTGAGGCAGGGCTGCCGGGGTGCCCGAGCCGCCGATGAAGACCGCCTCCGGACGGGCGGACATCATCTTGAGAATCTGGCCGGTGACCGAGCTGTCGTTGCGGGCGTAGCGCTCGGTGGCGACGATCTTGATGCCGGCAGCCTGGGTGGTCTCGGTCAGCGCCTTCAGCAGCAGCTCGCCCCAGGAGTCGGAAAAGCCGACGAAGCCGACCGTCTTGACGCCCTTGGCCTTCATGTCCTCGACCACGCGACCGACCATGATGTCGGCGGTGGGCTCGACGCGGAAGGCCCAGGCGAGCTTGTCGGCGGTGGGGTCGATCGGCGCGATTGACAGCATCGGCACCCTGGCCTCGTTGGCGACGTCGACCATCGCCATGCCGTTGGTGATCAGGTTGGGGCCGATGATGGCGTCGACCTTGTTCTCGCCGACCAGTTTGCGGGTGTTCTTGACCGCGTTAGTCGGGTCGGTGGCGTCGTCCAGCACGATGTAGTTGATTTTTTCGTCGCCCAGGGCGGCGGGCATGAGTTCGATCGCCTTGCGCGTCTCGGCGCCAAGTGAGGCAGCCGGGCCGGTGAGCGAAAACACGACGCCGATGTTGATGTCGGCGACGGCGTGTCCGGCCGACAGGGCAAGGGCGATGGCAGCGATTTGGGTCTTGATGCGAAGCTTCATTTTCGTCTCCCGGTCTTTCTGATTGTCAGGATGTTGCGTTGAATGGCGAAGGTGCGTTGTGGGTGATTCGGGGGTGATTCAGAGGTGATTCGAGGGGCAGTGGGAGCGGCCGCTGAGGGCGCCGAAGCCGGCGATCCACTCCGGGATCTCACGGTAGTAGCGTTCCTCGGCCTGCCAGGCGCCG
>JAVEVA010000041.1:0-26304 GCA_034005275.1 Thauera sp. | reverse complement strand
CGCCGCCACCGCCGCGACCCAGGTCTTGGCCTCGTGCGCCGAGCCGCCGGCGTCGGCGGTGATGTCGGCGTTGCGGTAGGCGTCGAGCGCCGCCCAGTCGCGCGCGGCGAGCTGTTCCATGAGCCTGCGGTCCCACTCGGCGTTGAGCGGGTGCAGGGTGCTGGTGCCGGCGGTGAAGGCCTCGGCAGCGGCGATCGTGCGCGCTTGGCGGGCACCACGGGCTTCGGGCGAAGGGTTGCGGTTGTTGATCAGGCGGGCGATCACTTCCGGATCGGTCGCAGTCGCCATCTGCGGCACGGGCGGGTTGTGCGACAGGCCGCCGGAGCCGATGAACAGCGTGCGCTGGCCCTGTGCGCGGGCGAAGCGGCCAACGGCCTCGCCGAGCAGGCGAGCGCGCTGAAAGCTCACCACCGGCGGCGCCACCGAGTTGATGAAGATCGGCACCACCGGGTAGCGGTCGAGCGCGCCGGTGAGCTCTTCGAGCGGCTGGGCGCAGCCGTGGTCGACCTGCATGCGGTACGAGAAGCCGAGATCAATGCCGGCATCGACCACCGCCTGGGCACAGGCTTCGGCCAGTGTGCGCGGCACGTTCAGCGGTCCAGCGGAAGACTGGTAGTCACCCACCGACTCCGCCGCCATGCCGATGCAGAACTGCGGCATCAGGTCGAGAAAGAAGCCGTTGAGGTGATCGGGCCAGAACAGGTAGATCACCTCGGGGTCGAAGGCTTCGACCTCTGCGCGCAGGGTATCAACCAGTCCAGCCACTTCCTTGACGATGGCGGCCTCGGGGTCGAAGTAGCCTTTCAACGGGGAGTGCGACAGGCACTGCAGGCGCGCTTTCATCAGGCGGCTCCTTTGCCCACGTTCAGGCCCATCTTGTCGGCGACCCGGGCGAGCAGCTCATTGATCTTGACCGGGTAGGCGAGGCCGGCGACGAAGCGGTCGGGACGGATCACCGCCACCGCGCCCGGATGGCTGCCGAACCACTCCTTGAGGCGCATCTGCTCGTCGCCGACGACGATGGCGTCAGGGCCGATCGCCTGCTCGCGGTGGATCTGCACCACCGGCTTGACGGTGATGATCCGCCCGCCGAGCGCAGCCAGGATGTCGCGGCTCTTCTGGTTGAGCCAAAAGCTCGGATCCACGCCCCAGCACACCAGCGCGAAGCCGCTGCCCATGACGTCGTCGAGCAGCTTGACCTCGCCGTCGCGGGTGCGCACCCTGGGCTGGATGAAGATCCTGCCGACCGGCGAATTCCTGCCGACACGCTTGGCCGGCATCAGGCGGCCGAGCAGCGGGGTCTTGCGCGCCAGTTGGCCGAGCAACTGCTTGACGCCGGGCTCGGTGTTGACCTCGGCTTCGGAGACGACCAGGCCGGTCTCGTACCTCGGCATCGGCTTGAAGCGCATCTCGGTAAAGTAGCGCTTGGCCGGCGGCACCAGATTGAGCGCCCAGGTGGCGAAGTCGCGCGCAGCGACCACTGCGGGGTTGCGCGGCGAGAAGATGCGGCCGGCGGTCACCGACAGGTCGATCATCGCCTTGGCGTGCGGCGGACGCTCGAGCTGGTAGGTGTCGAGGAGCTTCTCGGAGGCGATGCCCTTGACCACGTAGGCGAGCTTCCAGCCCAGGTTGGCGGCGTCGCGCATGCCGGTGTTGTAGCCCTGACCCTGCCACACCGGCATGATGTGCGCGGCGTCGCCGGCGAGCATTACGCGACCCACCTTCCAGCGCTCGGCGATGCGCGCGTTGTGGGTGTAGACGCGCTTGCGGATGTAGTCCAGGCTGGTGGCATCGACGCCCGGCGGCAGCACTTTCGCCATCAGCATCGCCATGTTGTGCGGCTGGGTCATCACCTCTTCGCTCTCGTTCTCGAAGATCATGAACTCGAAACGGCGGATCGAATCGGGCAGGGCGACCGACACATACGGACGCGAGGGATCGCAGTGCATGTAGATGTTGGGAACGCCGAGCGGGTCGTTGCGCACATCCACCACCAGCCACTTGGAAGTGTCGGTGAAGCCGCCGAAGCCGACGTTGAGCGCGGTGCGGATCGGGCTGCGGCCGCCGTCGCTGCCGACCAGCCAGCGCGTGCGCAGGGTGTAGACGGTGCCGTCGCTGCGCTTGACGTCGAGGCTGACGCCGTCGGCATCCTGCTCGAAGCGCAGGACGTCGCTGCCCAGACGCACGTCGACGTTGTCGAAGCGCTTGAGGCCGTCAAGCAGTACGCGGTCGACCAGTGGCTGGTTGAAGGCGTTGCGGCGCGACCAGCCGAATTCGTCAGTGCGCGGCTCGATCGAGGCGAAGCAGCGCCCGCTCTTGGTGACGAAGCGCATCCAGTGGTGGGGGGTCAGATGCGGCAGCACCGCCTCGGCCATGCCGATGCCCTGCAGCGTGCGCAGGCACTCATCGTCCATGCCGACAGCGCGCGGGTAGTCGATCAGCTCGTCGCCGCGCTCGAGCAGGATGGCCTTGACGCCGTACAGGCCGAGCATGCTGGTGATGGCGAGGCCGACCGGGCCGGCGCCGGCGACGACGACATCGGCATCGAAGCGGGTGTTTTCGTTCATATTGCAGACTCCTGATGTGCGGGGCTGCGCTGGATCGCCGTTTTTCCGGGCGATGCGCATCGGATGGTTCGAGTAAGAAATATTCTTTATGCTGCGATCAGCTGGACACAGTCTAAAAACTCCTGAACCTCTGGACAAAAATACTTTGACCAGCGTCCACAGAGCGCACAATATTGTTTTAAAAGGTTTTTATCAGATGAGACCTGATACAGGCGCCGACTATGGAACCGTGCGCAGCCTTGCCCGCGGACTTGATCTGCTGCGTGTGCTGAACCGGCACGACAAGGGGCGCGCCTCGCTCGCGCAGCTTGCCGCCGGCACCGGCTTGCACCGCACGACGGTGCGCCGGTTGCTGGAGACACTGATCGAAGAGGGCTATGTGAAGCGCAGCGCGTCGGACGACCGCTACGTGCTGACCTTGAATGTCCGTGCCTTGTCGGAAGGCTTCAAGGACGAGGAGCGCATCTCGATGGTGTCCGGCCAGGTGCTCGCCCGGTTGCTGCAGCAGGTGCGCTGGCCGTCGGACCTATGCACGCCCGACGGCGGCTCGATGCTGATCCGCGAATCGACGCATCGCTTCAGCTCGCTGTCCTTCAACCGCGCGATGGTGGGCGAGCGCCTGCCGATGCTGCTGACTGCGGCCGGGCGCGCCTATTTCTGCTATTGCGCCGACGCCGAACGCGAGGCCCTGCTGGTGCTGCTGCGCCGCGACCCGGTGCAGGCTGCGCTGGCCAGCGACGAGAGGTTCATCGCCAACCTGCTGGAGCAGACGCGCAGCCGCGGCTACAGCTCGAACGAGGGCGACTGGACCGCAGAAAGCAAAATCGGCGCGATCGCAGTGCCGGTATTCCAGCGCGGCAAGGTGATTGCGAGCATCAACGTGATCTACCTCGTGCGCGCGGTCTCACATGCCGAGGCGGCCGCGCGCTACCTGCCGGCGCTGGTCGAGTCGGCGCGTCATCTGGAAGCGGCGCTGAACGAGCCGGAGGCATGAGGCGCCGACCTTCCAGCTCACCACCAAGCCCTCAATCAGTCCCCTCTGCCGGCTCATCCGCGCTCAACGGCCCTTCGATGAGGCGGAAATCGATCTTGTTGCTGTTCATGTCCACCCGCACCAGCTGCACGCGCACGCGGTCAGCCAGCCGGAACTGTTTGCCGGTGCGCTCGCCCAGCATCGCATGACGGGTCTCGTCGAAGTGGAAGTAATCGCTGCCCAGGTCGGAAACGTGGATCAGGCCTTCGACGAACACTTCGTCGAGCATCACGAACAGGCCGAAGGACACCACTGAGGCGACACTGCCGGTAAAGAACTCGCCCACCCTGTCCTGCATGAAATAGCACTTGAGGAAGGCCACCACGTCACGGGTGGCGTCATCGGCACGACGTTCGGTCATCGAACAGTGCAGGCCGATCTGTTCCCAGCCCTGCTCTTCATCCTGCCCCACCCCTGCCGGGCGATAGCGACGGCCTTCCAGCACCGCTTTGATGCTGCGATGGACGAGCAGATCGGCATAGCGACGGATCGGCGCGGTGAAATGGGCATAGGCCTCGTAGGCCAGCCCAAAGTGGCCGACATTGTCCGGGCTGTACATCGCCTGTTTCAGCGAGCGCAGCATCACCGTCTGCAGCAGCTGGGCATCTTCACGGCCACGGATCTGATCCAGCAGTTTGGCGTAGTCCCGGGTGGTCGGCTCTTCACCACCGCCCAGGCCAAGGCCGAACTCGCGCAGGAAGTCGCGCAGCTTTTCCAGCCGTTCGAGCGAAGGCAGGTCATGGACGCGATACAGCAAAGGATGTTCGTGCGTGGCGAGGAAATCGGCGGCACAGACGTTGGCGGCCAGCATGCACTCTTCGATCAGCCGATGCGCATCATTGCGCACTTCGGGCAGGATCTGGGCAATCTTGCCCTCATCATCGAACACCATGCGAGTTTCGGTGGTTTCAAAATCGATCGCGCCACGTTTCTGACGCGCCTTGAGCAGGGCGCGAAACACGCCATCGAGCTGCTGCAGATCCGGCAGCAGACCGGCCAGACGCTCGCGGGCTGCAGCAGCGACTTCCTCGCCGCCATCGCCATACAGCGCCGCTGCGACCTCGTCGTAGGTCAGACGGGCATGGGAACGGATCACGGCCGGATAGAAGCGGTAATGACGAATCTGGCCAGCCAGCGAAATGTCCATTTCGGCCACCATGGTCAGCCGATCGAGCTCAGGGCTGAGCGAACACAGGCCGTTGGACAAGCGTTCGGGCAGCATCGGAATCACCCGGCGCGGGAAATAGACCGAATTGCCGCGTTCGCGTGCTTCAGCATCGAGCGCGGTGCCGTCAGTGATGTAGTGGGCAACATCGGCAATCGCCACCAGCAGGCGAAAACCTCGCCCCTGGCGAGTGCAATACACCGCATCGTCGAAATCCTTGGCGCTTTCGCCATCGATGGTCACCAGCGGCAATGCGCGCAAGTCTTCCCGTCCAGCGAGATCCTTCTTGCGCACGATGCGCGGCAGACTGCGCACTTCGGCTTTCGCGTCGGCAGAAAATTCGAACGGCAGCTCATGCTTGCGCAGCGCGATCTCGATTTCCATGCCGGGATCGGCATGATTGCCCAGCACTTCGACCACCCGGCCAATCGGTTGTGACAGACTGGTCGGCTGGGCGACCAGCTCGACGGTCACCACCTGGCCCGGCCTGGCCCGCTTGCCGCCTTCAGGCGCAATGAGGATGTCCTGCGCCAGACGGCGGTTCTCCGGCACCACCACGCTCACGCCGTGCTCGCACACCACCCGGCCAACGACGCGGGCGTTACCGCGCTCCAGCACATTGACCACTTTGCCTTCCGGGCGCCCACGACGATCGACACCGGCGAGACGCACCAGCACGCGGTCACCATGGAGCACGCCGCGCATCTCGCGCGGGCCGAGGAAGATGTCAGTGCCGCCATCATCGCGGCGCAGGAAGCCGAAGCCGTCGGCATGACCTTCCACCCGCCCCTTGATCAGTTCAGCTTTGTCCGGCAGCAGCCAGGCTTCGGCACGGTTGCGTACCACCTGCCCTTCGCGTGCCATGGCACGCAGGCGCCGCTCGAAGAATTCGTGCTCGAAAGCGCGCACATCGAGCGCGCGGCACAAGTCCTCAAAACTCATCGGCACGCCGCGCGCGGCAAGAATTTCGACCACGTACTCGCGGCTGGGCAAAGGATGGTCGTATTTTTGTTCCTCGCGGGCGCGGAAAGGATCGGCCAGGCGAATCGCACTCACTCCAGCTTCGCTGGCTTCGCTGTGCTTGCCGGCACTGCGGCCAGCCCGTGGCGTGGCGCTGCGCTCGTCCTGCGAGCGATCCGGCCGGTCGTGTTGTCCGCCGGGTTGTCTGTGTGGCTGCTGCGCTCCCGCTTTGCCGCCCGCCTTCAGTGGTCTGGCCGATCCGGCCTGTCTGGCCTTGGATGCCGCACGGCTGCGGGTCGATGGAGCGCTGCGGTTTGCTGTTTTTACAGTTTTTGTTTTACGAGTCATTGACAATTTTCTTTGAATGCTTAAAATGCGCGTCTTCCAGCCCAGATGGCGGAATTGGTAGACGCACTAGTTTCAGGTACTAGCGCCGCAAGGTGTGGAGGTTCGAGTCCTCTTCTGGGCACCAGTTCAACAGAGAAGCCGCTTTTTCGAAAGCGGCTTTTTTGTGTCCGCTGCTTGGGTTGCGGTCTTGATGTTTGTCAGCCGGCCAGCCGAGCCGTATTCTTCTCTGCGTTCTCTGCGTGGCAGCCTGATTGTTGAAGGCAGCAAAGTCCTTGCAAAGTTCAAGATCCCTGCTACAATTCGTTTCCTTGCCCAGATGGCGGAATTGGTAGACGCACTAGTTTCAGGTACTAGCGCCGCGAGGTGTGGAGGTTCGAGTCCTCTTCTGGGCACCATACAGTAAAAAAAGCCGGCTTGATGCCGGCTTTTTTCATGGCCGTCACCCTGGCATTCGCCAAACTGGTTGCCGCTGCCGACCACACCCGCTTGCCGGCTTGCCGACTGCGGATCAAAACCCAAAGAAAAACGGGGCACAAGGCCCCGTGTCACTGCAATCATGCGCCGAAAGGATGGCGGCGCAGGATGGTTTCATCGCGCTCCGGCCCGGTCGAGATCACGTCGATCGGAATCTCGCAGATTTCCTCGATGCGGTGCAGATAAGCGCGCGCTTCCTGCGGCAGGCTGTCCCAACGCTGGGCCCCCACCGTCGAGCCGCTCCAGCCCGCCATGCTCTCGTAGATCGGCTCGCAGCGTGCGACTTCTTCCGCCCCCATCGGCAGCAGATCGATGCGCTTGCCGTCAAGCAGGTAGCCGGTGCACAGCTTGAGCTCTTCCAGGCCGTCAAGCACGTCGAGCTTGGTGATGCACAGCCCGGTGACGCCGTTGATGATGATCGAGCGCTTCAGCGCCGCCAGATCAAGCCAGCCACAACGGCGCTTGCGCCCGGTGACGGTGCCGAATTCGCGGCCACGGGTGGACATCTGCTCTCCCGGCACGCCCACGGTCTCGATGTCGAGCTCGGTGGGGAAAGGTCCGGCGCCAACCCGGGTGCAATAGGCCTTGGTGATGCCGAGCACGTAGTGCAGCCGGCCCGGCCCGACGCCCGAACCAGCGGCCGCCTGACCGGCGACGCAGTTGCTCGAGGTAACGAAAGGATAGGTACCGTGGTCGATGTCGAGCAGCGCACCCTGCGCGCCTTCAAACAGCAGCGAACCACCACTCTTGTTGATCGCGTAGAGTTCAGCGGAGACATCCGCCACCATCGGCAGCAGTTCTTCAGCATCGGCCATCGCCTGGGCGAACACCACATCAAAATCGACCGCTTCGGCACCCAAATGCTGGGTGAGGACGAAGTTGTGATAATCAAGATTGGCTTTCAGCTTGAGCGCAAAGCGCTCGCGGTCGAGCAGGTCGTAGACGCGCAGCGCACGTCGGGCGACCTTGTCCTCGTAAGTCGGACCAATGCCCTTGCCGGTGGTACCGATCTTGTCATCGGCAGCCTTGGCTGCTTCACGGGCGCGATCCAGCGCGCTGTGATAGCCGAGAATCAGCGGACAGCCCGGGCTGATGCGCAGGCGCTCGCGCACCTTGATGCCGCCGGCTTCCAGGGTGCGGATCTCGGCCAGCAGGTGATGGGCATCCAGCACCACGCCGTTGCCGATGTAGCAGGCCACGCCTTCGCGGACGATGCCCGAAGGAACCAGATTCAGTTTGTACTCATTGTCCCCGATCACCAGGGTGTGGCCGGCGTTGTGGCCGCCCTGAAAGCGCACCACGCCTTTTGCATGATCGGTCAGCCAGTCGACGATCTTGCCCTTGCCCTCGTCGCCCCACTGCGTACCTACGACTACGACGTTCTTTGCCATCCTAAGCTTCCTCCAGAGCGACGACCTGCCAGCGACCGTCGCGCTTCACAAGTTGCCGATTGCAGCCGGCTTCCTTCCAACTACCTTCATGTCCGGGCAGGGCACGCATCACCACCACGCCTTGCGCACGCAGGGCAGCGACCGCTGCGATCAATTCCGCATCTTCGCTCCACGGCGCCAGCACGCCATCCGCCGGCAAGTCCTGGTCAGGCAGATGCCAGACCAGCTCGCGCAGATCAAGGCTGAAACCGGTCGCCGGACGGGCGCGACCGAATGCTTCACCGACGTGGTCAAAACGGCCACCACGGGCCAGTGCGGCCGGTGAAGCGGCACCGTAAGCAGCAAAGACAATGCCGCTGTGATAGTGATAACCGCGCACATCGGACAGATCGAAACTGATCGGCAGGTCGGCGAGCGAATGGACGAGCTGACGCAACTCAGCCAGCAGCGCACCGATCTGATCGGTTTGCGGCAGCACTGCCGCAGCGCGCTCGATCACTTCCGTACCACCATAGAGATCGGGCAAGGCAAGCAGCGCCGAACGCTGCGGCTCCGCCACCCCGGCGAGCAGTTCGCGCAAGGAAGGCAGATCCTTGGTCTGCAGCAACTCGAACAGGGTCTGCTCGTCGCGCCCGGCAAGACCGGCATCGCGCGCCAGCACGCGGAACAGGCCGACGTGGCCGATGTCGATGCGCGAGGCCGGCACTTCCGCCAGGCGCAGCACTTCGGCCAGCAGACGCAGGATTTCGACATCTGCCTCAAGCCCGGCATGGCCGTACAGTTCCGCCCCGAGCTGCAAAGGCTCGCGGGTGGCGGTCAAGGTCGCCGGCAAGGTGTGCAGCGCATTGGCGCAATAGCACAGCCGCGACACGCCCTGACGATTGAGCAGATGAGCATCAATGCGGGTGACTTGCGGCGTCATGTCGGCGCGCACGCCCATGATGCGGCCGCTCAGCTGATCGACCAGCTGGAAAGTGCGCAGCTGCAGATCCTGACCGGCGCCGGTGGCCAGCCCGTCGATGTATTCGAGCAAAGGCGGCATCACCAGCTGATAGCCGTGGACAAAGAAGGCGTCGAGCAGGCGTCGGCGCAGGTTTTCGATCTGGTGCGCCTCGGCAGGCAAGGCGTCACGAATATGGTCTGGCAGTACCCAGCGCATGTGCAATTCAGCTGAAAAAGAACAACAGGATCAGCCCTGCCAGCATGGAGCTGAGGCCGATGAAACGAATCTGGCCGTCAGCCATGCTGGCAAGACGCAAAAAGGTTTCGCGCCAGGCGGCCGGCGCGATGAAAGGCAGCATGCCTTCAATCACCAGCATCAGGGCGAAAGCGGTGAGCAAGGTCGAAGCCATTGCCGTGACCGGCTCAGGGCTTGCCGCTGGCGTCTTTCATGAAGCGGAAGAAATCCGAGCTCGGATCGACCACCATCACGTCATCCTTGCCGGCAAAGCTGCTGCGGTAGGCTTCCAGACTGCGATAGAAGGCGTAGAAATCGGCATTCTTGCCATAGGCATCGGCATAGATCGCGGTCGCTTTGGCATCGCCTTCACCCTTGACCTGCTGAGCGCTGCGATAAGCTTCGGCGACGATGATCTCGCGCTGACGGTCGGCGTCGGCACGGATCTTCTCGCCTTCGGCCGCACCTTCGGAGCGCAGCTCATTGGCCACCCGCGTCCGCTCGGCTTCCATGCGGCGATAGACCGACTCCGACACTTCATTGGGCAGATCAACCCGCTTCAGGCGCACGTCGACAATCTGCACACCGATGGTGCGCGCATCGCGGTCAGCACGTTCGCGCATCTGCTCCATGATGCGATCACGCTCGCCGGACACCACATCATGCACCGTGCGCCGGCCGAACTCTTCGCGCAGACCGGCATTCACCGTCTGCGACAGGCGGGTGCGGGCACGGGCTTCATCACCGGCCACCGATTCATAGTAGAGACGCGGATCAACGATGCGCCACTTGACGAAGTGGTCAACCAACACGTTCTTCTTTTCAGAAGTGATGAAACGCTCCGCCTCGGGCGTATCCATGCTGAGGATGCGCTTGTCGAAATAGCGTACGTTCTGGATCAGCGGCAGCTTGAAATTCAGTCCGGGCTGGTCGATGACTTCCTTGACTTCACCAAGCTGGAACACGACGGCGTACTGACGCTGATCGACGGTAAACAACGATGCCGAGGCAACCACTGCTGCCAGCAATACGGCACCGCCAAAAATGGAAGCTTTGTCCGCCATCAACGCTCTCCTCGTTCGCGGCCACGCAACAGCTCACGGTCACGCAGATCGGTCAGCGGTGCCACGCTCGCCGGTGTTGCCGGCTGCACCGTCGCCCTGCCTTCGTTCGCGGCCGGACGCGTGGCGCCCGATTGCTGCATCAGCTTGTCCAGCGGCAGCAACATCAGATTGCCGTTGCCCTGGGCATCAATCATCACTTTCGAAGTGCTCGACAGCACCTGCTGCATGGTGTCGATGTAAAGACGCTCACGCGTCACCTGCGGCGCACGCTCGTATTCAGCCAGCACCTGTTCGAAGCGGCTCGCTTCACCTTCGGCGTTGGCAACGATGCGCTCGCGGTACGCATTGGCTTCTTCAATCAGGCGCGAAGCACTACCGCGGGCACGCGGAATGACGTCGTTGGCGTAGGCCTCACCTTCGTTCTTCTGCCGTTCACGGTCCTGTCCGGCCTTGACTGCATCATCGAAAGCCGCCTGCACCTGCTCGGGCGGCTGGGCATTCTGCATCGTCACCCGGCTGATCTGGATCCCGGTCTGGTAGCGATCGAGAATGCGCTGCATCAGCTCATGGGCGGTGGCAGCAATCTCCTCACGACCTTCGTAGAGCACGAAGTCCATCCGGCTCTTGCCGACGATCTCGCGCATCGCGGTTTCCGCCGCCTGCGACACCGACTCATCGGGGAAGCGGTTGTTGAACACGTAGTTTTCCGGGCTGTTGAGGATGTACTGCACCGCGAACTGGATGCTGATGATGTTTTCATCATCGGTCAGCATCAGCGATTCGCGCAACACCTTGTTGCGTTCCGAGCCACGGTAGCCGACTTCGATCGTCCGCACCCCGGTGAGGTCGACAATCTCGTGGGTTTCGAAAGGATAGGGCAGGCGCCAGCGCAAGCCCGGTTCGGTGGTCTCGACATACTTGCCCAGCCTCAGCACCACACCGCGCTGGTTGGCATCAACGGTATACAAACCGCTCGCTCCCCACAGCACGGCGAGTACAGCAATGATCACGCCGATGCCGCCGCCAAGCTGGCGGAAGGAGAAGTCGGGCAGTTGCGGACCACCGCCACCGCCGCCGCTTCCACCACCGCCGGGACGCTGGCGTTTGCCGCCAAACATGCCGGACAGGCGCTGATTGAAATCACGCCAGACTTCTTCGAGATCAGGCGGCCCGTCCTGGCCGCCACGCTTGTTGTCGCCACGCTGGCCTGCTTGACGATCTCGCTCATCGTCGCCGCCCTGGCCACCCCAGCGGGGGTCATTGAGTGACATGAAAATGCCTGTTATCACGATTGAATTGGGTCTCCGGTGGGTTCTGCCATGGCAGCACCATATTGATAGGGCCGCTGGATGGCTGCCACCTCCGCCAAGGAATTGCGCAGCAGATCAAGTCCTTCGCCACTGTGCGCACTGACAAAAACGCGCCGAATTTTACCACAGTCATCGCGCTCGACCGCGCCCGCAGCCTGGGTGAGGTCGATTTTGTTCCACACCAGGATCTGCGGCACCTCGGCCGCGCCGATTTCACGCAATACCGCATTGACTGCCTCGATCTGCTCGGCACGGTCGTCGCTGGCCGAGTCGACCACGTGCAGCAGCAGATCGGCATGCACGGTTTCTTCAAGGGTGGCACGGAAAGCGGCCACCAGCGCATGCGGCAGGTCGCGGATGAAACCGACGGTATCGGACAGCACGATCTGTGCTCCATCGACATACAGCCGGCGGCTGGTGGTGTCGAGGGTGGCAAACAGCTGGTCGGCCGCATAAGCGCCGGCCTTGGTCAGCGCATTGAACAGGGTGGACTTGCCGGCATTGGTGTAGCCGACCAGCGACACCGACAGCACCTCGCGCCGCTCACGCGCTCGCCGCCGCACCTGACGCTGCTTTTCCAGCCGGGCCAGCTGGCTGCGCAGCTGTTTGACCCGGTTGCCGAGCAGACGACGGTCGGTCTCGAGCTGCTTCTCGCCTGGACCATGCATGCCGATGCCGCCGCGCTGGCGCTCAAGGTGGGTCCACATCCGCACCAGACGGGTAGACAGATGCTCGAGCTGGGCCAGTTCGACCTGCAGCTTGCCTTCATGGCTGCGCGCGCGCTGGGCAAAGATGTCGAGGATCAGCGCGGTACGGTCGATCACCCGGCAGTCGAGCTCGCGCTCGAGATTGCGTTGCTGGGCCGGCGACAGCGCGTGGTTGAAGATCACGATGTCCGCTTCACGGGCCAACAGCGCAGCACGGATCTCCTCGACCTTGCCGCTGCCGGCAAACAGACGCGGATCCGGGCTGGCCCTGCGGCCTTCGACCACCGCTTCGATGCTGGCGCCGGCGCTGCTCACCAGCAGTTTCAGCTCATCGAGGCGCTCGGCAATGAAACCCTGGCCAAGATCAAGCTGCACCAGCACTGCCCGCTCGGGCACGACCGGACGCTCAAGCATCCCTGCCCTGCCCCCGGCGATTCAGCCGGTCGATCGGAAAAATTTCGCCGCTCAGTTGCTGTCACCTTGCTGCAGCACCACCGGGCGCGACGGCACCACGGTGGAAATGGCGTGCTTGTACACCATCTGGGTGACGGTGTTCTTCAACAGCACGACGTACTGGTCGAAGGACTCGATCTGGCCTTGCAGCTTGATGCCATTGACCAGATAGATCGACACCGGAATGTGCTCGCGACGCAAGGTATTGAGGAAGGGGTCTTGTAACAGTTGCCCTTTATTGCTCATCAGAAAAGCCTCTTTATGTTCTGTTTATGAGAGTTGGACCGGCTCTGCTGCTGCACTGCCGCATTGCAGTATGCACCAAAGTCGGGGGTGGAATGCGATCCGTCGCACTTTAACGTGAAAGAGTTTGCCTTCGTAGCCCGGATAAGCGCCAGCGCATCCGGAGTTCAGCCCCGGGAAGAACGAAAAATTCCTGCTTGACAATTCCTTTCTGATTCCCCGAGATGGTGTGAGCACTTGCGGAAGCGAACGACTTTCCCGGATGCGCTAGCGCTTATCCGGGCTACGGCTATCAGCATCAGTTACTGATATAGGGATTGTGACTGGAGCGGAACTGGATGCGCAAGGGCGTGCCCTGCAGCTTGAAGGCTTCGACGAAGCAACGTTCCAGATAGCGCACATAGGAAGCGGGAATATGCTCGAGCGCCGTGCCGTGGATGACGATCACCGGCGGATTGGAGCCGCCCTGGTGGGCGTAGCGCATCTTCGGTCGTGAGGCGCCATGACGCGGCGGCGCCTGGCGGGCCACCGCCTGCTGCATGGTGCGAGTCAGGCGCGGGGTGGCAAGCTTGCTCATCGCCGCCGCATAAGCGGCATCGACCGACTTGAGCAGACTGCCGATGCCACGGGTTTTCAGCGCCGAAATCTGATGGAAACGAGCAAAACTGAGGAAAGCGAGCTTGCGCGCGATATCGGCCTGCAGACGTTCACGCTGGTAGTCATCGACTGCGTCCCATTTGTTGACCGCCACCACCAGCGCCCGTCCGGCTTCGAGGGCAAAACCGGCAATATGGGCATCCTGCTCGGAAATATCCTGGGCGGCATCGAGCACCAGCACCACCACATTGGCCTCTTCCACCGCCTGCAAGGTCTTGATCACCGAGAACTTCTCGATCGCCTCGAACACCTTGCCGCGACGGCGCAGACCGGCAGTGTCGATCAGGGTGTAGTGACGCCCGCCGCGCTCGAAGGGAATCGCGATCGCATCACGAGTGGTGCCCGGCAGGTCAAAGGCGATCACCCGCTCTTCGCCCAGCAAGGCATTGACCAGGGTGGATTTGCCGACATTGGGGCGACCGACGATCGCCACCTTGGGACCCTGGGTTTCGTCGTCCTCGGCTTCCGGCTCCTGCGGGAAAGGTGCCAGCACCAGCTCAAGCAACTGCTTGATGCCATCGCCGTGCGCGGCCGACACCGGCAAAGGCGCGCCGAGACCAAGGCGGTGAAAATCGGCCGCCACCGTGGCGCGGTCCAGCCCTTCGGCCTTGTTGACCACCACATGCACCGGACAGCCGGCACGACGCAGGCGCTGGGCGATCTGCTCATCGTGCGGCGTGCAACCGCTGCGGCCGTCGACCAGAAACAGCAGCAGATCCGCTTCGGCAATCGCCTGCTCGGCCTGGCGTGCCATCTCGTGCATGATGCCGTCCTTGGCCACCGGATCGAAACCGGCGGTATCGACGACCAGGTAATCGCGCTCACCGACACGACCGATCCCGTACTGGCGATCGCGGGTCAGTCCCGGCTGATCGGCCACCAGCGCATCACGCGAGCGGGTCAGGCGGTTGAACAGGGTGGACTTGCCCACATTGGGGCGGCCGACGAGAACAATGGTGGGTTTCACTGCGTTCTGCCTGTTTCAGCGCACATCATAGACGCTGACCCGTCCGCTCAAGCCCTGGACGATCAAGCCGCGGCCATAGGCGCGTGGCGGCGCCACCAGCGCTTCCTTGTCAGCGCGCACCCGGGCAACAAACTCGCCGCTGTCGCGATCGAGCAGATGCACATAGCCTTCGAGGTCGCCGACCGCGATGTAATCATCGACGATCAGCGGCCGGGTCACTGCCCGTCGCACCAGCTGATCCTGCACCCACACCGTCGAACCACTGTAGACGTCGAGCGCATGCACCGCATTGCTTTCATCAGTGACCACCGCATAGCGCGCATCACGGTCCATACCGACGCTGCTGGAGAAATCCCGCGCCCACAGCACATTGCCATTGCCGGTATCAAAACACGCCGCCCGGCCCTGATAGCTCACCGCGCAGATTTCACGCCGGCCGGCGACCGGCAGTCCAACCACGTCAGCGACCCGCTCAAGTTCGGTCGCACCGCGCGGATTGGACACCGGCAGCTCGGTGATCGGCGCGCCATTGCTGGCATCGACCACCACCAGACGACCACCGGGGAAACCGGCGAGGACCACGCCTTCATCGATCACCACTCCGGCAAAATTGCGCAGGGCGAGCGGCGGATTGGCGCGCTGATAAATCCAGCGCTGGCTGCCATCACGGGCACTGAGTCCGATCAGCCGGTTATCCGAAGCACGCAACACCACCAGATCGCCATCGACCACCGGCGTGGCAAGCACTTCGGCGCCGATCTTGCTGCGCCAGCGCTCTTCGCCACTGTCAGCATCGTAAGCCAGCGCTTCACCACTGCGAGTCACCACCACCACGATGCTGTGGCTGGCCCCCACGCCGGCAGAAAGCTCGCGACCGGCATCCGCCCGCCAACGCTGCTGGCCGCCATCCAGACGCAGCAGACGGCCCTTGCCGCTGGCGACATACACGCTGTCACCGACCACCGCCGGTTCGAACACCGCGCTGCCGGCCTCGCCGACCTCCGCCTGCCAGCGCAGCTTCAACTCGGCGCGCGGACTGAAATCGACCAGCGCAGCCGGCTTGGCTGCATCACTGGCGAAAGGATTGAGCGAGGAGCAACCGGTCAGGATCAAACCCGCAGCAAGGACACCGGCCAGGCGCAGCAAGGACTGTTTCGCAGCACTCGTCTTCATTGCTCACCCCTCCAGGGCATCAAGCTTGATACGGACAATTTCACGGATGGCAAAGCTGCGCTCGTCAGCTGGGCTGATCGCATCGAGCGCGCCTTGCCAAGCCTGGCGCGCTTCGCCGGCCTTGCCCTGGGCGGCATAGACATCGCCGCGCAGATCAGCAAAGCGGGCGGCAAAGGCGGCGGCAGGTTCGGCCTGCAAACGGGCCAGCGCAGCATCATGCTCGCCTTTTTGCAGCAGCAGCGCCGCCAGACGGAGGCGGGCCAGATCGCGCAGCGCGGCATCCTTGCCTTCTTCCGCCGCCCAGCTGAGCTGAGCCTGGGCATTGTCCAATTCACCGGCACGGACTTGCACGCCAGCCGCCAGCAGCGCACCGAGCTGGGCATAGGAAGTGCGCGGATAATCGCTGATCAGTCGGCCGGCATTGTCACGCGCGAGCTGCACCTGGCCACTTTCCGCCGCCTGCTGGACGAGGAAATACACGCCGCCGGCTTCACCCGCCTGGCGGTTCTGATACCACTGCCAGCCCTGCCAGCCCACCGAAGCGAGCGCCAGAGCCGAAATCAGCCCCACCACCAGATTGCCGTATTGCTCCCACCAGGCTTTGAGCGCCGAAATCTGTTCCTGCTCTTCAAGATCATAGACGGCCATTACTGCTCCTCATCCTCTTCATCATCATTGTCTGCAAAAAGACTGGCCGCCAGCGCCGGACCCATCTGCTCGCGCGCCACGCGCACCTGCTCACCCTCGCCACGCAAGGGCTTGATCGTCACTTCGTCGGCACGCACTTCATCTTCACCGATCAACAGCGCAAGCGCCGCGCCGCTGCCATCGGCTTTTTTCATCTGTGCCTTGAAGCTGCCGCCACCACAGTGGAGGACGACGTCAAAGCCGTATTCGCGCAGTTCCTCGGCCAGCTGGAAAGCCAGGCGGTCCGCCCCTTCGCCCTGATGGACCACATAGACATCGGGCGCAAGCGGCTCTGCACTGCCGCCGCATTCCTGCCACAGCAGCTGCAGACGTTCCATGCCGATGGCAAAACCGGCTGCCGGCTGCGGCTTGCCGCCGAGCTGTTCGAACAGGCCATCATACCGCCCGCCGGCGCAGATCGTGCCCTGAGCACCCAGGCGGGTGGTCACCCACTCGAACACCGTGCTGTTGTAATAGTCGAGCCCGCGCACCAGACGATGGTTGATCCGGTAGGGAATGCCGGCATCCTTGAGAAAAACCTGCAAGGCTTCAAAATGGCGGCGCGAATCTTCGCCGAGATAGTCCGCCAGGCGCGGCGCAGCTTCGACCAGCGCCTGCAGCTCGGGATTCTTGGTATCGAGAATGCGCAGCGGATTGCTGTACAGGCGACGACGGCCGTCTTCGTCGAGTTGCTGCTGATGCTGTTCGAGATAGGCGACCAGCGCTTCGCGGTGTGCGGCCCGTTCGGCCGGTGTTCCCAGCGAATTGAGTTCGAGACTGACGTCTTCCAGGCCGAGCTCTTCCCACAGCCGGGCACACATGATGATCAGTTCCGCATCCGTATCCGGGCCGGCATAGCCGAGCGCTTCAACGCCGATCTGGTGAAACTGGCGATAGCGGCCTTTTTGCGGACGTTCATGGCGGAACATCGGCCCGTAGTAGTACAGCCGCTGCGGACCGCTGCCGGCAATCAGCTTGTGCTGGATCGCTGCACGCACGCAGGAAGCAGTGCCTTCCGGGCGCAAGGTGAGGTGTTCGCCATTGAGCGCATCTTCGAAGGAATACATCTCCTTCTCGACGATGTCGGTGACTTCACCGATTGCGCGGCGGAACAGCGCCGTCGGTTCGAGCACCGGCATCCGGATTGGCCGATAGCCGTAGCTGCGCAACCAGTTGCGCACCACTTCTTCAAAAAACTCCCAGCTTTCAGCTTCATCAGGAAGAAAATCATTCATCCCGCGCACAGCTTGCAAGATCTTGCTCATGTTGGATTCAGAAAAACAGTTGAGGTGCCCGGGATGGACACCGAAGAACGAAGTTGCAAGCGGCCGCTGCGATGCAGGCTTTCAACCTGCCTTGCGCAAATAGCGGCTGCTGACATACTGATCGACGATGGCCTTGAACTCGGCGGCGATGTTGTCCCCGCGCAGGGTGGCGACTTTTTCACCATCGACATACACCGGCGCTGCCGGGGTTTCGCCCGTGCCGGGCAGCGAGATGCCGATGCTCGCATGCTTGGATTCGCCCGGCCCATTGACCACGCAACCCATCACCGCCAGGGTCATGTTCTCGACGCCATCATATTGTTCGCGCCACTGCGGCATCTGGGTGCGCACATAATCCTGGATCGACGACGCCAGCTCCTGGAAGAAGGTGCTGGTGGTGCGGCCACAGCCCGGACAGGCAGTGACCATCGGCGTGAATGCGCGCAAACCCATGGTTTGCAGAATTTCCTGGGCAACCACCACTTCCTGGTTGCGACTGCCACCCGGCTCGGGAGTGAGCGAAATGCGGATGGTGTCGCCAATGCCTTCCTGCAGCAGCACTGCCAGTGCTGCCGTGGACGCGACGATGCCCTTGCTGCCCATGCCGGCCTCGGTGAGGCCGAGGTGAAGCGCATAGTCACTGCGCTGGGCCAGATCGCGATAGACGGCGATCAGATCCTGCACGCTGGACACTTTGGCCGACAGAATGATCTGCTCACGGCCGAGGCCATAGCTTTCGGCCTTGGCCGCCGACTCCAGCGCCGACACCACCAGCGCTTCGCGCATCACCGCGCCAGCATCACGCGGCTGGGCGCGGCCAGCATTCTCGTCCATGGTGCGTGCCAGCACGCTCTGATCGAGACTGCCCCAGTTCACCCCGATGCGCACCGGTTTGCGATAACGGCAAGCCAGTTCGATGATCGCGGCAAACTGCGGATCACGCTTGCTGCCGGCGCCGACATTGCCCGGATTGATGCGGAACTTGGCCAGCGCCTCGGCACAAGCGGGAAAATCCGTCAGCAGCTTGTGGCCGTTGTAATGAAAATCGCCCACCAGCGGCACATCCATGCCGATTGCCTGGAGACGTTCGCGAATGCGCGGCACTGCGCGGGCAGCGTCTTCATTATTGACCGTGATCCGCACCAGTTCCGAACCAGCGCGTGCCAGCTCAGCAACCTGACGCACGGTGGCAAACACATCGGCCGTATCGGTATTGGTCATCGACTGCACCACCACCGGCTCATCTCCGCCCACCCGCACACCGCCAACATCGACCGCGCAGCTGCGCCGCCGCGGCTGCGCACAGGCATCAAACACCTTGGTCGCTGCCGTCATGCTCATCTCGCTCATTTTGCTTCCGTTCACTCAAGCCTCAACCGCGCAACCGTACCTTTGGTGTGCGTGACCAGATCAATCGGTTTGCCATCAAACTCGGCGCGCACACTGGCGGCGTTGCCGATGGTGAGGACAAAGGGCGGCTCGCCGTCGATCTGGCGGCTGGAGCCAGGCTGATTGACGCCGGAATGAATCACCGCCCCTTTGCCATCACGCACCTCAACCCAGGATTCACCGCTGAAATGGAACTGCAGGCGTGCAGCGGGCTGCCCGGCAGGCGAGACCGGTTCGGCAACAGGCGATGCCGCGTCCGCCGCCGCTTCGGGCTGCGCAACTTCGGCCGCCTCAGCCGTGGTGCCCGCCTCCGCAGTATCCGCCGCCACTCCATCGGCAGCACTCTCTCCGGTCTGCGCCACCGGCTCATCTTCGGCGATCGGTAGCGACACGGCCTCTGCCTGCCCCGCCGGATGCACCAGCTGCTCGGACAGCAACGGCGCCGTGCCACCGCTCCCCTGTCCCTGCTCAAGCACCTCGTCAGCCGGTGCAGTGCGGAACCAGTCGAAATACCAGCCCACGGCAAGCAGCAACAGCAAGGCGACAATCAGACCGGCCAGCGGCACGGCCGGCCGACGAGCATCATCGCCATTGGGCAGTTCACCATCTGCATTGCGGATCGGCGACAGATCGGCCTGCTGGGTGCCACCAAGCTCAGCCACCTTCACCAGCAAGGGCGCCGGATCGAGACCCAGATAGCGTGCGTAGTTGCGCAGAAAGCCGCGCACGAAGGCTTCGCCGGGCAAGGCACCGAAATCGTCTTCTTCGAGTGCAGTGATCTGGCGCGGATGCAGCTTGAGCGCAAACGCCACTTCATTCACCGACTCGCTGCGTGCTTCGCGCGCCGCACGCAACTGTGCGCCAGGCGACAGGGCGACTTCCGGCGTCAGCGCTTCATCCTGGTGATGAGATTCCGTCCTGCTCACTCAAACTCTCCACGCTTCATCTTGTGATATTCGTCGCTGCCTTCGAAGCGGCTGCCCAGTTGTGCCGCATAGCTCGATTCGGCATCGGCCCGTCCCAGGCGGCGAGCAGTACGCAAGCCCAGCCAGACCGAAGCCGGCGTCGGCGCACCGAGCTGATGGACACGGATCAGCAAGGCATGAGCACGCTCATAATCGGCCGCACGATAGGCAATTTCCGCCAGCGCGTACAAAGCCTCGAGATTGGCGGAATCCGCTGCCAGCGCCGCCATGAAAGACTGCTGTGCAGCCGCATCATCACCAAGACGCAGATGACACCAGCCGGCATTGACATGGGAGCGAGTCGGATAGCGGTAATAGGGATTGCGTGCGGCGGCAGCCAGACGTTCCAGACCGCGACGCTCTTCGCCCTGGGTACACAGGAACCAGCCATAGCTGTTGTTGAATTCAGGATCGCCCGGCGCCTGGCGCAAAGCCTGCTCGAAACCCTTGCGTGCCTGAGCCGTTTCACCGACCAGCATGTAGGCCAGACCAAGCAGGTGATGCGCGGGCGGATAGTCCGGACTTTCCTTGAGCGCGATGCGCGCTTCGTCGAGCGCCACGTCGTAGCGGCCGACTTCGAAATAGGCACTGCCCAGATCGACATGAACGCGGGCACGGGTTTCAGCCCCCGCAGCCGGAGTGGTATCGGACAACGGACGACTCATCGCCCCGTCACCGGCAAAACCGGCGCCACCATCGAGGCCGGCACAAGCTGCCAGCAGCAGGCTGAGCATTGCCGCCAGAGCGTAACCACGCACACTGTTCATCAAGGCGCCTCCATCCTCTGCTGCTGCAGGCGCACCACGCGCCGGCTCTTGTCCTGCACCTGCCCTGCCAGCTGACCACAGGCCGCATCGACATCTTCGCCGCGCGTCTTGCGGGTGGTGGTGACAATCCCGGCTTCGATCAGGATGCCGGCAAAACGGCGGATACGCTCGGCGCTCGAACGCCGGAAGCCGGAATTGGGGAAGGGATTGAATGGAATCAGATTGAACTTGCACGGCGTGTCGCGCACCAGCGCCACCAGCTCGCGTGCATCCCGATCGTGATCATTGACGCCATCGAGCATGACGTATTCAAAAGTGACGAAATCGCGCGGCGCCCGCTCAAGATAACGCTGGCAGGCGGCCATCAGCTCGCGCAAAGGGTATTTCTGGTTGATCGGCACCAGCCGGTCGCGCAACGCGTCATTGGAGGCATGCAGCGACACTGCCAGTGCCACCGGACACTCGTCACGCAGGCGATCGAGCGCCGGCACGATACCCGAAGTCGACACCGTCACCCGCCGCCGCGACAGCCCATAGGCGTGATCATCGAGCATCAGCCGCAAGGCGGTGACCACGTTGTCGAAATTGGCCAGCGGTTCACCCATGCCCATCATCACCACGTTGCTGATGATGCGACCGTTGTCCTTGTCACCCGCTTCGATTGCCGGATCGGCGGCCTCATCGGCCCGCGCAGCGCCGAGCAGACGGTTGGCCAGCCACAGCTGGCCGACAATCTCGCCCGCACTCAGATTGCGGTTGAAACCCTGCTTGCCGGTGGAACAGAAGGCGCAATCGAGCGCACAGCCCGCCTGCGAGGAAATGCACAACGTGCCACGAGAAGTCTCGGGAATGAACACGGTCTCGACCGCATTGCCGGTGCCGACATCGAGCAGCCACTTGCGCGTACCATCGGCCGACACCGAATCACGAATCGGCTGCGGCGCGGCAATCATCGCCAGCTGCTGCAGGCGCGCGCGCAAGGACTTGGCGACATCGGTCATCGCGTCGAAATCGGCGCAGCCTTCACGGTGCATCCAGCGCATCACCTGACGCGCACGGAACGGCTTCTCGCCCAGCCCGGAAAACCAGCTGACGAGACCCTCGACATCAAAGTCGAGCAGATTGACCGGTGCTGCAGTGTTCATTCCCGAAGATCACTCATTGCCATCCGCATCCGCCGCAGCGGTCACCGCCCAAGGCAGTGACCACCACCGCAGACCGGCTCGCTCAGCGCGAGTGGATGTTCATGCCGGGGAAGAAGAAGGCGATTTCCACCGCCGCCGTTTCCGGAGCATCCGAACCATGCACTGCATTGGCATCGATCGAGTCGGCGAAATCAGCACGAATGGTGCCCTTGTCAGCCTTCTTGGGATCGGTAGCGCCCATCAGCTCGCGGTTCTTGGCAATCGCGTTCTCGCCTTCGAGGCACTGCACCATCACCGGGCCGGAGACCATGAAATCAACCAGATCCTTGAAGAAAGGACGCTCTTTGTGCACCGCATAGAACTCGCCAGCTTCGCGCGCCGACAGATGCATCATCCGCGCCGCGATGACTTTCAGACCAGCGCCTTCAAAGCGCGCGTAGATCTGACCGATCACGTTCTTGGCGACAGCGTCAGGCTTGATGATGGACAGGGTGCGTTCGATTGCCATGAAAAAACTCCACAAAAGGGATGAGGAAAACGCTTGATTTTAGCAGGTTTCCGCGCAACGCCTGCAGCTCATCGTGTTTCAATTTCTGCACGGATTTTGGTGTCCGCAGGCTTGCCGCGCTCATCACCCACCTTCGCGCTCACCTGCGCGCCTGCCTGCGTTCCCACTGCCGCCCCCGCCTTCGCCTGTTGCCGATGCTGCCACCAACCGATCAGCAGCGGCAGCAGCGACAGCGCAACAATGCCGAGGATCACGACACTGAGATTTTTCTGCACCAGTGGCAGATTGCCGAACCAGTAGCCGGCACCGACCAGGCCGCCGACCCACAGCGCAGCACCGCCGACGTTGAAGGCCAGAAAGCGCCGGTAATTCATCGTTGCCATGCCGGCCACAAACGGCGCGAACGTGCGCACCAGCGGCATGAAACGCGCAATGACGATTGTCTTGCCACCGTGGCGGGCATAGAACTGCTGCGTGGCAAGCAAGGCACTGCGGCGGAAAAAGCGGCTGTCGGGCCACTGCGCAATGCGGTGGCCGAAGCGCGCGCCAATGGCGTAATTGAGCGAATCGCCCAACACCGCCGCCGCAAAAAGCAGACCGATCAACAGGCCGACGTCCATCCCCCCGGCCGCTGCCAGCGCACCGGCAACAAACAGCAGCGAATCCCCGGGCAGAAAAGGCGTCACCACCAACCCGGTTTCGCAGAACACGATCAGGAACAGGATGGCATAAATCCAGTTGCCGTAATTGGCCAGCAACTCGGCGAGATGACGATCGACATGCAGCACCAGATCGATCAGCAGGGCAAGATATTCCATGAAGCTTCCGTCAGCCCAGATCAGCCAGCGGATGCGAGCCGCTGAAGCGCGGCGCCAGCAAAGCTTCGATCCGTGCCGGGTCGACTACAGCGACGCTGTCGTCCTGCCAGCGCGGCTGCCGATCCTTGTCGACCAGCAGCGCGCGCACGCCTTCGGCAAAATCGGCAGCCATCACCCCATTGACCGAAGCCTGGTATTCGAGGCGGAACACTTCCGCCAGCGAACAATGACGGGCAGCTTCAAGCATCCGCGCCGACAGCAGCGCCGAAGAAGGTGCGCCGGCACTGAAGGTGCGCGCGGCGCCGGCCAGCCAGGGATCTTCATCCGCCGTCAGCGCCGCCAGCCGGTCCACCGCTGCCAACAGGCCATCATGGCCGATCACCGCATTGATGCGGTCAAAATGGCGACGCAGATTGGCCGCCGCCAGCTCCGCAGCCGGCGCCTGCTCATCCAGCGCCAGCCCGCCCAGCAGGCCACTGAGCGCGCGATGATTGTCCGCTGCCACCGCCGACCAGCGCGCCTGCGCGATCGCTTCCAGCACCGGCACACGTGCTTCGCTGGCAAGCACAAAGTCGGCCAGACCGGCAAAACGCACATCGGCCGCATTGAGCTGGACACCGGTCAGCGCGAGAAAGAGGCCGATCCGCCCCGGCATGCGGTTGAGAAACCAGCTGCCGCCCACGTCCGGATACAGTCCGATGGTGATTTCCGGCATTGCCAGCCGGGTGCTCGGCGTCACCACCCGATGCGAAGCGCCGGACATCAGCCCGACGCCGCCGCCCATCACCACCCCCTGCCCCCAGCACAGAATGGGTTTCGGGCTGGTATGAATACGGTGATCGAGCCGATATTCACGCTCGAAGAACTGCGGTACGATCGGCGGCAACTCGCCACCACCGGCCGCATGACTGGCGACAATCGCCGCCTGCAGCGCACGTACATCACCGCCGGCACAGAAAGCACGCTCACCTTCACCATCCAGCACCACCCCGACCACTTCCGGGTCAGCCAGCCAGCGTTCGAGCTGGGGATCGAGCAGTTCGATCATCTCCAGCGACAGCGCATTGAGCGCCGCCGGTGCATTGAGGCGCGCATGACCAAAGCGCCGCCCGCAGGCAGTGACGATTTCATTCAGCACGACCACTTCACTCATTCCCGATTCTCCCGTTGTTTGCATCATCATTCTTCCGTCCCGGCCAGCCACCCCGCCAGCACGGCAGCACGCCCGCCTCACCGGCAGCCGCAGCAAAATCGGCACGCACCCCCGCGCCCGCCAGCCAGGCTGGCTGATCATCGAGCCACAACACCGGCAAATGACTGCGCCACCAGGCCGGCACGCCGGCAGCCTGCGCCCATTTGCGCAAGCGCATCCCGCTGCGCGGCGGCGCCAGCTCCAGCCGCTGCGCAGCGGCCAGCGCAGCAGCCGCAATACCGCCACCCGTGCGTGGACCAAACACCACTTCACCCGTCCCCCACGACAAGCTGGCTTCGCCCTGCCAGCGCTGCGCCACTGGCGGCGGCAAAACCGCCGCTTCCAGCCACAGCTGCTCACGATAGAGGCAACAGGCAAACTCACCGACCACCACCCGCAGCGGCTGCCCGACGTTCACCACCCGCAACTGGCGCACCGCCTCAAACAGACGTTGCCGCGACGCCGCTTGCCAGCCTTGCTGCGCAGCCTGCCAGCGCAACAGATTGCACAACCGCTCGTCGCTGAGCGCCAGCACCGCTGCGCGCTGCAGCACCACCGACGGAGCTTCTTCCCGCAGCAGCGCACAGCGATCGGCATCCAGTTGCGCCAGCTCACCGAGCAGGCCTTCCGCCGTGCGAAAATTGTCCGCCGCCCGCGCCAGCATGCTCACCGCCGCCGGAAAGCTCTCTTCGAGCAGCGGCAACACCCGCCAGCGCAGCTGATTGCGCCGGTAGACCAGGCCGGCATTGCTTTCATCCTCGACCCAGCTCAGACCTTGCGCAGTCGCCCAGCACTCGATCACACTGCGGCGCTCTCCCAGCAAGGGGCGCAAGCGCCCGCCACGGGGCTGCGGCAAGCTTTGCGGCGGCAGCACCGCTGCCATCGCCGCCGCACCGCGCACGCCCGCACCGCGCAACAGGTTGAGCAAGACCGTTTCCGCCTGATCATCCGCATGATGGCCGAGCACCAGCCAGTCCGCCCCCAGCGCATCCAGCGCCGCATAACGTGCGCTGCGCGCTGCTGCCTCAACGCCTTTGCCGCCGGTCCGGCTCACGCTCACCGGACACAAGTGAAAGACAATGTCGCGCGCCGCGCAGAAATCAGCACAGAACTGCGCCCACTGTCCGGCATTGGCGCTGAGCCCGTGGTGCACATGGGCTGCTTCGAGCTGAAAACCGAACTGTGGCTGCAGACGATGCAGCAGCTCCAGCGTCACCACCGAATCGACGCCGCCGGAAAAAGCGCAACACAGCCTGCTGCCACGGGAGCGTCCTGCCCCGAGCCCTGCTGCTTCCAGCACCGCCGCAAACCGGACCGGAAGCGCTGCGCTCACGTCAGGGACTCAAGATTCAGGGCCGAGGACTCAGGCGGCCTGATCCTTGAAACGCCCGTAACTCATCAGCTTCTCGTAACGCTGGGCGACCAGCTCGGACGGGGTGAGATGACTCAGCTGACGCAGCGCATCGGCCAGCGCACGTTTGAGAGTCGCTGCCATCGCAACATGGTCACGGTGTGCGCCGCCGACCGGCTCGTTGATGATCTGATCGATCAGTCCGAGCGCTTTCAAACGCGGCGCAGTGATGCCCATCGTTTCGGCAGCGTCAGCGGCCTTGTCGGCACTTTTCCACAGGATGGACGCACAGCCTTCCGGTGAAATCACCGCATAAGTCGAATACTGCAGCATCAGCACCTGGTCACCGACGGCAATCGCCAGCGCACCACCCGAACCACCTTCACCGATAATGGTGGTAATGATCGGCACCCGCAGCTCGGACATCAGATAGATGCTGTGACCGATCGCTTCCGACTGGCCACGCTCTTCGGCGCCGATTCCCGGATAGGCGCCGGGGGTGTCCACAAAAGTGAATACCGGCAAGCC
>JAVEVA010000117.1:2664-5772 GCA_034005275.1 Thauera sp. | reverse complement strand
CTTGGCGATTGCCGTGCTGGGTCTGATGCCGCAGGGTTTGATGTCCTTGTGCGCGTTTGTGCTGATCCGCTCGGTTTAAGCTGCTCTCTTACAAAACCCCGGCAACCTGTTGCCGGGGTTTTGTCGTTTACACTGCTAGAGTTCAAATCATAAGCAAAGGGGAGGGACGATGTCCGAATCCAACCTCGATCTGGAAGAGCAGTTGCTGACGTCACAATCGGTTTTCAGCGGTGTGCTGCTCAAGGTGCGCAGCGACCGGGTGCGCTTGCCGGATGGTTCAGAAGCCACCCGTGAGTACATCCAGCATCCGGGAGCGGTGGTGATCATTGCTGTGCTGCCGAATGGTGATCTCGTGTTCGAGCGCCAGTTCCGCTATCCCCTGCGCCGGGTCTTTATTGAGCTGCCTGCTGGCAAGCTCGATCCGGGAGAGCACCCCTTGCTGTGCGCGCAGCGCGAACTGCGCGAGGAGGCGGGTTATCTCGCCCAATACTGGCAGCACCTCGGCGTCATGCACCCGTGCATTGGCTATTCCGACGAGAGTATCGAGGTGTTTCTCGCCCGGGATCTGGAATATGACGGCCACGAACGTGATGAGGGTGAATTCCTCGAGGTCTTTCACATGAGCCCAGCGGAGGCGCGTGCTGCCGTGCTGGATGGGCGCATCACCGATGCCAAGACGATCACCGCGTTGTTTCTCGCCCAGCCGCATCTTGAATGATGCTCATTGAGCATTCAGCTCGCATGGCGCATTGCGTCATGCCTTGGCTACACCGTGTACTGCAACAAGGTGTGGCCAGTGCCATGTAGTGACGCAGCTTGCGGCACAATACACGGCTTACACACTTCGATTATTCTGATGCGCTACGAATTTCTGGTTGGCCTGCGTTACACCCGCTCGCGCCGTCGCTCGCAGGGTCGTAATGGTTTCATTTCCTTCATCTCCTTGGTTTCGATGCTGGGGATGGCCTTGGGTATCGCCGCCTTGATTGTGGTGTTGTCGGTGATGAACGGTTTTCAGGAGGAGCTGCGTACGCGCATTCTAGGTGTCGCTTCGCATATTCAGGTGACCGGACACGCCGGTACGCTGAGCGCCTGGCAGCAGGTCGGTGACGAAAGTCTTGTTCATCCGCAGGTACTTGCCGCAGCGCCGTATGTGCAGGAGCAGGGCATGCTGTCATATGAGCACCTCGTGCGCGGCAGCCAGATTCGTGGTGTTTTGCCCAGCGACGAGGACCAGGTTGCGGACTTTGCCCGTTACATGAAGTCTGGCCGTCTCGATGCGTTGCAGCCCGGGCGCTTTGGCATCATCCTCGGCCGTGATCTGGCGTTTGCACTACGTGTCAGCGTAGGTGACAAGGTCACGCTGATGGCGCCACAAGGTCTGGTGACGCCGGCGGCGGTGTTGCCGCGCGTGAAGCAGTTCGAAGTGGTGGGGGTGTTCGAGGCAGGCATGCTCGAATATGACTCCGCACTGGCCCTCATTCATTTGCAGGATGCGCAGGTGCTTTACCGCATGGGCAGTGAGGTCAGCGGTGTGCGCCTGAAACTCGATGACCTGTTTGCTGCTCCGCGCATTGCGCGCGAGCTCGCCGCCCAGATTACGGTTCCCGCGCTGATCCATGACTGGACGCGCAGTCATGCAAATTTCTTCCGCGCCGTGCAGCTCGAGAAAACCATGATGTCGGTGATTCTGTTCCTGATTGTTGCGGTAGCCGCATTCAACATCGTGTCGACGCTGGTGATGGCAGTGCAGGAAAAACTCGCCGACATTGCCATTCTGCGTACCCTCGGTGCCAGTCCCGGCTCGGTGATGCTGATTTTTGTGCTGCAGGGCGCGGTGATCGGTGTCGTCGGTCTGATTGGCGGGGTGGTGGCCGGCCTCTTGCTCGCGCATAACCTCGACGTGGTGATCCCGGCGCTTGAGCGCCTGACGGGGGCGACGTTGTGGAACAAAGAGGTGTACTACATCAGCGAGCTACCGTCGAAGGTGCTGATGAGTGACGTGTTGACCATCGTGTCGCTGTCATTTGTGCTGACGCTGCTCGCAACCCTGTATCCCAGCTGGCGTGCCTCACGCGTCAATCCGGCGGAGGCTTTGCGTTATGAATGACAAAACTGTCGTGCCGGTGCTGGCGTGTGAAGCGCTAGCAAAAAATTTCCGTCAAGGTGCGGATGCGGTACAGGTGCTGCAGGGCATTGACCTGCAGGTCGGCGCGGGCGAGCGCATCGCCATCGTTGGCGCTTCCGGCTCGGGAAAGAGCACGCTACTGCATCTGCTTGGTGGGCTGGATGTGCCGAGCGCTGGCAAAGTATTGCTGCAGGGGCGCGACTTCTCGACTATGAACGACCGTGAGCGCGGTATGCTGCGCAACCAGCATCTCGGCTTCGTGTATCAGTTCCACCATCTGCTGGGTGAATTCACTGCGCTGGAAAATGTCGCGATGCCGCTGCTGATCCGGCGCATGTCGAAGGAAGAGGCCGAGCACAAGGCGGCCGCCATGCTGGCAGAGGTTGGTTTGTCACACCGCCTCAATCACACGCCGGCCGAGTTGTCTGGCGGCGAACGTCAGCGTGCTGCGATCGCGCGTGCGCTGGTGACTGAGCCGGCCTGTGTGCTGGCAGACGAGCCAACGGGCAATCTGGATCGGCGCACTGCTGATGCAGTGTTCGACCTGATGCTTGGACTGAATCAGCGTCTGCAAACCAGTTTCATCATTGTCACTCATGACGACAGTCTGGCTGCGCGCGCGCAGCGTCGGCTGCGTCTGGATGACGGTAAATTGTGCGATTGAGCACAGGCGCGACGGCAAAGCCGCGCGACAAGGAGGAGAGACAGGAATGAGCAAAGCCGACAGCATCAAGTCAGCACTGCGTGCAACCTTGCAGAACGAGGACGCTTCCTTGGCCAAGCGCCTGCCGGGCACGAAGGCCGTGAAGACGACTGTGCAGCCCACGGTCTCTGCCGTCAAGGCAGAGACCGTGGCTGCCGCTCCGAAGGCTGCCGCTCCGAAGGCTGCCGCTCCGAAGGCTGCCGCTCCGAAGGCTGCCGCTCCGAAGGCTGCCGCTCCGAAGGCTGCCGCTCCGAAGGCTGCCGCTCCGAAGGCTGCC
>JAVEVA010000117.1:0-2564 GCA_034005275.1 Thauera sp. | reverse complement strand
GGCTGCCGCTCCGAAGGCTGCCGCTCCGAAGGCTGCCGCTCCGAAGGCTGCCGCTCCGAAGGCTGCCGCTCCGAAGGCTGCCGCTCCGAAGGCTGCCGCTCCGAAGGCTGCCGCTCCGAAGGCTGCCAGCTCCGTAGCAATCCCCCAGGCACCTGTCATCAGTGGGTCGCAGCTCCAGGTCACTGGCAAGGGCCGAAAGGAAGCTGCTCAGGAGCGCAAATTGTGGCTCGGTGAGAGTGATGAAAAGTTGCTGCAGAAACTGCGTAAGCAGCTCAGCGCCGGCTTGGGGCGCAGGGTCAGTCGCAGTGAAGTGCTGCGGGCTTGCCTGCATCTGCTGCCGCAGGCCGGCAATGGCGTGCTGGCCCAGGTGGTGACGCAGTTGCCCGGGCTGGACAAGGGCGGGCGCAAGCGTGGCAAAAAATAATCACCGCAGTGTGCTTGTACGTCAGGACTGAAGAAATTCCAGCACGGCAGCTGTCAGGGCTTGCACTTCCTGTTGGGCGGCATCGGCGGCGCTGCCGAGATCAAGCACTGAACCGCCGCGTACGGCGCTCAGGGCATATGCGTTACGCTGCGACAGCGGCGCATCCAACACCGGCAGCTGAAAGTCCTGTAGCACGTCCAGAACCTCATTGGCCAGCGCAGTGCGCGTAACACGATTCGGGATCAGTGCGCCGCGCAACTGCGGCCGCTGCTGCTGGTAGCGCAGAATTAACTGCTCCATCGCGCGGCTGGCCCACAGATCCGTCGGGCTGGGGACCACCGGCACCAGCGCAACGTCGCACAGTTCCAGTGCGGCAAGGGTGTGCGGATGCTCAATCGATGGTGGGCAATCCAGCAGCACGATATCAGCACGGTTCAAGAGCTCCTGCAATTCGTCACGGAGGGTTTTGAGCTTGCCTTTGAGTGCGACGACTTCGGCAGGGAAGGGCTGCTCTGCGGGGGCGGAATGCGCCCAGCGCAGCGCGCTTTCCTGTGGATCGAGGTCGGCAATCGCTACACGATAGCCTTCCAGACTAAGGCCGGCGGCCAACTGCATCGTCAGCGTGGTTTTGCCCGATCCGCCTTTCTGGGAAATCAGAGCAATCAGCGTAGGTGCAGTCATGGAAGCCTCCTCGTCATTATTCCGGATGCGTCACGTATCTTGCATGGCGCTTTGGACATTGTAACGAAGCGGCAGATTTATAGCGGTGTTCCCAGCACTCCGATGATGCTGACGATCAGCAACATCACACCCAGAATGCGGAAAAAGGTCGTGGTGCTTGTTGTTACCAGCCGTTGATGCAGGCGTTCACCAAACAGATGGCCAATGAAGGCACACGGCAGCAACCACAGGTGATGGATGAGCTGTAAATTCACGCCGGCAATGATCAGGGACGCGAGCTTGATCGTGACCAGGATGAACCACAGCACGAACAGCGTATCGCGCAGCTTTTCCTTCGCCACGTGGGTGGCGAACACTGCCATGATCAGCGGAGCGGCCACCAGCGATGTGCCACTCACATAGCCGCCCAACATCAGCAGCAGGACGTCCACTGCAGGATGGTTGCTCTTGAACGGCTTGTTGAAGATGTAGGTCAGTGAATAAATGAAGATGATGCCGAAGATCAGCACGGTCAAGAAGCTTGCCGGCAGCGTGATCAGGCCGATTACGCCGATGAGCTTCGGCACGATCATGATCTTCAGTGCATGCTTGAGATAGGTCCAGTCGATCTGCGACTGCTGCGCATCGCTGCTGCCCGCGCGGGCCTTGCGGAAGCCCTGCCAGGCAATCAGGCTGGAAAAGAACAGCAGATGGACGGCGATCAGCGGCATGAATACCAGCGGATCGTTATGCACCAGCAGCAGGAAGGGCAGCGACAGCACGCTGCCGCCGAAGCCCAGTCCGGTACGGACAAAACCGCTCCAGATGAAGATGAGACCGATCAGGACGTATTGATAGGTTTGCAAGTCAGACATGTCGGAAGTACTGCAAGTGGGGTTTGCGCCACATGAGCGCGTATGTTGTTGTTATATTGCATCAGTCCGGCCCGCCCAGGCGGGATTGCCCACGACGGCGGACCATAAGAAAGCCCTCCCGAAGGAGGGCTGGTGTGGTTGGGTCTGGCGCCGTTGCGGCGGCTCGGATTCAGCGTTCCAGACGCCAGCGACAGGCATCAATAGAGGATTTTATCTGCTGCGCCAGCATCTGCCTAATCGGAGCACGCTCAAACCGCTCACTCAATGAGCCTGCCTGCAGCAGCATCCGGTCGATGACCTTCTCCGCCCGTTTCCTTGAGACGCCACCTTCCTGCGCCAGACGCAATAGATGCCGGCGTTCGATGACGGCACCTTCGCCGCAGACGTCCAGATAATGCCGGCCCATCGGGCCTTCGCTGAAGGTCAGGTCGAATGCCGGCGCCAGACGCCAGCGCCGGTCACGCCCGAGACGCCATGCGAAGTTCTTGGGATGATCGTCCCGGTTGTAAAAGAGCACGTTGAAGACGGCTCGTGCATAGGCCTTCTCCACTTCGTGCTCGTCGCGTGTCAGGAAACGGGTAGTCCGGAGGAAGGCGGTGTAGTCG
>JAVEVA010000116.1:0-5851 GCA_034005275.1 Thauera sp. | reverse complement strand
AGGAGTTCGGTGTCGAGCTGCGCCGGGGCAGCAGTGTTTATGGTAAATTGCATTGCTTATTTTCCAGGGGTGAGGCGACTTGCCAAGCGTAGCCGATTATGGCGCTTTCGCCGCCGATGCGTCAAAAAGACTGGCGTCCGCAGTGATGGCACCCAAGGTGCTGGCTTCCTGCGCAGCGCAGCTTGTTCGGTCTGCTGCCCTGCTTTCTCCGATTTCTGCCGAGTTTGTTGCGCGATGATCTTCCGCCGCGCTCTGCAACGCGAGTTTGCCCACAATGCGGCAGCGATTGCAGTTGCCTTGTTTGCCATTCTGATTTCATCCGTGCTGATCCGTCTGCTCGCCCAGGCGGCTGGTGGACGGGTGCCGGCCGAAGCGGTGCTGGCGCTGATCGGTTTCGGCGCGCTCGCCCAGTTGCCCACCGTGCTCACCCTGGCCTTGTTCATCGCCATCCTGGTTTCGCTGGCACGCAGCTATCGTGATTCGGAAATGGTGGTGTGGTTTGCCTGTGGTTTGCCGCTCACCGCCTGGGTGCGGCCAGTGCTGATCTTTGCCCTGCCAGTGGTGCTGGTGGTGGGCGCGGGCGCATTGTGGCTCACGCCGTGGGCCCAGCAGCACAGTGCCGAATACCGCGAACGGCTCGACAGCCGTGACGACACTCATCGCGTCGCGCCGGGCGTGTTCCGCGAATCGGCGCGGGCGCAGCGGGTGTTCTTTGTCGAAGTTGGGGCAGGGGAAGATGGCCGTGTCGGCAATGTCTTCGTCAGCGAGGACAATGGCGACAAAGGTCTGGTGGTGATCGTCTCTGCGGAAGGCCATTTGCGCACCGATGACGAAGGCCGTCGTTTCGTGGTGCTCGACAAGGGGCGACGCTATGACGGCAAGCCTGGTGAAGCAGCGTTTCGGGTGATGGAGTTCGAGCGCTACGAAGTCGAGATTGAACAGAAGCCGGTGCTGGCGCAAGTGTCGCGTACCCGTGCCCAGTCGACGGCGTTGCTGCTGGCGCGTGGTGATGCACGCAGCCAGGGTGAATTGCTCGGTCGCATTGGTATGCCGTTGTCGGCGCTGGTGCTGGCTTTGCTGGCCATCCCGCTTTCTTTCGTCAATCCGCGTGCCGGCCGCGGCAATGGCTTGTTGCTCGGGCTGCTCACTTATCTGGTCTACAGCAATGCGATTTCGGTATTCCAGAGCTGGGTGGCGCAAGGCAAGATCGGTTTCGTGCCCGGCTTGCTGTTGCCGCACGTAGTGATGCTGCTGCTGCTCGCTCTCCTGTTCTACAAGCGTCTTGCCGTGTCGCCGTTCTGGCGGCGAGCCCGCTGAGCCGGGCGCCGAGTCAGTCATGACGAGTCAGCCATGAAGACCCTGTTCCGTTATCTTGCTCGCGAAATCTATCTCGCCAGCGCGCTGGTGTTGATCGCTTTTGCCGGACTGTTTGCCTTTTTCGATTTCATCAACGAGTTGGATGACATCGGCAAAGGCGATTATCGTGTGGCCGATGCAGCGATTTACGTTGCGCTGCTGTTGCCCGGACGGGTGTATGAGCTGCTGCCGGTGGCGGTGCTGATTGGCGCCCTGTATGCGCTCACCACGCTCGCCCGTCATTCTGAAATCACCGTCATGCGCGCTGCCGGACTGTCGACCGGCGCGCTGATGCGCATGCTGGCCGGAATCGGCCTCCTGCTGGTGGCGCTGACGTTCGCGGTCGGTGAATACATTGCGCCGCGGTCGGAAGCGGCCGCCCAGGAATGGCGGCTCAATGCCACCCGGTCGAGCATTTCCCAGCAGCTGCGTTCCGGTCTGTGGGTGAAGGACGGCGATCTGGTGATCAATGTGCGCAGGATGCTGCCGGATCGCAGCATGGCTGAAACGCGGCTGTACGAGTTTGACGAAGACCATGCTCTGCGCTCGATCAGCGAAGCGAAGCGCGGCGTGCACGATGGCAAGGATCACTGGCGCTTGCTGGAGGTGGTCAGAACCCGTTTTGCTGCAGAAGGCACGGTGGTCGAACAGCTTGCCGAAATCGAATGGCGTTCGGAGCTCACCCCGGAAGTGCTGGGAGTGCTGATGGTCGGCCCCGAACACATGCCGCTCGCCAAGCTGTGGACCTATGTCCGTCATCTGCAGGACAACAAGCAGCGCGCGGACCGTTATGAAATCGCGCTGTGGAAGAAGATCATCTATCCGTTTGCGGTGCTGGTGATGCTGGCGCTGGCACTGCCTTTCGGCTTCATCCATGACCGCATGGGCGGGGCAGGGGCGCGCATCTTCACCGGTATCATGCTTGGCGTGGGTTTTCACCTGCTCAACGGCCTGTTCTCCAATCTGGGGGTGATCAACGCCTGGCCGCCGCTGCTGGCCGCGCTGACCCCCAGCCTGCTTTTCCTGCTGGCAGCAGCGGGGATTCTGCTGGTGATCGAGCGGCGCTGAGGCAGTTCCGCAACGGCGTAGCCCCGGCGCTTCTGGATACCCGCCTTCGCGGGCATGACGGGGTTGTTCTTTTACGTGGTGAACAAAAAAACGGGCCCGCAGGCCCGTTTTCCAAGGATGAAGCCGGTACGACTCAGGCTTGCTGCTGCTGTTGCGCGGCGCGCTTGGCGGCGGCGGCCTTGTAGTCGAGCTTTTCCTTGATGCGTGCGGACTTGCCCGAACGCTGGCGCAGGTAGTAAAGCTTGGCGCGGCGGACATCACCACGACGCTTGACTTCGATGCCGGCGACCAGCGGCGAATAGGTCTGGAATGTGCGTTCCACACCTTCGCCAGCGGAGATCTTGCGCACGATGAAAGAGGAGTTGAGGCCACGGTTGCGCTTGGCAATCACCACGCCTTCATAGGCCTGGAGACGCTCGCGCGTGCCTTCCTTCACCTTCACCTGCACGATCACGGTATCACCGGGAGCAAAGCTGGGGATGCTCTTGCTTTCGGTGAGGCGAGCGATCTCTTCCTGCTCGAGCTGCTGAATCAGATTCATGTTGAAACTCCGTCAATATTATCGGCCACCGGCAGTGCCAGGGCCTGGCCGCAGAGCAGGTCGCCACCTGATGCGCGCCGTTTATGAATGAGACCTCAAGCCCCGGACGGGCTGGTGGCCTCAGCTTGCTCCTGCCGGAATTCCTCCAGCAGGTTCAATTCGAGTTTGCTCAGCGGGCGTGCGGCGAGCAGATCAGGACGGCGCAGGGCAGTCTGGCCCAGTGCCTGTTTGAGTCGCCAGCGCGCAATGTCGCGATGATTGCCCGACAGCAGCACGGCCGGCACTGTATCACCTTTGAGCGATTCCGGGCGGGTGTAATGCGGACAATCGAGCAGACCGTCGACAAAAGAGTCTTCCTGCGCCGATTGTGCAGTGTTCAGCGCGCCCGGCAGCTGGCGGATGATGGCGTCGAGCAGCACCATCGCTGGCAGCTCGCCGCCGGACAGCACGAAGTCGCCAAGCGAGATTTCGCGGTCGACCGCCTGTTCGATGACGCGCTGGTCGATGCCTTCGTAACGGCCGCAGAGCAGGATCAGGCCGGGCTGGGCGGCGAGTTCGAGGACCATCGCCTGGTTCAGGCGCTCGCCTTGCGGCGAGAGGTAGATCACCGGACCGCTGTGACCGAGCTTGTCCTGCTGTGCCTGGCGGGCGACGGCAATCGCTTGCAGCAGTGGTTCGGCCAGCATCACCATGCCCGGGCCGCCGCCGTAAGGGCGGTCGTCGACGGTGCGATGCGGGTCGTGGGTGAAGTCGCGTGGATTGTGGAAGCCGAGCTGATAGAGATTCTTGTCCGCCGCGCGGCGGGTGATGCCGCTGCCGCTCAGTGCGGAGAACATCTCCGGGAACAGGGTGATGAGTTCGTAGTGCCGACAGCGCCCGCTCAGTTCGCTTGGTGCGCTGCTCGCAGAATCGGCCGCTGCGCTGTACCCGGCAGGTGCTGTGCTCATGGCCTGCTTACCAGTCTGCTTCCCAGGCGACGGTGATGCGGCCACCGGCGAGATCGACTGCGGGCACATAGGCCGGCACGAAAGGAATCAGCCGTTCCTGCTCGCCGTCGGTGATCTGCAGCACATCGTGCACGCCGGTGCTGAGCAGGCCGTTGACCTTGCCGAAGGTCTGTCCCTGTTCGTTGACCACCAGCAGGCCGATCAGATCGCCCCAGTAGTATTCGTCGCGCCCGGTCTGTGGCATCGCTTCGCGTGGCGCAGCAATGTAGTAGCCGGTGAGTGCTTCGGCCCGGTTGCGGTCGACGACATCCTGGAATGCGGCGACGACACTTTTGCCGTGGGCGCGGCAGGCGCTCAACTGCAGCGGCTGCCATTGTTCAGGCGCCGCCTGATCATCGCTGCTCAGCCACCACTGCGGCATCTTGCCCCAGCTCAGCGGATCGTCGCCGAAAGGGTGGATCTTGACCCAGCCACGAACGCCAAAAGGGGCGACAATGCGCCCCAATACCATCATTGCTGAGCCGGCTGCCACCGGCTGTTGCGCGCTGGCAGCCAATTCAGTTCAGCCTGGCTGACCTGCTCAGGCCGCAGTCTTGGCTGCAACCTTGGCCAGACGAGCCACGGTCGGCGACAGCTGGGCACCGTGCTGCTGCCAGTAGGCCAGGCGTTCGGTGTTGATCTTGAGGCTTTCGGCTGCGCCCGAGGCAACGGGGTTGTAGAACCCGACGCGCTCGATGAAGCGACCGTCGCGACGCTCACGGGAGTCGGCAGCAACGATGTGATAGAACGGGCGCTTCTTGGCGCCACCACGGGCAAGGCGAATGACGACCATCTGTATTTATCCTGATCGGTGTGGAATGAGTAACGCGGCATTCTAGCGCGCTCTGAATGCAGGGGCAAGGGGTGGCGGTGATTTGGAGCGATTTGGCCGTGATGGTGTGCTGGCTGCCGTTCCCGGCAAGACGGGCAATCATTTTCCTGCATTACAATCGGCGTGACCGGCAATTATGACTAGAATGAGGGACGGGTAAAAGATGGTCCCCCGGGATTGTCCCCGATCACTCACGGATACCGCAGGACTGGCCTTGTCTGACCAATCTCTTGATACGCTTTTGCGCTGGCTCGAGCGCGAACCAGCTGATGACCCGGCAGACGACCTGCATGCACTGACTGCACAGCTCGCCGGGTTGTCGCTGTCTTCGCTGTCGCCCGGAGTGGCCTTGCTCGCGCTCAAGGGGGCGGGCGAGCTCGGTTTTGACATCTCTACCCGCATCCGTGCCCGTCTGCAGCAGGCCACGCTGCCGCTTGATCCGGAACTGCGCCAGCAGGCGCAGCAACTTGGCGAGCTGCTGACGGATATTGCCGGCAAGATCATGCTGGTGCTGGCAAGCGCCAACCATGAGCCCGAAGTGTGGGTCAGCGAGCGCGAGCGTTGTCTGCTGCTGCTGGCTGAAGCCCAGCTGGCCGGCGCGATGGCGGCCAGCGGCCCCCCGCTTGGCCTGTGGCGACTTGCCCACGAATTGGGAGCGATCAATGCCAGCAGCCGGGTTTATGGGCTGATGCTGGCACTGGCTGCCGCGTCGCCGGAGAGTTCGACGCCGCGTGAACTGGCCTGGCTGGCGGACTTTCTCGCCGAATCCGGCGCGGTGCTGCCGCCCTTGCGTGTTGCGGGCGATGCGCGCGGCTTGTGGTGGATTGTCGAAGGTGGTGATGCCGCACCGGTGTCGCTGGGTTTGCGTGCGCCGGCCAGCGATCAGTCCGTGGTCTACTTTGATTTCAATCCCCTGATTGCGGTACTGGGTGAGCGCCTGCGTCCGTTGCAGCTGGCGCTCGATCGTGCGGCGGAAGATGCGAGTTCGGCAGGAGAAGTCGAGCTGCTCGAGCTGGACGTCGCCGAGGAGCTGGTGCCCGGGCTGACGCCGGCGGAGTTGCTCGTCTG
>JAVEVA010000115.1:0-5931 GCA_034005275.1 Thauera sp. | reverse complement strand
GTCGACGACCTCGCGCACGGTGAGACTGTGATAGCGGGATTGGCTCATCCTGCCTGACTCCTTGTAAGCCGCAAACCGATCAGATGTAGGGATCGGCGTTGGGCAGACCGAGCATCACCGCGCCATGGGCACGGGAGTAAGCATCGGCATTGTTGGCAACGTGAGCACGGGACTGGTGAATATCACGGAACACGCGCTCGATGGGGTTGGTCTTGTAGGTGCCGGCTGCAGCGCAGGCGCGCATCAGCTCGCTCGCCATGGTAGCGCAGAGCTTCGGCACTTGCGAAGCCTGGGCACGCTGCAGCAGACGCTCTTCAACCGGCATCTGCTCGCCGGTCCTGGCGCAGTTGACGATGCGGGCGTAGTTGCGGAACAGCACCAGCTTGAGCTGGTCGGTGGTCATCATCGCTTCCGAGACGCACTGCTGGGCATTGACGTCTTCGGCGGTCTTCTGACCATGCTTGCCGACGTGGGCGGCCGAGCGCTCGCGGAAATGGGCGATCGCACCATCCAGTGCGCCGATGCAGGCCGACGACACCGCACGCTGGAACACCTGGGTGAAGGGGATGCGGTAAATCCAGCCCGGGTTGGTCTGACGGCCAGGGCAGCCAGCATCGCTGTGGTCGTTGGTGCGATGGATGCGATGCTCAGGCACGAAGCAGCCGTCGACGACGATGTCGTGACTGCCGGTAGCGCGCAGGCCGAGGACGTCCCAGTTCTGCACGATGCGGAAGTCCGACTTCGGCAGCAGGAAGGTGGCGTGCTCAAGCTCACCGGAACCGTCCTTTTTCGGCAGCAGACCACCAAGGAAGATCCATTCGCAGTGGTCGCAACCACTGGAGAAACCCCAGCGACCGGAGAACTTGTAACCGCCTTCGGTCGGTTCGGCCTTGCCGGTGGGCATGTAGGTCGAAGCGATGCGCACCGAAGTATCCTTCGCCCACACATCCTGCTGAGCCTGCTCGGGGAACAACGGCAGCTGCCAGTTGTGCACGCCGATCACGCCGTAGATCCACGCGGTCGACATGCAGCCTTCGGCGAGCGCCATCTGGACGCGATAGAACACGCGCGGATCAAGCTCATAGCCACCGAAGCGCTTGGGCTGCAGCACGCGGAACAGGCCCGCTTCTTCGATCTCCTTCACCGATTCAGTCGGCACCATGCCAGCCGCTTCGGCAGCCTGGGCACGGGCCGCAAGCTTGGGCGCGAGCGCACGGGCGCGCTCCAGCAATTCGACCGCTTCGGGGGTCATATAGTCGTCGTTCAGAATTCCCGAATTCATGTCCTGATTCATCGAACCCATCTGCCAATCCTCCATGGCTGCCAACTTGGCGTGTTTGCAATTGAAATGTGTCAGTTTTCTGCGTTGACGTGCTCAATATCCCACTCGCAGAAATGGCTTTCATCGTCTGAACGGACTAACGCAACATCGTCGTAAAGTCGATGTTTTTTGATGTAAATCAATAGCTTGAATCCGATAAAAGTCATCCGGAAGGGATGACAGGAAAAACCTTGCTCCGAACACCGGGCAGGACAAGCGATAACCCTTTTGGACGATGCCTGCAACGCTTGCGAGTCAATAATGCTCGCAGTCTTCCGGTCGTTCACCGGAGCCCCCAAGAATCAGATGAGGAGACGCTCATGCTCGCCCCCGTAGGCATGTCGATGGTTGTGATTATCGCTGCCGCCAGCATTTATTCGTTCTCGCCCAGAGCGGTGCCACCACTTGAACCGAGCCGCATCCCGGTCGACAACATGCAGCTCACCGGCATTGAGCGCAGCAGTGCGGGCATCCTCGTCGCCGGCGAACTGGGCACCATCCTGCTGTCGTCGGACAATGGCAACAGCTGGACTCAGGCCAGCACTTCGACCGACCGCCAGGCGCTGATCACCCACCTCGGCTTTGCCGACAACCAGACCGGCATCGCCCTCGGCCATGAAGGCTGGATCCTGCGCAGCACCGACGGCGGCCAGAACTGGCAGGAAACCCACTTCACCGCAGAAAACGGTGAGCCGCTGATGGGTGCTCACCGCCTGCCTTCGGGCGACTGGCTGGTGCTCGGTTCATTCGGCCAGGTCCTGCGCTCGACCGATGACGGCAAGAGCTGGCAGGACGACACCCTCCCCGACCAGGGCGACTGGCACCTCAACGACATCACTGCCGATGCGAGCGGCAACAACCTGCTGGTGGTCGGCGAAGCCGGCACCGTGCTGCGCTCGGAAGACGGCGGCGAAAGCTGGGAAGTGGTCGAGCCGTTCTACAACGGCTCGCTCTACGGCTCGGTCAATCTCGGCGGCGAACGCTGGGTGACCTACGGCATGCGCGGCAACGTGTTCTACAGCAGCGACAACGGTCTCAGCTGGGAAGCTTCCAGCGTCCAGGCGCCGATTTCGCTCTACAGCCACATCGTCCAGCCTGATGGTCAGCTGCTGCTGGTCGGTCAGGGCGGCATGATCCTCGCCAGCACCGACCAGGGTCACAGCTTCAAGGTCGTCAGCCGCGAAGGTCGTTCCAGCCTCACCGGCATCATTGCCTCCGCTGACGGCAGCCTGCTGCTGTCCAGTGATCATGGCCTGCAGCGACGCACGCTGGGCACTCCTTCCACCACCTCCGGAGCTGCGCAATGAGCACCGCGCATCACATTACCCGCACCGACGCCATTGTTGCAGTCATGGCGCGCATGCTGATCAAGTGGCGCAAGCCGCTGGGTCTGTTCTTCTCGCTGCTGACCCTGGCGCTGGGCTATTCCGCCCTCAGCACCCATCTTGACCCCGGTTTCAACAAGCTGATTCCGCTCAAGCACAAGTACATGAGCGCCTTTCTCGACCACTCCAACACCTTCTCCGGGGCCAACCGCATCCTGGTGAGTGTTGAATGGAAAGGCGAAGGCGACATCTACAACGCCGAGTTCCTGCCGACGCTGCGCAAGATCAACGACGAAGTCTTCTTCACCCCTGGCGTGAACCGTGCCAGCGTGCGTTCGATCTTCACCCCCAACGTGCGCTACATCGAAGTCACCGAAGAAGGCTTCAACGGTGACGTGGTCATCCCGGCCCGCTTCGAAACCACCGAGGAAAGCCTCGACCAGGTGCGCGGCAACGTCGCCAAGTCCGGCGTGGTCGGTCAGCTGGTGGCCAACGACCTGAAATCGGCGCTGGTGCAGGCCGACCTGCTCGAGATCAACCCGGAGACCGGTGACCACCTCGACTACGCCGAAGTGGCCAGCAAGCTCGAAGCGATCCGCGCCGAGTTCGCCAAGGACAACATCGACATCCAGATCGTCGGCTTCGCCAAGGTGATGGGCGACGTGATGGAAGGCCTGATGACGGTGGTGACCTTCTTCATCATCGCCTTCGTCATCACCGCCGTGCTGCTGTGGGGCTACTCGCGCTCATTCAAGCTCACCGTGCTGGCGCTGGCGGTTGCCCTGCTGCCGGTGATCTGGCTGCTCGGCATCCTGCCGCTGGTCGGCTACGGCATCGATCCGATGTCGGTGCTGGTGCCTTTCCTGATCTTCTCGATCGGCGTCTCTCACGCGGTGCAGATGACCAACGCCTGGAAACAGGACGTGCTCTCCGGCCAGACCGCGATGGAAGCGGCTGAAGGCGCCTTCCGCAAGCTCGCCATCCCCGGCATCATGGCCCTGCTCGCCAACGCCTTCGGCTTCATGGTGATCATGCTGATCGACATCCCCATCGTCCATGAGCTCGGCCTCACCGCCTGTCTGGGCGTGGCGTTGATGATCATGACCAACAAGATGTTCATGCCGATCATCCTCTCCCACCTCAAGCTCGAGCGCATGGCGCTGGATCAGCCGGTGGTCAACAAGGAAAAGAACGCCACCTGGTGGAAGCTGTCGGCACTCGCCGAGCCGCGTCCGGCGCTGGTCACTTTTGCCGTCACTCTGGTGCTGCTGGCCACGGCAGTGCATTTCGCCCGTCAGATGCAGACCGGCGACATCGGCAGCGGCGTGCCCGAGCTGCGTGCTGATTCGCGCTACAACCTCGACAACGACAAGATCGTCAACAACTATTCGATCGGCATGGATGTACTGTCGGTGTATGTCGAAACCACCGGCTTCGAGGAGGCCTGCCTCAACTGGGGGGTGATGAACGCCATCGAGCGCTTCGACTTCCACATGCGCGGTGTGGCCGGCGTGCAGTCGATCAGCTCGGTGTCCAGCCTGGCCAAGCTCTACGCCTCGGGCAACAATGAAGCCAATCCGAACTGGGCCGCCCTGCAGCGCACCGAAGCTGCCCTGCGTACCGGCGGTCGCGCTGCCAACCCGGAAAACGGCCTCAACTCGCACGGCTGCCAGACCATCCACATCCCGATCTACCTCACCGACCACCAGGGTCCGACCCTGAAGCACGTCGTCGATGAAGCCCAGCGTTTCATTGACAACGACAACACGCCCAACATCACCTTCCGCCTTGCCGGCGGCAATGCCGGGGTGGCAGCCGCCACCAACGAAGCGGTGGAACATGCCGAAGTGCAGATGATGATCTCGATCTTCTCGTCGATCACCGTGCTGTGCTGGCTGACCTTCCGCTCCTGGCGCGCGGTGCTGTGCGTGATCATCCCGCTGTCGCTGGTCACCATCATGTGTAACGCGCTGATGGCCCTGCTCGGCATCGGCCTCAAGGTCCCCACCCTGCCGGTGATCGCCCTGGGCGTGGGCGTGGGCGTCGACTACGGCATCTACATCTACGAACGCATGCAGCACGAGATGGCCGAATTCGGTTACGGCCTGCGCGAAGCCTTCTACGAAGCGATGCGCCAGCGTGGCACGGCAGCGATCTTCACCGCCGTCACCATGGGCATCGGCGTCGGCACCTGGGCGTTCTCCTCGCTCAAGTTCCAGGCTGACATGGGCATCCTGCTGGCCTTCATGTTCGTGGTGAACGTGCTCGGCGCCATCTTCCTGCTGCCCGCCCTCGCCTGCTGGCTGGGCGTCGGCCAGAAGAAAGCCAAGACCCACTGAGCCAACTGAAACAACTGAGCCACTGACACCGTCCCGGGATCAGGCTGGCCACCATGGCTGCAACTCACCTTGGCAAAGGTGGCTTGCAGCCATTTTTTCATCCATTACGGGATGGCTCACATCCAGGCAACCCGATCACAGACTGCCCAGACTGCCCAAGGCAGCAATCATCAAGGAGACAGACGCTTGAACGATGCAACGCTCCCCACCATCCGGCCGCTCGGCCCGCGCATCGGCGCCGAAGCGCTCGAGCTGGATCTTGCCGGCGAACTCAGCGCCGCCACCCTCAGGGCGCTGGAAACCGCGCTACTCAAACATGAAGTGCTGGTGCTGCACGTCCCGGATCTGAGCCCGGCCCAGCATCTGGCGATTGCCCGCCATTTCGGCGAACCGGAAGTGCACACCTTCTATCCCAATCTCGGGCCGGGCTTCGAGCAGATCACCGTCATCGACTCGAAAAACGGCGACCGTGCCGACATGTGGCATCACGACGAAAGTTTCCTGCCGCAGCCGCCGATCATCACCATGACCCAGGCGCGCATCCTGCCTCCGGCCGGCGGCGACACCTGCTGGGTGAGCATGAGCAGTGCCTGGGACGCGCTCTCACCACGGATGAAGCACTACCTCGACGGCCTCGAAGCCTGGCACGACATGAACGCACCGATGAGCGCCGCGCTGCAGCATGGCGCGATCAGCCATGCCCGCTACGTCGAAGTGGTCGCCCAGGAGCGCCGCCACAAGCATCCGCTGGTGCTCGAGCACCCGGTCACCGGGCGCAAGGCGCTGTATCTCAGTCCGACCTACACCACCTGGATCGACGGTCTTGTCCCGGCCGAAAGCCGCGCAATCCTCGATTATCTGATCGGCCACTGCCTGCACATCGATTTCATGTTCCGCCATCGCTGGAATACCGGCGACATGGTGATCTGGGACAACCGCAGCGTGA
>JAVEVA010000114.1:0-5967 GCA_034005275.1 Thauera sp. | reverse complement strand
CAGCAAACCCACATCGACGAAGACGACAATCCTTTTCTCAAGCCTGAACTGATGTACCTGGCCGAAGAAGATTACCAACTGCCGCCCGCCGACCCTGCCCTGCTCGCCAGCGCCAATCGCATGCTGCACGACCGCCTGGAGCGCGTCGCCCACGTCCTGCGCGGCTGCGGGCTCGAAAAGTTGAAGGACATCACCGGCCGCGATGACCTGCAAATGGCCACCGCAGCACTGGCCGGCGCTTATCAGATGGCAAAGGACGATGTAGATGGGCTGATGGCCGCCCTGATCGACAAAGACAAAGCGCTTTTCGTCGCCAGATCGGATGCCGACTTCTTTCGTCGGAAACTTGCCGAACAGGTGTAGCCTTGACCAGAGTAGCCTATCCCGCCTATCCTTCGCCTGTCTCGAAAGAGATGGAGCCTAGAAACTCCGAAGGAAGAGCGGCAACCGCACCCGAAAGAAATGCGGCTTTTTTGCGCCCGTGCCATGCAGATCAATGGCCGGGAGGGCGACGGCCATACAACACCCGCAAGGGGAAATCCGTCCGCTCGGCTCTTCCCGAGTTTCTAGCCTCCCGGCCACCCGCCGGCGCGCCTAGAAACGCTCCGGCGAGTGATTCAAACACTCGAAGAGGAGCGTTTCTCATGGCTCAGTCCGCCACCGGCGCGCTCGCGCCCACTATTTTCAATTTCCGTTCCACCGCCGTCCGCACCACCATCCTTGATGGCGTGGCGTGGTTTGTCGCCTCCGATGTTGCCAAGGCGCTGAACTACCGCAACGCCAACGATATGACTCGCATGCTCGACGAAGACGAGAGGGGTACGCATATTGTGCGTATCGTCTCGACCAACCAGCACGGCGCAACATCGGAGCAGGACAACAAGGTGATCATCATCAACGAGTCCGGCCTGTATCACGCCGTACTCCGCTCACGCAAACCGGAAGCCCGACCCTTCCGCAAGTGGGTCACTGCCGAAGTGCTGCCGGCTATTCGAAAGACCGGCCAATACAACACCGACAAAACCGCCGCACCCGAGCAGCGTGTTTTGGACGTCGAGGCGATCAGCGCTGCAAACGCCCTGTCAGCAAGCTACGCCGCAACCATCCAGGCCGACTTGTTCAACCGCCTCTTGCAGCACGGCGGCCGGCTGGACGATTTCAGCGCCCGCTATCTGATGAGCTTTGGTGGCTACGCCCCCCCCCCCGGATTGTCGCCATTGAGCGCGACGCCTGCGTGTTCCCCTGGCGTGAAGCGCCGCGCATCCTTCGCGACCCGGCATCGATGCTGACCACCGCGCTGCTGGCAGAGATCGCCGCAGCAGCCTCTCAGCGCATCGCCGAACGCAGCAACTATGAAGCCAAGCGGGGCAAGCAATGAGAAAAAAATCAAATCACAGCCGCCGCATCCACCGTCTGGCCTTGCCATCCTGGCTGATGCGCGGACTCGATCAAGCCGAGCGCGAACGCCGGGCCGATAACCTGATGCGCCCCATGCGCCATCTGATGAGCATGCTCGAGCAGGGTGAAGTCTACGAAATCGACGGCCGCGCCGTGATGCGCATGCCCGAAGTCGACCCGGAGTTTGCAGATCGCACAGCTGCGCAGCATGCACATCCCTTTTCACGTCAACGCGCTCGGCCAACCCGTTGTCACGCGCGCGGCCTTGATCGGGCAAGGCGCAGAATCTGCAGTGCAGCAAGACAAGTGGAAGCCGGCGCTGATCGTGTGACGATATGGGACGCAAGCCAAGCGCCCACGCGCACCTGCCGCCAGGCATGCGGGTGCGGCGCACTTCGTCGGGCAAAACATACTACTACCTGGAAACGCGCGTATCTGACAAGCGCACGACAATCCCACTCGGCCAGGATTATGTCGAAGCGCTGCGAAGATACGCAGACCTTGTAACCACCGCGACTGCGCCAGCGGTCACAGTGCCAGAGTTGCTGAGCAAGTGGAATGCAGAAACGGCGGCAGGACGTCCGCGCGGCACCATGCAGGACATTGGCTGGGCGCTGCCGAACCTGCTGGAGTTTTTCAGCAGTCCGGAGCCAGCGCCACTGAATCAAGTCGAGCCCGTTCACATCACGCAATATCTACGCTGGAGAGTCGCCAGCACCCGCCGAGCTGGAGAAGAGCGCAACAAGAAACGTGCGGCCGAAGGGAGGCCGCCACTGCCGATTCGGCAGGATGTTGGGGCAGTGAGAGGCAATCGCGAGATTGCATGGCTTTCTGCGGCTTGGAACTGGGGCAGATCTACCGGCCTCACCTCAGTCATCAACCCCTGTCACGGCGTCAGGCGCAACCGCGAGAACGGCCGCAAAATTTACATCGAAGACGATGAAATGGCCGCCATCATGGCGCATGCCGACGCGCCTCTGCGCGAGGCAATCGAGCTCGCCTATCTGATCGGACAGCGCCCAGGCGACCTGCTCAGCTTGCGGGAGACGGATATCCGGGACGGCAGCCTGCACATCGAGCAAGCGAAGACCGGCACGACACAGCGCATTGAAGTCGTCGGCATGCTGGCCGATCTGCTAGACCGTATCCGAGCACGCAAGGTTGCCATCAAAGGCGGCTGTTCAGCATCGCTGCTGGTCACAGATAAAGGAGAGTCACTCAGCAGGGCAATGATGCGGCGACGTTTCGAGCTAGCAAGAGAGGCGGCGGCAGTCGCAGCAGGCTCGCCACGGGCTGCGGCCAGGATCAGGACGCTACAGTTCCGCGACCTGCGCGCCAAGGCAGCAACCGACAAGGCGGACCAAGGTGGCGTTGCGCACGCTCAGCAACTGCTTGGGCACTCCGAACAGGCGATGACAGAGGCTTATATCAGGCAGCGCAGAGGGGCAAAAGTCACCCCGGTAAAATGATCGCGCGGAATAATTGCGAAATAAACCTATAATTGCGAAATAATTCCACATGTGGATAAGTCGCTGAAAGCCAGTGGTGCGGGGGAAGAGACTCGAACTCTCACACCTTGCGGCGCTGGAACCTAAATCCAGTGCGTCTACCAATTCCGCCACCCCCGCATGGGCACCAGACCCGGCGCGCATTATACATGGCCGGGTCGGCAAGCAAGCGCCCTTCCCTGCCTCAGCAGCTGCGTCCGTAGGTATCTTCGTAACGCACGATGTCGTCTTCGCCGAGATAGCTGCCGGACTGCACTTCAATGATCTCCAGCGGCAGCTTGCCCGGGTTGGCGAGGCGATGAACGTGGCCAAGCGGGATATAGGTTGATTCGTTCTCGCCGAGCAGGAAAGTCCGTTCGCCGTTGGTAACTTCCGCCGTGCCTTTGACCACCACCCAGTGTTCGGCGCGATGATGGTGCATCTGCAGGCTCAGTTTGGCGCCAGGGTTCACCACGATGCGCTTGACCTGGAAGCGCTCGCCAGCATCGATCGAGTCGTACCACCCCCAGGGACGATAGACCTTGCGATGGCTCTGAGTCAGCGCCCGGCCTTCGGCTTTCAGGCGATTGACGATCAGCTTGATGTCCTGGGTATGCTGTTTGTCGGCGACCAGCACCGCATCGGCGGTTTCCACCACCACCAGGTCTTCGCAGCCCAGCGCTGCCACCAGGCGGCTATGCGCGTGAACCAGGGTGTCGCGACAGTCCTGCAGCATCACTTCGCCGCGCTGGGCATTGCCCGCTTGATCCTTGGCCGACACCGCCCACAACGCATCCCAGGCACCGACATCCGACCAGCCAGCAGCCAGCGGCACCACCACCGCCGCGCCAAGCGCGCTGGATTCGACCAGGTGCTCCATCACGGCATAGTCAATCGAATCGCTCGGACAGCGTTCGAAGGCCGCCGCATCAAGACGGATGAAATCGACGTCACTCTGACGGCCAGCGTAAGCGGCAGCACAGGCGACAGCGATGTCGGGGCTGAAATGCTCGATCGCGCGCAACCACACTGAAGCTTTCATCATGAAGATGCCGCTGTTCCAGAAATAGCTGCCGCTATCGACATAACGCTGGGCGGTATCACGATCCGGCTTTTCGACAAACTCCAGCAACTGGCGGGCGTCCTCGCCGGCGCTGAGCGCGTCGCCGGCACGGATGTAGCCATAACCGGTTTCTGCACGTTGCGGGACAATGCCAAAGGTGACCAGCGCACCTTGATCCGCCTGCGCCAGTCCGCTGCGGATTGCCGCATGAAAAGCAGCACGGTCGGCAATGACGTGGTCGGCGGGCATCACCAGCAGCACCGGATCGCCTTCGTCGCGTGCCGCCAGCGCGGCCAGGCTGAGTGCAGGCGCGGTGTTGCGACCGACCGGTTCGAGCACGATGCGGGCACCGCGCACGCCGATCTGGCGCAGCTGTTCGGCGATGATGAAACGATACTCTTCGTTGGTGACCACAATCGGCGCCGGATCGACCATATCGACCATATCTCCGCTCATGCCGTCGAGGCGCGCAGCGGTTTCCTGCAGCAGCGACAGCTCGCTCACCAGCGCCAGCAGCTGTTTGGGATGATTTTCACGCGAAGCCGGCCACAGCCGGGTTCCTGAGCCGCCGGAAAGAATGACGCTTTTGATCATGGTGCAACAAAGTCCTGTCGAGATTGCAAGAAGATGCGGAAGGATTCAGAGAATTTCACTGAGCACGCGCGCCACGCCGTCGCGCCAGTTGGGCAGGCTGAGCTGAAAACTGTGACGCAGCCGCTGCGTATCGAGCCGTGAATTGAGCGGCCGCTGTGCCGGTGTCGGATAATTGGCGGTCGGGATCGGTACGATACTGGCGACCTGAAGCTCAAGGCCGGCACGCCGTGCGTGGTCAATGACAAAACTGGCATAACCATGCCAGCTGGTCTCGCCGCCGGCACACAGGTGGTATAGCCCGCACAGCGCCGGATCACGCACGGTGGCGCGCAGCGCATGAGCGCTGACATCGGCAATCAGTTCCGCTGCGGTCGGCGCACCAATCTGGTCGTCGATCACCTGCAGCTCGCGGCGTTCCGCAGCCAGACGCAACATGGTGCGGATGAAATTACCGCCTCGCCGGCCGTAGACCCACGAAGTGCGGAAAATGAGCTGCTTGCAGCCGCTGGCGCGGATCGCTTGTTCGCCCTGCCACTTGCTCTCGCCATACACTGACAGAGGTGCCGGCGCGTCGGCCTCATGCCAGGGACGCTGGCCGCTGCCATCAAACACGTAGTCGGTCGAGTAATGCACCAGCAAGGCGCCCAGCGCCGCCGCTTCCGCTGCCAGCACCGCCGGCGCTTCGGCATTGATCCGACGGGCAAGCGCCGCTTCGCTTTCGGCCTTGTCCACCGCAGTATGCGCGGCGGCGTTGACGATCACGTCGGGGGCCAGTTGGCGCACGGTAGCGGCCAGTTCATCCGGACGCGCCAGATCACCGCACAGGTTTTCACTGCCGTGGCGATCAAGCGCGATCAGTTCGCCCAGCGGCGCCAGCGCACGCTGCAGCTCCCAGCCGAGCTGGCCGTTCTTGCCCAGCAGCAGGATCCTCATGCTTGCACCTCGCGTTGCTGGTAATTGGTTTGCAGCCAGTCACGATAGGCGCCGCTCTGCACGTTGGCCATCCAGTCGGGATGATCGAGATACCAGCGCACGGTCTTGCGGATGCCGCTGGCGAAAGTTTCCTGCGGTCGCCAGCCCAGTTCATCGGCGATCTTGTGAGCGTCGATCGCATAGCGGCGGTCGTGGCCGGGGCGGTCGGTGACGTACTGGATCAGGCGACGATAGCTGCCGGCCGGATCGGGACGCAGCTCGTCGAGCAGATCGCACAAGGTGTGGACGATTTCAAGATTGGTTTTTTCGTTCCAGCCACCGATGTTGTAGGTTTCACCCGGACGGCCATCCGCCAGCACGGTGCAGATGGCGCGGCAGTGATCGCTGACGTACAGCCAGTCACGCACGTTCTGCCCATCGCCATAGATCGGTAGCGCCTTGCCAGCGAGCGCATTGACGATCATCAGCGGAATGAGTTTTTCGGGAAACTGG
>JAVEVA010000040.1:0-29087 GCA_034005275.1 Thauera sp. | reverse complement strand
CTTGCCCTGGGCGTCTGGTCACAGATCTTCAGCTATTTCCAGGAGCCGGCACGCGCACGCAACGTTGCCCAGATGGTGGTGTCGGTGGTCAATCTCACCCGTACGGCATTGATCAATGCCGAAACCAGCCGCCGCACCGATCTGCTCATCGAGCTGGCGGCACTCGAACGCATCCGCATCTACGCTGCCGAAGCGACTGATCAGCTTGAACCCCTCCCGAACACCCGGGCCAATCGATTGCTCGAAGCCGACGTCCGACGGGTGCTCGGTGCCCACACCCGCTTTGCCTCGCGCTGGAAGGCGCTCGATGGTTTCTGGGTGAGCTTCCGCCTTGATCCCGAAGACCAGCACGACGAATACTGGGTGATGCTGCCTGGCGACCGTATTGAACACCTGGATTCCTTTGACTGGATTGAATGGGGTCTGGGCGCCCTGCTCGCCGCCATGCTTGGTGCTTATCTGATCGCCTCACGAGTCGGCCGCCAGATGCACCAGATCGCGCTTGCCGCCAGGCTGGTCGGCAGCGGGCAGACGCCGCCTCAGCTTGATGAGTCCGGGCCGTACGAAATTGCCATGGTCGCACGTGCATTCAACCAGATGACCGGCGACCTCGCCCGTACCGACAGCGACCGGGCACTCATCCTCGCCGGCGTTTCCCACGACCTGCGCACGCCGCTCGCCCGCCTGCGTCTCGGGGTCGAAATGTCAGGCGCTCCAGACGAAGAAGTGAGCGCAATGGTGGTCGACATCGAGGAAATGGATCGCATCATCGCCCAGTTTCTCGATTTCGGCCGCGGGGCACCACAGGAGGCGCTGGCCGAGCTTGATCTGGTCGAACTGCTGCACGACATCGTCGAACCTTACCGTCTGCGCGGGATGAAGATCGACCTTCACGCGTCCGGCCCGCTCCCACTACAGGCGCGCGCGCTTTCCTTGCGACGGGCAATCGTCAACCTGATCGACAACGCCTTGCGCTATGCCGGAATCGAACACCCCATCGACGTCCACCCGGCCCGCCACGGCAACGAGATCTGGATTGAAATCGCCGATCGCGGTCCCGGTATTCCGGAGACTGAAACTGAACGCATGCGCCATCCGTTCACCCGGCTGGATGAGGCACGCAGCAATACCAAGGGAGCTGGTCTTGGGCTGGCAATCGTCGAACGGGTGATGCGTGCCCATGGCGGCCAGCTTGATCTGCTGGCGCGTGAAGGTGGTGGTCTGCGCGCGATCCTGCGCCTGCCACTCAAGCCCGAACGTGCCAGAGCCCCCCGCCTCGAGCAAAGTGAGGCGGAGTTGTCCCAAGCCTGAACGGCAGCTGTCCACCCGTTTCTTCGCCATGCTTCCACTGCCCATCCAGGCACAGGATTTTTTCATCATGAACCTTGCACAACACCCTGCTGACACGCCTTACGCCCGCCTCGGTGGCGAAGCTGCGGTGCGGGCGCTGGTCGAACGCTTTTACCGCTACATGGATGAGCTGCCCGAAGCGTGGACCGTACGGCGCATGCACGCCGACAGCCTCGATTCATCGAGCGAAAAGCTCTTCCTCTTTCTTTCCGGCTGGCTCGGCGGCCCGCAGTTGTATGTCGAGCGCTATGGCCACCCTTTCCTGCGTCGCCGCCATCTGCCGTTTTCAATCGGCATTCAGGAGCGTGATGAATGGATGCTGTGCATGCGGCTTGCACTCGCTGACCAGGTGCAGGACGCCGACCTGCGCACCCAGCTCGAAGAGGCGCTGGCTGCGGTCGCGGATCACATGCGCAACCGCGCCGAAGCAGAAGACGGATCGGCGCCTGTTCACCTTCGTCCGAGGCGTGGCCAGGGCCGACACGGCCATGGGGCATGAGAAAAATCGTTATACTTGCACGCCATGAAATTCTTCTTTGATCTACTGCCGGTCATCCTGTTCTTTGCCGCTTACAAGTTGGCGGGTCAGGACCCGGATGCCGCCTGGGCGCTGGCCTCTTCCTGGCTGGGCGACAGCGTGCGCCTCGAACAGGCCCCGATCCTGATCGCCACCGCGATTGCCATTCTGGCTTCCTGCGCGCAGATCCTCATCGTCTGGCTGCGCCATCGCAAGGTGGACACCATGCTGTGGGTCAGCCTGGTGATCATTCTCGTCTTTGGCGGTGCGACGCTGATCTTTCACAATCCCACTTTCATCAAGTGGAAACCGACTGCGCTCTACTGGCTGTTCGCCGTGGTGCTGCTGGGTGCCAGCATGCTGCTGGGCCGCAACCTGATCCGCAAGCTGCTTGAAGCGCAGATCAAGCTGCCCGACCCAGTGTGGACACGACTCAACCTCGCCTGGGCGGTTTTTTTCGCCTTCATGGGGGCGCTCAATCTTTTTGTCGCCTACAACTTTGACGAGCAGAGCTGGGTTAACTTCAAGCTCTTTGGCGGCACCGGCCTGATGCTGGTGTTTGCCCTGGGCCAGGGTTTCTACCTGTCCCGCCACATGGAAGAGGAGGAAAGTCACTGATGCTCTACGTATTGATCGGCGAGGACGCTCCCGATGTGCTCGCCTTGCGCCAGTCAGTGCGCAGCGAACACCTCGCCCGCCTGCAGCAGCTGCAGGACGAAGGTCGCCTGCTGGTCGCTGGCCCTTTGCCGGCGATTGACGCACCGGATCCGGGCCCGGCCGGCTTTGCCGGCAGCCTGATCATTGCCGAATTCGATTCGCTGCAGGCGGCCGAACAATGGTTTGCCGCCGACGCCTATGTGCGCAGCGGCGTCTATCAGCACACTCGGGTGCATCCGTTCAAGAAGGTGTTGCCATGAGCAGCGTAGCCGAACAGATCGAAGCCTGCCTGCGGGCAGCTTTCAGCCCCGAAGCGTTCGAGCTGCGTGACGACAGCGCGTTGCACGCTCGCCATCCGGGTGCACGCGCTGGCGGCGGCCATTACCATCTCAGCATCACTGCCGATGCGTTTGCCGGCAAATCCACCGTTCAGCGTCATCGCATGATCTATCAGGCTTTGGGCGAGCTGATGAAGCACGATATTCATGCGCTCGCCATCAAGGCAACCACGGCCGCCGAGGCCACCCAAGCAACCCACCCCTGAAGGAAAATAGATGAAACTCACCCCGAATCGCCTCGCCATCGCCCTGTTTGCCGCCACGCTTGCTGCACCAGTGTTTGCCGCTGCTCCGATGGCCAAGGTCAATGGCGTGGCCATTCCGGCCGAACGCGCAGAAGTGATGCTCGCCGAGCAGAAAGCCCAGGGCACACCGGAGAGCAGCGAGCTGAAGGACGCCGTGCGCGAGGAGCTGATCCGTCGCGAAGTGCTCAGCCAGCAGGCCACCAGCAAAGGTCTCAACAAGAGCAGCGAAGTGCAGGCCCAGATGGAACTCGCTCGCCAGGCGATCCTGATCCGTGCCTATCTGCAGGACTTCGTCAAGAACAATCCGGTCACCGATGCCGAAATCAAGGCCGAGTACGACACCATCAAGTCGCGCATGAGCGACAAGGAATACAAGGCTCGCCACGTGCTGGTCGAGACCGAAGAGCAGGCCAAGGCGCTGATCGCCCGTCTGCAGTCGGGCGAAAACTTTGCCGAGATTGCCAAGGAATCACGTGACCCCGGTTCCAAGGATCGCGGCGGCGACCTGGGCTGGAGCAACCCGAGCATGTTCGTCCAGCCTTTCTCCGAAGCGATGGTCAAGCTGGAAAAGGGCAAGTACACCGCCACCCCGGTGAAGAGCGACTTCGGCTGGCACATCATCCAGCTTGACGACGTGCGCAATACCGAAGCACCGCCGCTGGACGAAGTCAAGGATCAGCTGCAACAGCGCCTGCAGCAGCAGAAGGTCGAGAAGCATGTGCTCGACCTGCGCACCGCAGCCAAGGTCGAGTAAGCTCGCTCCAGGCAAGCCTCCGCACGGGCGACAGGACAGTCGCCCATACGGCCTCATACGGCACAACGGCCTGCAGTGCTCGCACTGCAGGCCGTTGTCAATGGTGGCAAACGAAGATCAGAACTGGTCTTCGCTCATCTCCAGCGCAGCGGCTGCGCCGTGAACAATGCTGTAGGCGAGACCACCGGCCTGCGCAAGCACATGATTGGCGTAGAACACCGTGGTGCTGATCTTGCCGCGATAGAAGCTTTCCTCGCCTTCCGCTGCGGCCAGCTTGCGCTTGGCGACCAGGGCTGCGCGTCCCATCTGCCAGCCACCGGCGACAATGCCGAGCAACTTGAGGAAAGGCACCGAGCCAACCGAAGCGGCCTTGATGTCCTTGCCATAGGTGGCGACGATATAGGCCACCGCTTCTTCGAGCGCCTTGATGCCGGCCTCAAGTGCCGTGGCGATGCTGCTGAAAGCGGCATCGCCTGCGCCATTGAGTTCGGCCACCACGGCACGCATCTCACCGATCACCTTGCCGATGGTCACCGCCTGATCGCGTGCGACCTTGCGACCGATGAGATCGTTGGCCTGGATGGCGGTGGTGCCTTCGTAGATGGTGGTGATCCGTGCATCACGGAAATGCTGGGCGGCACCGGTTTCTTCGATGTAGCCCATGCCGCCATGCACCTGCACGCCGTCGGACGCGACATCGATCGAGTTTTCGGTACTCCAGCCTTTCACCACCGGAATCATCAGGTCGACAAACGCCTGGTTTTCCGCGCGCACCGCTTCATCAGCATGCTTGTGGGCGCGGTCAGTGGCGGACGCCACCACATAGGCCAGCGCACGCATCGCTTCCGTCTTGCTCTTCATGGTCATCAGCAGGCGGCGCACGTCGGCGTGATGGATGATGCTGACCTTGGGGCCACCCTTGACGCCGGCGTCGGTGCCCTGCACGCGCTCCTTGGCATAGCCCACTGCCTGCTGGTAGGCGCGTTCCGCCAGTGCGATGCCTTCCATGCCGACCGCGAAACGTGCTTCGTTCATCATGATGAACATGTATTCGAGGCCACGGTTGGCTTCGCCGACCAGGGTGCCGATCGCGCCGCCATTGTCGCCAAAGGCGAGTACGCAGGTCGGGCTGGCATGAATGCCGAGCTTGTGTTCGATCGACACGCAATGGACATCGTTGCGAGCGCCCAGGCTGCCGTCTTCATTGACGAGGAACTTGGGCACCACGAACAGCGAGATCCCTTTCACCCCTTCCGGCGCATCGGGCAGACGTGCGAGCACCAGATGGATGATGTTGTCGGTCATGTCGTGGTCACCATAGGTGATGAAGATCTTCTGACCAAAGACCCGGTAGGTGCCGTCACCCTGCGGTTCGGCGCGGCTGCGCACCGCTGCCAGATCGGAGCCCGCTTGCGGCTCGGTGAGGTTCATGGTCCCGGTCCATTCGCCCGAGATCATCTTCGGCAGATACATGTTCTTTTGCCCATCGGTGCCGCGCAGCAGCAGCGCTTCGATGGCACCGGTGGTGAGCATCGGACACAGTGAGAACGCCATGTTGGCCGATTTCCACATTTCCATCACTGCGGTCGACAGCAGCTTGGGCAGCCCCTGACCACCGTATTCCGGCTCGCCGGGCAGTGCCGTCCAGCCGGCTTCACGGAACTGGGTATAGGCATCTTTCCAGCCCGGGGCGCTGAGCACTCCATCCTGCTGCCATTTGGCACCTTGTTCATCGCCGATGCGATTGAGCGGGGCCAGTACATTGCTGGCAAACTTGTCGGCCTCCTCAAGAATGGCGGCAACCAGATCGGTCGACACTTCTTCATTGCCGGGCAACTGGGCGACGCCATCAAGGTCAGCCAGTTCCTGCATCACGAATTGCATGTCGCGCAGCGGTGCTTGGTAAGTGCTCATGGATGCTGTTCTCCCTCTAAGAAAACGGAATGATTTTTACTTGTTCAACAGATAGCGGCGATCATCGAAGCTCGCCACCCAGTCCGGTCGGTAGACCACCAGCAGCGTCACCAGCGCGCCGCTGAGCCAGGCTTCGGAAAAGCCGAGCAGAAAGAAATACGGCAGATAGTCGTTGAGCAGAAAGTCGGCCGGATAGGCACCTGCTGCAACCAGGACTGCCGATACCACCACGCCTTGCAGCATTGCGGTGAGCGCTGCACCGGCAAAACTGATGACGAAGATGTAGATGAAGAAGTGTGCCGGCAGCCAGCGCTCGATCAGTTGCTGAATGCCGTAAGCGAAGCTGGTCGGCACCACCGCCATCAGCACGAAGTTCACCGGCCAGGCGGTCAATTCGAGCGTACCGTTGAGCGTGATCGCGCTCAAGGCACCGGCCAGGGCAAGCATCCCCAGCCAGGGGCCAAGGGTAAGGCAGGCCGCCATCGCGCCGAGCAGATGCAGACTCAGGCCCGGCCTGACAGCGATGTGCATCGACCACAGCAAACTGAGTCCGACGATGAAACCCAGCAACAGGTTGAGCTGGGCGCTGTCGAGTAGCCGCCGCCACGGTGCACGCCGCCAGAGCAGGAACAGACTGGCGAGCGTGAGCACCAGCATCAAGCCATGCCAGGGCGCTGAAAACAGCGAGCTTGCAAGGTTCATGCCGGCGCTCCGCTCTGTCGGCGATCTCAGTGCGAGATCACAGCGCCGAGGTCAGTTCCGGTACGGCCTGGAACAGATCGGCAACCAGGCCATAGTCGGCGACCTGGAAGATGGGGGCGTCCGGGTCCTTGTTGATCGCCACGATCACCTTGGAGTCCTTCATCCCGGCCAGATGCTGGATGGCACCGGAAATGCCGACCGCGATGTAAAGCTGGGGGGCGACGATCTTGCCGGTCTGACCGACCTGGTAGTCGTTGGGCACGAAGCCGGCATCCACTGCGGCACGCGAAGCGCCGAGTGCTGCACCGAGCTTGTCGGCCAGCGGCTCGAGCAGCTGCTGGTAGTTTTCGCCGCTACCCACGCCACGACCACCGGAAACGATGATTTTGGCGGCGCCCAGCTCGGGGCGGGCGCTCTTGACGATTTCGCGATTGAGCAGTGCGCTGACACCAAGATCAGCAGCCGGTGCAAGCGCTTCCACTGCCGCCGAACCCCCTTCGCCCGCAGCATCGAACGCAGTGGTACGCACGGTGATCAGCTTGATCGCATCGACGCTCTTCACCGTCGCCAGCGCGTTACCGGCGTAGATCGGCCGCACGAACGTGTCAGCCGCTTCGATGGCAACGATGTCGCTGATCTGGGCAACGTCGAGCAGCGCCGCGACGCGCGGCAGCATGTTCTTGCCGCCCGGGGTGGCCGGCGCCAGGATGTGGCTGTAGTTGCCGGCGATGCCTTTCACCAGCTCGGCGAGGTTTTCTGCCGTCTGCGCTTCGTAATGGGCGGCATCGCAGTTGAGCACCTTGCTCACGCCGCTGATCTTCGCAGCGGCATCCGCCACTACGGCACAGCCTGCACCGGCGACCAGTACGTGAACATCGCCACCCAGCTTGCTGGCAGCAGTGATGGTATTGAGCGTGGCAGCCTTGAGCGCCTGATTGTCGTGTTCGGCAATGACGAGAATGGCCATGTTCAGATCACCTTTGCAACGTTCTTGAGTTTATCGACCAGTTGGGCAACATCCGCCACCTTCTCGCCCGCGCTGCGTGCCGGCGGCTCGCTCACCTTGAGCGTCTGCAGGCGCGGCGCGACATCGACGCCCAGCTCTTCCGGCTTCAGGGTGTCGAGCGGCTTCTTCTTCGCTTTCATGATGTTGGGCAAAGTGGCATAGCGCGGCTCATTGAGGCGCAGGTCGGTGGTGACCACGGCCGGCAAGGTGATCGACAGGGTTTCGAGACCACCGTCGATTTCGCGGGTGACACTGGCCTTGCCGTCGGCGATGACTACTTTCGACGCAAAAGTGGCTTGCGGCCAACCGGCAAGCGCGGCAAACATCTGCCCGGTCTGGTTGGCATCGTCGTCGATGGCCTGCTTGCCGCAGATCACCAGTTGCGGCTGCTCCTTGTCGGCCACTGCCTTGAGCAGTTTGGCGACGGCCAGCGGCTGCAGTTCTGCGTCGGTTTCGACCAGGATACTGCGATCGGCGCCCATGGCCATCGCCGCGCGCAGGGTTTCCTGACAGGCTCCGACGCCACAGCTCACCGCGACCACTTCAGTCGCCAGACCGGCTTCCTTCAGCCTGACTGCCTCTTCGATGGCAATTTCATCAAAAGGGTTCATGCTCATCTTGACGTTGGCGATATCGACGCCGCTGCCATCGGCCTTGACGCGAACCTTGACGTTGTAGTCGACAACGCGTTTCACGGGTACGAGAACTTTCACTCTGCCGAGCTCCTAGAATTGATCAATGAAATGCATCCTGCCCGCTGCTGCAGACTGGTACGCAGGCAATTATGGCACTGCCCGTCGCCGCTGGCACGTCTTGCCGCCACTCACTGCCCGGCGCAGGGCGTCCGCCCCGATCAGGCGAGACACCGCAACGCGTCCGGACATGCTCGACAAGCCGCCGACACGGATACATACGGTAGCGTATGGAGACGGAATCGTCAATACTATCGGGTATGGAAGAAAAGCCGAAGAAACCCCGCATTCAGCTCGACCGCAAGAGCTGGATCAGCGCCGCAACCGAAGTGATTGCCGAAGAGGGGATCAGCGGCTTGCGCATTGAAGTTCTGGCCAAGCGCCTCAAAGTCACCAAAGGCAGTTTCTACTGGCATTTCAGCGATCGGCACGCGCTGTTGCTTGCGGTGCTCGAACAGTGGAAGGAAGGCCGTATCCGCGACATTATCAAGCAGACTCACGCCCGCCCCGGCGAAGAGCAAAGCCAGATTTTTCACGTCATCGAGGTCTATAGCGCCAGCCGCAACCGACGCGGGATGATGATCGAGCTGGCGGTGCGCGACTGGGCACGGCGCGACCAGCAGGCCGCAGACGTTGTCGCCCAGGTCGACAGCGTGCGCCTGCGCTGCGCGCGCGAACTGTTCCTCGCCTGTGGCGTGCCAATGGACGAAGCGTCCAGCCGCTGCATGCTGCTGTATGCCTATGTGTTCGGCACCTCGCTGATGGTGTTCGATGATTTTGACGGCAACATCGAGCGTTTCAAGCAGGACATCGCCGAACTGATTGCCCGCTCGCCTTCCTGCAGCCAGCCCAGCCTCCAGTCAGCCTGAAACCGGTCTGAAAACCCGCCTGATTCAACCCTGCTGCTGCGGCAGGCGCAGCACGGCGCGTGCATTGTCGCCCGTGACGCGAATCACGCTTGCCACATCCGTATTGCGCAGCCCGGCAAGGATCGACGCATAGCTGGCGATATTGGCCGGCTCATTACGCTCGCCACGCGCCCAGAGCGGCGCCATGTCGGGCGCATCGGTTTCAAGCACCATCGACTCCAGCGGCAGGCTGGCGGCCAGTTCGCGGATCCGGCGCGAACCCGGATCGCTGAGCGTGCCGCCAAAACCGAGCTTGAAACCCAGTCCGATCAGCTGTTCTGCCTGTTGGCGACTGCCATTGAAGGCGTGGGCAATGCCACCCGCTTCAGGTCGCGTGCGACGCAGACAGGCAATCACCGCGTCCACCGCGCGGCGCACATGCAGAATCACCGGCAAGCGATGCTTACAGGCGAGTTCGAGTTGGGCAACAAACAGCGCCTGCTGGGCAGCCCGATCAAGCCCGGCCACGAAGTGATCCAGGCCGATCTCTCCCACCGCCACCACCGGCGCGGTCGCCAGCAGGTAGTCGAGCTGGGCGAGATCGCCCTCGGCAACACCGTCGACATAAAGTGGGTGAATGCCGAGCGCCGGGTAAATGTCCTGATTGGCTGCGGCGAGAGCAAGCACGGCAGCAAAATTGCTCCGTGCCACTGCCGGCACGACAAAGCCGGCCACTCCGGCCTTGCGCGCTGCGGCAATCACCGCCGGTCGATCGGCGTCGAACTCGGCGGCATCCAGATGGACGTGGGTGTCGATCAGCATTTCAATCGGCATGACGAGCCTGCTCGCCTCAGTTGCCCGCCTCAGTTGCTCTGCCTCAGCCGCTCAGCGGTACGGACGCAGCGCTCAGCAGCCGCGCCACACCGGGCTGCGTTTTTCGGCAAAGGCGCTCATGCCTTCTGCCGCGTCTTCACTCATCGCATTGCAGGCCATGGTCTCGGCAGCAAGCTGATAAGCCGCCTCCAGCCCACTTTCGAGCTGCTGGTAGAACATCTGCTTGCCCATCCGGATGGCGAGCGGCGATTTGGCCAGAATCGAAGCAGCCAGTCGCCCGACTTCGGCATCGAGTTCGTCGGCAGCCACCACCCGATTGATCAGGCCGCGACGCTGCGCTTCGTGGGCGTCGATGAAGTCACCGGTCACCAGCATCTCGAAGGCCTGCTTGCGTCCCATGTTGCGTGACAGCCCGACCCCTGGCGTGGCACAGAACAGGCCGACATTGATGCCGGACACGGCAAAACGCGCCACATCGGCGGCAACGGCCAGATCGCACATCGACACCAGCTGACAACCTGCTGCGGTGGCAATGCCATGTACTCGCGCGATCACCGGCTGCGGCAAGGTGGTGAGCTTCATCATGAATTTGCCGCAGAGCTGGAACAGCCGACGCTGGAATTCGAGCTCGTGATTACCGCGCATCTCCTTCAGGTCATGACCGGCACAGAAGGCCTTGCCCGCACCGGCAATCACCACCACCTGCACGCTGTCATCGGCGGCAATCGCATCAATGGTCGCAATCAGCTGTTCGAGCATCGCAAACGACAGCGTGTTGAACTGCAGCGGACGATTGAGGGTGAGCGTACTCACACCACCTTCGTCACTGCGCAGCAGCATGGCTTCGTCCTGGTTGGCTTGGTTGTTGGCAGCATTCATCACCGGCTCCTGTTGCGCTTCAAATCATGAGAGGAAATCAATTGACGTTAACGTCAATTGGTCGATCATGGCACAGCCCAGCGGAGGCGACAAGCTGCCCCTCCCCCGCCCCTCCGCCTTCCCGCTTCAACTGCCGAGCGTTGCCTCATCGGGTGAGCGAATGAACAGCGCTCGCCCCAGTGCCTTCCATTGCCGCTGCTCTTCATCAAGCGCTGCGGCCGTCAACGGCAGCTTCTGCAGCCAGCCCGGTGGCGCATTGAGGCTGAAGCCCCTGCCCTCGCGCTGCAACGACAGCGGCGGCAGGCCACGCTCATCGCGGGCACGGTGCAGCACCACCGCCAGACGCAGACAGGCAATCAGGATCCAGTCGACACTGTTTTCATCAATCCCCGACAGACGTTCCAGCTTGCCGCGCTGGGCAAGCAGCAGACGCGCCAACCTGGCCTGATCCATGCGCGAAAAACCTGGCATGTCGGCATTGGTCGCGATATAGGCGCTGTGTTTGTGATAGCTGGAATGGGCGATGGTGATGCCGATTTCATGAAGCAATCCTGCCCAGCGCAGGAAACGTTCATCAACGCGCTGCTCGACATGCAGTTCGGGCGCGACCTGGGCGAGCAGCTCGCAGGCAGTGGCCGATACCTGGCCGGCCTGACGCAGATCGACGTTGTAGCGGCGGATGAAGGCATTCACCGTCGCATCGCGCAAATCCTCGTGGTGGTAGCGGCCCAGCAGGTCATACAGCACCCCCAGCCGCAGCGCACCATCGGCATATTGCATGCGTTCGAGACCGAACTCCTCGAACACCGCACGCATGATGACAAAGCCGCCCAGCATCACCGGCTGACGGTCGCCCTTGACGCCTTGCAGTTCGAGCGCATCCAGGCTGCCAGCGCGCAGCAGCTCGTCCTTCAGGCGCTCAAGGCCTTCGCGGGTGATGCCGCTGCGGGTGAAACCGTTCAGTTCGAGGATGTCGGCCAGCGCCTTCACCGAACCGCTGGAGCCAAGCGCTTCCTCCCAGCCCAGATCCCGGTACTGGCCGACAATGCCTTGCAACTGGCGGCGGGCATCGACTTCCGCCTGTTTGAGGCGCTGGCGGTCGATGCGGCCATCGGGGAAAAAACGCAGGCTGTAGCCGACACAACCCAGATAGCGCGAATCAAGCAGCAAGGGCTGGAAGCTCTTGCCAATGACGAATTCAGTCGAGCCTCCGCCAATATCGACCACCAGGTGCTGGCGGTGCGGGTCGGCGAGACTGTGCGCGACACCGACGTAGATCAGCCGTGCCTCTTCGCGGCCGGCAATCACTTCGATCGGAAAGCCGAGCGCCTTCTCGGCACGCTGCAGAAATTCATCCGCATTGCGCGCCACCCGCAAGGTGTCGGTGGCCACTGCACGCACGGCATGGGCAGGGAAGTCATGCAGGCGCTCGGCAAAGCGCTGCAAGGCATCAATGCCCCGCAGTTGAGCGGCTTCATCGAGCAGTTTTTCCGGCGACAGGCCGGCAGCCAGACGGACGGCTTCTTTCAGTCCATCGAGCGGATAGATCTGGTCATTGACGATGCGGCCGACCTGGAGCCGGAAACTGTTTGAACCAAGGTCGACAGCGGCGATGAGATTCTGCATCATCAGTGCTCGGATAAATGGCGCTAAGCCCGAGCGCGGGATTCTAGCACCAACGGCGGATTGTCTTGCTGCGGAAAATATTGTTGCCAATGCAAAGTACTCCACAACACGCCGCCCCTTCCCTGCCGCCGGACATCGACGATCAGGGCAGGCATGACCCGGATTCCGGATTTCCCCTGGACAGCACAGATAGCAGACCATGACTGATCCCGAAGCACCTGCAGACACGCTGCCCGCCAGCGAACACACCATCAACCGCGAGCTGTCACTGCTCCAGTTTCAGCGCCGGGTGCTGGCCCAGGCTGCTGACCGCAGCCTCCCACTGCTCGAGCGGCTGCGTTTTCTGTGCATTGTCTCGAGCAATCTGGATGAATTCTTCGAAGTCCGGGTGGCCGGCATCAAGGCCAGAGTGCGTGCAGCCGATGCCAAGCCGGGCGCCGACGGCCTCAGTCCGCGGGATCTGCTCACCCAGCTCAGTATCGAGATCCACGACATCATGGCCGAGCAATACCTGCTGCTCAACGAGGACTTGTTGCCGGCACTGGCTGCCGAAGACATCGTCCTGCTCCGGCGCGACGAGCTCGATGCGGCCCAGCAGGCCTGGCTGCACGAACATTTCCTGCGTGAGCTGATGCCGGTGCTGACGCCGATCGGCCTTGATCCGGCCCACCCTTTTCCGCGTCTGTTCAACAAGAGTCTGAACTTCATCGTCGAACTGAGCGGCCGCGATGCCTTCGGTCGCGACCTGGGCACGGCCATCGTCCAGCTGCCGCGTGCCCTGCCCCGCCTGATTCGCCTGCCGGACGAGCTGAGCAGCGCCCGCCACGGTTTCGTCTTTCTGTCTTCCGCTCTTCATCTGCACGTCGGCGAGCTGTTCCCCGGCATGACGGTGGAAGCCTGTCACCAGTTTCGCGTCACGCGCAATTCCGACCTGTATGTCGATGAAGAAGAGGCCAAGGACTTGCGCACTTCGCTGAAAGGGGAGCTGCAACAGCGCCACTATGGCGATGCAGTACGCCTCGAGGTGGTCGACAACTGCCCGCCGGCAATCAGCGACTTCCTGCTCGCCCAGCTGGAACTCGAAACCGCTGACCTCTACTGCACCGCCGGTCTGGTCGATCTGCTGCGACTGCTGCCGCTGGTCGAGGACATCGGCGAACGCACGCTGCACTTTCCGCCTTTCGTGCCCGGCCGGATTGCCGCTCTGGAAGACGCCGAATCGATCTTTGTCGCCCTGCGCAGACAGGACATTCTGCTGCACCATCCTTTCCAGAGCTTCGCCCCGGTGGTCGAGCTGCTGCACACTGCCGCTGAAGACCCCGATGTGGTGGCGATCAAGATGACGGTGTACCGCACCGGCACCGATTCAGTGCTGATGGAGCATCTGCTGCGCGCCGCCGAACGCGGCAAGGAAGTCACCGTGGTGCTCGAACTGATGGCCCGCTTTGACGAGGAAGCCAACATCGGCTGGGCCAATCGCCTCGAAGCAGTGGGCGCCCATGTGCGCTACGGGGTGTTCGGCTTCAAGACGCATGCCAAGATGCTGCTGGTGCTGCGCCGCGAAGAAAGCGGTCTGTGCCCCTATGTGCACCTGGGCACTGGCAATTACCACCCGCGCACCACCTTGCAATACACCGATTTCGGCCTGCTCACCGCTGATACCGACATTGGTGAGGACGTGGCGACGATCTTCAAGCAGCTCACCGGCCTGGGCAGCGCAAGCGAGCTGTTGCGCCTGTGGCAGGCGCCGTTTTCGCTGCACCGCAACGTGATCGCTGCCATCGATCAGGAAATCGAACTCGCCCGTGCCGGGCGGCCGGCGCACATCATCGCCAAGATGAATGCCTTGCTCGAAGCCGAGACCATTGCCGCCCTCTACCGCGCTTCACAGGCCGGGGTGGAAATCGAGCTCATCATTCGCGGTCCCTGTGCCTTGCGTCCCGGCGTCGAAGGTCTGTCCGAGCGCATTCGGGTGCGCTCGATCGTCGGCCGCTTTCTCGAGCACCACCGCATTTTCTTTTTTCATGCGGATGGTGTCCAGCTGGTCTATCTGTCCAGCGCCGACTGGATGGAGCGCAACTTCTTCCGCCGGGTCGAAATTGCCTTTCCGATACTCGATCCGGCCCTCAAGCGGCGGGTGATCAAGGAAGGGCTCAAGAGCTATCTGGCCGACAACTGCCAGGCCTGGGAGATGCAGAGCGACGGGCGTTATCGGCTGCGCAAGACACGTGGTCGGCAGCGCAGTGCCCAGCAACAGCTGCTGGCCGAGTTTGCCGAGGATCATTGAAGCAAGCAGGCCGTTCCAGGACCGGGGATCACCGGGAAAAGCGCTCAATTGTCATCCGCACTTTCATCGTAGAGCGCGAAGCTTCTGCCACCCTGCCGCTTGGCCTGGTACATCGCCAGGTCGGCCTTGCGTATCAGCTCATCCGCGCTGTCCTGATCATCACCCTGAAAAACGGCGATGCCGATGCTGCTGTGCGTCTTGATCTGATATTCGCCACACACGACTTCCGGATCGAGCGCGCGGAGAATCTTGTCGGCGATGGCAAAAACATCAGCTTGTGAAGAAATTTCGACCAGCACGACGACAAATTCATCGCCACCGTTGCGGGCGACGGTGTCTCCAGCCCGGACACAGGACTGCAGACGCCTCCCGGTTTCGATCAGCAACTGATCGCCGGTCTCATGGCCATACTGATCATTGATCGGCTTGAACTTGTCGATATCGAGAAACAGCACCGCCAGCAGACGATGGAAGCGTCGGGCCTGTTTGAGTGCGAACTCGAGACGGTCAAACAGCATCCTCCGGTTCGGCAGGCCGGTCAGGCTGTCGAAAAAAGCCAGCTTCCTGGCATGAAGCTCGGCATCCTTGATTTCGGTGATATCGCTATTGTTCGCCCGTATCCCCAGCACACGACCGCCATCCCCGACCGCAATCCGCCAGCCATGAGATAGCCAGCGTACGTCCCCATCACGATTGATGATGCGAAAGTTGAGCTGTCCGGAAGTCTGCTCGGCGTCAGACTGCAAACCAAGCAGGCGCTCCTGCAGTGCAATGAAGGCAGGACGATCCTCGTCATGGACAATCTCCTGCAGCAAGCCGGGCCGGAGCTTGAATTCATCTGCCAGGTAGCCACTGAGCTCGAAACAGCCGGCACTCATGTAGGGAATTTCGCCTTCCGGGGTTTGCCAGTATTCCCAGCCGAAGGTGTAGTTGGTGATCGTGCGGTAGCGCTCCTCACTCGCCCGCAATGCCGACTCCTGCAGCACGCGTTCGGTGATGTCCTGAATCATGCCGTAGGAGCGCAAGGGCTTGCCATGCGAATCGTAGTAGGTCCGGCAAGCCTCAATGACATGCTTGATGCGACCATCCTTCATCAGCAGGCGATGGACAGCCTGATATGGTTTGCGGTCACGAAGCGAACTGGAGTAAAGCTCATCAACGCGCGCCCGGTCATCGGGATGAACCAGGTCGAGAAAAGCCTGATAGGAAGCCCCGAACTGCTCCGGGTCAAGCTCGAAGATCCGATACACCTCATCCGACCAGCGGAGGAATTGAGTGGGAATTTCCAGCTCCCAGCCTCCGATCCTGGCCAGTTTCTGCGTCTCATGGAGACGAAGTTCATTGCGCCGCTGGGCGGCGGCCAATGCCTCAAGCCTCGACTTGGCCTTGTAATCCTGCAGCAGGACGAGGCATGCCAGCCCGGCCGTCAGCAAGCTGGCAAACAGCACGGCAAGGCGGCCGGGGTTGAAAAGCTCCTCCCCGACATGGGAGCCAGCCCGCACTGCCAGCTGCCAGCTGCCGGTCGGCAGCAGAATCTCGCTGATCACTGCGCCCGGAGCAGCAAACAAGGCTGGATCACCATGGAAGGCATCGTCCTCCCCGCCACGGTCGGGTCTGCCACGCAAGGCTGTTTCAGCCCCATCTGCAAACTCGCTTTCCCGCAGACTGCCGAGCAGGATCGGCAAGTCGATGACGATGGCGGCAAAACCGATGAAAGACTCGCTCACTCCTGGGCGGGCAAACACCGGCTGACGCACAATCAGACCGGTTCCTCCATCAGCAAGCCTCACCGGGCCACTCACCAGCAGCTGATTGCCCCGCACAGCCTGTCTGATCTGCTCCCTGTCCTCGGGATTCGCCAGCAGGTCCTGGCCAATTGCGGCCTCGTTACCGACTGCAGGGTGGATATAGCGCACGATCGCACCTGGCGACCAGACGACGCTGCGCAAACGTTCGACGTCCTTGCCGAGACCTTGCAGATAGGCGAAAAACGCGCCGGCGCTCATCTCCGGATCCAGGCTGGCATAAGCGGCAAGGCTGCGGACAACAAACAGCTGCGAATCAAGTTCGTGCTGCACGGCATTGCGCAGTTTGCTCGACAGCTCAAGGTCGTGCAGCCTGCGCTCGCTGTCGAGCATGCGCTGCTGGTGGTGATCAACACCGCAAGCGAGCAGGCCAACGAGAATCAGGGCAATGAACAGACGCCAACCGAGCTGACGGCGCAGCTCGGCCGTACGGCAAGGTGTGACGAAATCGCCCATTCGCCCCTCCGCATGCGTGCCGCCGGCAGCCCTGCCGGCCCGTTACCTGCTGTTTGTGCTGCTATTTGCGTCGGGCATCCAGCACACCGGACACTTCGCGGATCAGGGTGATCGCACGCTGCACCTGCTTGATGCCATTCACTTCCATGGTGAAACGCATGTTTGCCGTCCCCTTTTTGGTGAGGGTATTGACGGCAATCACATTCAGCTTTTCCCGTGACAGGACTTCTGAAATATCTCGCAACAAACCCTGACGGTCAAGCGCTTGCACGATGATGTCCACCTGGTAGAGCGAAGCCTTGCCATCGTTGGCTTGTGCCCCCCACTCGGCAGCAATCACCCGTTCCGGATGAGCACGGGCCAGCGCCTGAAAATCCGGGCAATCAACCCGGTGAATCGACACCCCGCGCCCGCGGGTGACGAAACCGTCGATCGCATCCGGTGGCGCCGGCTTGCAGCAGCGCGACAGCGAAGTCATCAGCTTGCCGACCCCGACGATCAACACCTTGTCGGAGTTGTCACCCGAACGACTGCGACCGACCACGAAATTCTCGCTGCTGCTACTGGCGCCGGCACTGACGGCGGCTTCCTGTTCATCGCGCAGGGCAAGCTGCACCGCACGCGGCCCCAGCTCGCCACGCCCGGCAGCGAGAAAAAGCGCTTCCGGATTCTTCAGTCCGAGACGCTCGGCCAGTTCAGTGATGTTGGTCTGGGTGTTGCCGTCCTTTTGCAGTTCGCGCGTGATGAAGCTGCGGCCGCGGGCGAGCAGATCTTCTTCATCCAGCTGGGCAAAAAACTGCTTGATCTTGTTGCGCGCCCGCGTGGTGTGCACGTAGGACTGACGGGGATCGAGCCAGTCACGCGACGGCCCGCCTTCCTTGACGGTGGTGATGTCCACCGTCTGGCCGTTTTCAAGCGGCGTGTTGAGCGGCACCAGCTGACCGTCGAGCTTGGCACCCCGGCAGCGGTGGCCGAGGTCGGTGTGCAGGCGATAGGCGAAATCGACCGGGGTCGCGCCGCGCGGCAGATCGACCACTTTGCCCTGAGGCGTCAGCACGTAAAGCGTGTCATCCAGCGAGACGCGCTTGAACTGCTCCAGCCAATGCGCCGAATCGGTGACTTCATCCCGCCAGGACAACAGGCTGCGCAGCAGCGCGATCTTCTCGTCGTAATCCGAACCCGCCGAAGAGCTGCCTTCCTTGTAGCGCCAGTGCGCCGCCACCCCCAGCTCGGCGTGCTTGTGCATCTGGTGAGTGCGGATCTGGACTTCAAGTGCGCGGCCATCACCTGCCAGCACGGCAGTGTGCAGCGACTGGTAGTTGTTGCCTTTCGGCTTGGAGATGTAGTCATCGAACTCCTGCGGAATCGGCTGCCACATCTGGTGCACGAAGCCGAGCACGGTATAGCAGTCCTTGATCTCATCCACCAGCACCCGCAAGGCGCGAATGTCATATACCTGGGAGAAATCGAGCCGCTTCTGCCGCATCTTGTTGTAGATGCTGTAAATATGCTTCGCCCGGCCGCTGATCTCAGCTTTGATGCCGACCGTTTCGAGCTCGCCCCGCAAGCGGGTGATCGCGTCTTCGATGAACTGCTCGCGCTCGACCCGACGTTCGTCGAGCATGCGGGCGATGCGCTTGTAAGTTTCGGGCTCGATGAAGCGGAAGGAAAGATCTTCCAGCTCCCACTTGAGCTGCCAGACCCCGAGCCGATTGGCGAGCGGAGCGTAGATGTCCAGACTTTCGCGGGCGACTTCGAGCCGGGCCTCGCCCGGCAGATTGGTATAGAAACGCAGCGTCTGAGTGCGTGAAGCCAGCCGCACCAGCACGACGCGGATGTCTTCGACCATCGCCAGCAACATCTTGCGCAGCACTTCGCTCTGCGCGCGAATTTCCGGCGCGGTGGCGGTAGTGGTCATGCGGGTGAGCACCCGCAGGCCGTTGAGCCGATGCAGACCACGCACCAGCAAAGCCACATCGTGACCAAAACGGCTGCTGATTGCTTCCATCGGCTCGTCGAGCTCGTCCCAGACGGCAAACAGCAAGGCCGCCAGCCGGGTATCAGCGTCGAGCCGCAGCGAAGCAGTCAGCAGTGCAGAACCGATGGCATGAGTCCAGGCCGACTCGCCCGTGCCCAGCACCTTGTGTTCGTACAGCTCTTCAATCCACTCGAGCGCATCTTCAATCAGCGCGCGCGCCTCATCCGGCAGCCCGGCAGCAAGCAGCTCGACCGGCGCGGCAGTATCGTGTTGCGAAATCGCATGGGTAACGGAAACCATGGCGGGATTATCCCACAGTCGTTGTGCCGCGCGCAGCCTGCGCCTTCATTCCGCAACCGAAAGTGACACCGCAACGTATTTCCTTGCAAATGAAACGGTGCGCCCCTGCTTGCGTCAGTCGTCAGCGCCGACCGCATGGCGGGAAAACCGCGCAGCCCGCCACAGCAACAGGGCCGCATCGCGGCGACCGAGCTCGGGGCGATGGCGAAAGACGTCGTAGTCCACCGCCGCAATCCGTTCAAGCACGCGCAGACCGCCCAGCACCACCAGACGCAATTCCCAGCCAATGCGTCCCGGCAAGCTGCAGGCAAGTGGTGCCCCGCTCCACATCAGCTCACGGGCACGCTCCAGCTGAAACTTCATCAGTGCCTGCCAGTGCGGCGTGTTACGGGCAGCTGCAATGTCTTCTTCGACCACGCCAAAGGCGCTCATCTCATCTGCTGGCAGATAGACCCGCCCTTTCTGCCAGTCAATCGCCACATCCTGCAGGAAGTTGATCAACTGCAGACTGGTACAGATCGCATCGGACTGAGCCAGCTGCTGAGGCCCGGCAGCCTGGTAAAGCTGCAGCATCAACTGCCCGACCGGATTGGCCGAGCGGCGACAGTAATCTGCCAATTCGACAAAATCCGCGTAACGGGGCTTGCCGACATCCTGAATGAAGGCATCCAGCAGATCACGGAACGGCTGCAGCGGGAGCTGATGCTGGCGAATGACCACTCCCAGCCGGCTGAATACCCGCTCCAGCCCGGAGTCCTTCACCGTTTCGCCACGCGCACAAGCTTCAAGCGCCAGCTGATAATCGTGCAGGCGTGCCAGTCGCTGCAGCGGCGACGCGTCGCCTTCATCCGCCACATCATCGGCCCCGCGCGCAAACGCGTAAATCGCCTGCACCGCCGGCCGCAAGCGAGCCGGCAGCAGCAAGGAAGCCACGGGGAAGTTTTCGTAGTGATCAACGGCCATCAGCGCCTGCTTTCATCCTTGTGTCCTGGGCAATGGTCATGCGAGTTCGAGGATCACACTCATTGGTCCACTGCCGGTATGGGATTGATAACGTACTTTGCCGTGGTAGCAAAAGGGTGCGCCTTTTCCAGCACTGAGCTTATGCTCACGCACGAACAGATGGAGGCTGATTCCCCGCTGAGCATGCTCAATGATTTCGGTGCCCCGCTTGCTCAATGGCGTGGTGCTGTTTTGACTGGACCACTGAAACTTGCCTTCGCCAAGCCAGCGGTCGAGATAGCGGTGATCGGCCGCTTTGCCTTGTTTATTCAGCGTGACAAGGAGGATGTGAGCTTTCTGTTCATTGAGGATAATATGTCCGCTGTTCCAGTTGCCGGGATTGAACTCGACACCAAACAGCGCAGCAATGTCTTCGCGCATAAAATGCTCGCCCACCGCCATCTCAAGAGGATCGATCACTGCCTTTAAGCGTGCCAAGGTGCGCAGTTCTTCAGCCATTTCAGCACTGACATGGATGTCGTCATACTCTGGATTATTGGCAATCAGCACATAGCTGCCATCCTGTCGCTTGCTGACCTTGCGCAGCAAATACTGATCGTCGCCGCTGCGGTCTTGCCGTTCAACCACCAGCGTGGCGCCAGTAATGGAGCCTGCGTTTTCCGGGCTGAGCAGTTCGAGCAACAGATAGTCTCCATCCCGAACCGGGTTTTTACCACCATCCATCGAGTGACCACTGGATCGGGCAATGAAGTGGCGCGTCGGGTCCAGAGCGCCATAACCGGAGCCGAGGCTACGCCAGCTTTCCACGCTGGCACTACTATTGCGAAAGTGACCGCAGGCGATACGTAATTCAGGAAAATACGGCAGCTCAGTACCTTCTTGCCTGCTTGGGAAAGGAGCAACTTCACCTCCGCCAAGTGCGCCAGCAATGCTGCGGACACGCGCCTCATAACGTGCGAAGCGGTAATCGATGATTTCCTGCACCATGCTACTCAAAGCACTTTGCTCCTCGTCCTTGAGTGCCATCCGTGCTGCGAAGCGCTCATCTGGCAAATGAAAATAGCTCCGAGACTTCCGAGCTTGTTTTTCGCCCAGCCAGGACTGCACTGGGTTATTCCGCCAATAATCCTGCCAAGCACGACTGTTGCCATCTTCTTGGTGAGCAAAAGCATCCGGCAAATCACCGAGCAGCGAACGCCGCCGCTGCAAAATCTGCCAAGAGCGCGCTGCAAGCTCAACCAACCGAGGAGGCTGACGCCAGCCGTCGACTTCCTGGAAAGCTTCGAGCAGAACCATCTTGAAGCTGTCACTCATGGCAGTGGTTTCGAACTCACGCAACATCGCACGATGGCGGCTCAGGACAGCGGTTTCCTCCGCATCAAGATCTGCCATCGCTTCGACAAGCTCAAACCAGCTTTGATATTCCTTGCGCATCCGATCGATACTGACGCCGCTACGATAGAACTCTGCCAGAGTAGAACGGTGACCAAGACCGTCACGCAAAGCCAAGTAGTCATCGCGGCTACTGTCGCGATCAAGCGCCTTAAGAAAATCGATCAGTTCCAGCTCGAAGTTGAGGCGGCAGCCTGCGGGCAACTCCAGCCGGCCAGCTTCGAGCTCACGCGCAAAATTGGCCAACTGATGGTAGCTACTGCCTAGCTGGCCCAGAATTTGCGGTTTGTGCAAAAAACTATGGTGATTGCCGATAAAGTCGAGCACGATCAGACGCTCTTTGCCTGGCGCGCGCCGCAAACCACGCCCCAGCTGCTGCAGAAAAAGAATCTTCGACTCCGTTGGGCGCAGCATCAGCACGGTGTCGATTGTTGGCAGGTCCACGCCTTCATTAAATAGGTTGACCGAGAAAATCACCTGCAGTTCACCTGCCGCCAGCTGTTCGAGTGCTTCCCCCGGGCGAGCGCGGATCCGGCATACACTGCGGCGGCTGCGATATCGTGTCGGCGGAATTGCGCGGCCATGAATTCCGCATGGCGAATCGATACGCAAAAAGCCAGCGTTCGCTGCTGAGCATGTGTTCGCCAATACTTCAAAGCGTGACGCGCGCGTGCCAAGGTGGCAAGTTTGTGAGATAACTGCTCCACATCGAAGCGACTGTTGCGCCAAGGAATTTCCTCGTAATCGACCGTTTCGTCCCAGATGCCGTAGTAATGAAACGGTGCGAGCAGACCGGCTTCGATACCATCGAACAGATTGCGGCTGAAGACGAGCTTATCGTCACACAAGGACAAAATATCCGACTGATCAGTCCGGTCTGGCGTTGCGGTTAGCCCCAGCAGGAACTGCGGCGTAAAGTGATTCAGCAGGCGGCGGTAAGTCGGTGCCGCAGCATGGTGAAATTCATCGATAACGATGTAATCGAAATGCTGCGCGGGGAAGCGTTCGAGATGCGTGTTACGGCTCAGAGTCTGCACCGAAGCGCACAGTACATCGACTCCTGCATCACGGTTTTGACCAAGGTAGAAACCGATGCGCGCATGCGGGCGAATACGGGCAAAAGTGTCAGCCGCTTGCTGGAGAATTTCTTCCCGATGCGCAACAAAAAGCACACGCCGGGCACCAAGCTGCTCCGCATCAAACGCGGCAAGCCAGGTCTTGCCCAGACCAGTGGCCAACACCACCAGACCGCGCCGATAGCCTTCATCTCGAGTCTGCGTCAATGCCAACAACGCTTCGCGCTGGATCGGCGTCGGTGTCGGCACCGGCTCGTGCTCTTCCAATGTCGGTGCGGGCAAACGCGCAGCAGCTTGGCGCCTGGCCTCGTAGCGCTCGATCCAGGCGTCACTCAATTCACAAGTATGCGGATCGCGGAACAGCTCTTCAAAACGAGCGCGTGCTTCGAGAAAACCGTCGTCCCCGGGAAAATCAATGCGGTAATTCCACTCCAAGGCATCGGTGAGTGCCGGACGGCTCATGTTGCTCGAACCGACAAAAACCCTGCCCTGCCATCCGTTGGTGTCGGCATGACGAGTAAACAACCAGGTCTTGAGATGAAAACCGCGCTCAGCTGTCTCGTAAACCCGCACCTGAGCGCCTCGCTCTTGCAACAGGATAAGCTGGCGCAGCGCACGCGGGTCAGTGATATCGAGATAGTCGCTGGTGAGGATGCGGACGCGGGCCGAAGGATGATCAGCATCCAACTCCCGCTCAAGCGCATCCTGCAACTCAGGTAACAGCAGTCGCAAACCGCTCAACTGGACGAAGGAGACTGCAAGATCAATGTCATCGGCGATAACAATCGCTCGCCGCAACTCCATCAGCAACGACCGCTGTGCATCACCGGTAAACAGCTTACGAGCAGGGACGGTGGCACGAGTGAGCAAAGCATTGAACCAGATGCCCTCATGTCCTGGACGTAGATCAGGCGTCAACCAGTGGTCGCAGGCGGCGACCCCCTCCAGCCCTACCGTCCATTGATGAAGAAGCTCTGCATTTGCATCGGTAAAAGTGCGCTCTTGATGGTGACGCTCACTACTGCCATGCTTGAAGCTAAGGTAAAACACGCCTCCAGGCTTGAGGCTCGCCCAGAGTCGAGCAAGAACGGCAGGTAAATCAGCGGCAGAGACGTGAAGCAGACTCGCGCAAGCCCAGATACCGTCGTAGCTGCTGCACTCGTTGATGTCGTTAAAGCAAGCCTGTTCAACCTTCAAACTACTCCAGACCTGTGCATGACGGACCATTTCTGCCGCCGCATCAAAAGCGCGCACCCGATAACCCGCTTCCGCAAAAACCTTGCTATCTCGCCCAGCACCGCAACCAGCATCAAGGATAAAACCGCCGGCCGGAATGACGGCAAGAAAGCGCTGGTGCAGCGGCGACAAGTCTAGCGTCTGGGTAGCGCGTGCAAATTGGTCAGCATAACGGTTGTAGTAATCAATGTTGACGGTCATAGGATGGAACAAACGACGGCGAATCGGTATCAACAGGTCTGCACCTGCGCTTGCTGGCTTCAGCCTGTCCCTGCCCGGGAAGCCATGTTGCGTGCTTGATCACTCTTTGGAATCGGCACCATTTCAAGGCCAAGGCGTAAGAGCGGATAACCGTTACGACAAGCATCTGGGCACACTGCCCCGGCAGAGCAAGGAGTCCCATGATGACAAGAAAACTCGATGACGTCATCGCCGCGCTACCCAAGGCAGGGCAATCGCATGAATGTCGTTGTCGTTTTCAATCAGCAATAAAACCAGTTCGGGTTTTGTCCGAGCGCGACTGTTCAGAAAAGCAGCGTCTTGCGCTTCGTCGTGGGCTCGGGGCCATGCCCCGAGCAAGCGCTCGTTGCAGCACTCGCGCCTGCGAGCCGGGGCACCTTCGTCATGCAGCGGGTCGAGCGCATGCGACAAGCAGTTACGCGGGATCACTTCGCCAGCCGGCAAACTTCGTGCACCCGCTGATCTCAGCCATCGCGTCCTCAAACGCCACTGACCGCCACCCATCCGGCACCGCAAAAGTGTCTGCACAAGTCAGCACCAGGCCGCCGGGCGGCAGGCAATCCTCCCCCTTCCAGTCATCCATCACTTCGATGCAACCAAAATGGCGCGCCAAGCATTCCGCCTCGGTAGTTTTTCCGCAGCCTTGCGGGCCATAAACGATGATCTTTGGATTATTCGTCATTTTTCAGGGGCCAATCGAGAAGGATAAAAAGGAGGAGAAACAGACGCGCAGCGCTGGGCATGCAGGGCGAGCAGCGCATTGCCGACTTCCCACTGCATCGTGGCTGTCCGGCCGCGCACCAGGTCAGAGACCGCCGCCTGAGAAAAGCCGATCTCTCGACCGATCTCGGTCTGCGTCATGCCTGTTTTGCATAGATCAAGGATGAGTGTTTTCCAGTCCATGCCAAATTATCACCATAGCGATTGATTCCGTCAAGCACCAACGCGATAACAAATTTAATCACAATTGCGATATGGAACTTCTATCGACTCGCCTTGCAGCCGCCAGAGCAGAAGCGGGCCTGACTCAGACAGAGCTGGCTCGCGCGGCAGGGCTGAAAAATCAATCCATCGTCGGCAGCCTGGAATCCGGCTACCGGAAGAGCTCGTCGTATACGCCAGCGCTGGCCGCTGCTCTTGGAGTCAATGCTTTGTGGTTGGCCGAAGGTCGGGGACCACGCTTCCCGAGCGATCCTCCCGAGCCTCGCCCAATCATTGAGGCCGCAGACACACCGATAAGCGGTTATGTACGCCTGGAGCACCTTTCTCCCACGCCGCAGATGGGCGCCGGCGCCACCCTGGACGAACCGATGCACATCGTTCGCCATCTCGACGTGCTCGAAGCCTGGATTCGCGAAGAAATAGGCAGCACCAACCCGGCCCGGATCAAAGTGCTCACTGCCGTTGGCCGCAGCATGGCGCCAACCATCCAGGATCGCGACCTGGTCTTTGTTGACGTCAGCCATCGCCACTTCGACGCGCCCGGGATCTTTGTCATCGATATTGCCGGCCGGCTGCTGCTGAAGAAGGTGATGATGCAGGCCGACGGGACGGTTATCATCCGCAGCGACAACACTGCAGAATTCCCCGACGAGGAGCGCTACCCGCTCACTCACGCCAGTGAAACCATTACCGTATGCGGCAAAGTGCTTGCATGGTGGACGTTGAAGAAGGGATGAACCCGGAATGAGAAAAATACTACTGATGATTGCTGTCGCTGCAGCAAGCACGAGCGCCCAGGCTCAGGTCTACAAGTGCAAAGAGGGCGGCAAAACCGTCTTTTCCGACATCCCTTGCCTCAAGGAAGGCGAGCAGGTACAGGTGGCCCCGGCATCCGGACACTGGAATGCAGAAAACGCTGCTCGCTCTCAGCGGGAGAGCAGTGACATCAAGGCCAAGGTCAGGCGAATCGATGCCATCCGGGACGGCAAGGTGTATGTGGGCATGTCACGCGATGACGTGATCGAATCCTGGGGGCCGCCAAGCAAGGTTAACCGCAGCATTTATGCCGGAAAAGCTTCGGAACAGTGGGTCTATGATCGCGGCCGCGACAGTCAATATGTCTATGTCGAAAACGGAGAGGTGACCGCCATCCAAAGCCATTGACGGCGCTTCAATCGGTATAAATCGGGCGAAAATAACCCTTGATGCAGGCCTGATTAATGACGGCGATCTGGATGTGGTTGTGCGCCCGGAACCCGGCGCCTTCATAGAGTTCATCTGCCTCGGGGAACGGAGAGCGCACCGAGTCGTAGGGAGGAAGATTACGCTGCTTTCTGTAGTCATGCAGCGCCTGAATCACCTGGCAGTCAAGTTCACGGTTCAACTTGTCAGGCCCGCCCGTATTTCGCGACAGCGAATATCCCGCCTTTTCATACGTGCCAAGCAAGGTTCGGTGCGCCTCCGCCACTTCCTCAAGCCCCATGCGCGTCGTCAGATCGAGGCAGAGCCCCAAGTCCAGCACCACGCCAACCACATCGGGCTGCTGGATAGGTTTTTTCGCATTGCCATTCTGAGCCCACTCCAGAGCGCGCTGAGGATCGTTTTCCCAGAAATAAATTCCGTGCCCAAGCCACTCGTTCTTGCCTTGCGAGGGGGCCAGATGGGCGCTGCCACCCCGGTTTACAACTTGGTCGACGATTGCCTTTTCTGTGCCATGAAAGCCAAGCACCAGTCCAGGACGCCGGCGGTACAGCATCCAGCGCTCAGTCATGGATCAGGCGCTTCAGTTTTCCGTCTTCGGCAAGCACGCCGATCCGTCGCAGCGCCTCACGCGCAGCCTCAGGCGTGGCAGTAACTTCTTTGCGAAACGCCTCCATATCGTCAAGCAGCGCCTGCCCTGTGAGCATACGCAGCGGGCTGACGGCAGCAGCGGAAAGCGTGGGGGAAGGTTCAGTCTTCATCTTCATGCTCTGATTCTCCGACAAGGACCCATTTTTGCACACCCGAAGGTGTGCGTCATCCTTGAGACAGCATTCAGGAAGATTCGTTTTATCGGGGCAGCAAGCTCAAGATTCCGCACGCAGTTAAGTATCACCTTAGCGATTGACAAGACCAATCACTAAGGCGATACTACGCACCACGGCCAGCAAAACATCCGCGCTATCTCTGAGGAGCCACCAATGACCCCCGAACAAATCACCTCCCTGCTCAAGCTCGCTGCGGACCTGCCGGACCTTTCTTACGAAACCAACGGTAAGGCTGCCCTGTTTTGCTGGCAAGTCGCATCTGCCATCTACCTCCATGACCAGGAATCAGCTGTCGCCTTGGCCTCCCGCCGCTGGAAATAAACAGGAAAACGACTGATGGAAGACCAAGACAAGTACCAGGCACTGCGCGATGCCCTGCCCGAACTGCTGGCGGAAGCCGCCCGCAAAGGCGGCGAAAACCCGCGTGCGAAGCTCATCATCGAGCTGCTTGCCGAACGCGATGCGTTGGCAAAAGGCCACTTCGGCACCCTGCGCGAACTGCCGCTCGCAACTTGCGCGCTGAACGCGGAAGAGTTCGCGCGGCTCGAAAAACGCCTGAAAGCCTTGCTCGCTTTCCTCGGATCGCCGGGCGACTGGGGATACCGAACCCAGCTTGGCGTCCTGACGATCGTCTTGCAAAACCTGCTCACCGATCTGCGGATCGATCACCCACCCGGCAGGCGGTAACTGCCGGGGCCATCACTGAAGCGGAAGAGGGGTCGCAAGTGCAAGCGGGCGGGTCTGCCGCCAACCGAATTACTCCCCTGGAGCGCAACGGCTACCCGCGCAGGCAGAGATCGAGGACGTCAAGGCAAAGATCCGCGAACTGATCACCCAGTTGCGCACCGCCGAAGAAGATCTCTGCGCAAAAGACGCCGAACTCTTCGCCCAGGCCGGCACGATCATCGACCTGCGCCGCCGCCTGGCGGAAAAAGGCGAAGACTCGCCGCTGTGGGCGGTGAAGGAAACGCCGATCCACGCCAGCGATCTGCTGATTGAAGCCGCCGACACCATCGACCAACGCGGCAAGCAGCGAGATCAGGCCAGCGGCGAGCGCAGCATGGCGCGCGCGGTGGCGGCCTTCAACGCCCTCTCTGGCAAAGAACTCAGCGAAGTCGACGGCTGGAAATTCATGGCCGTGCTCAAGCTCGCCCGATCGCGCTGCGGTCACAACCTCGACGACTACATCGACGGCGCCGCTTACATGGCACTGGCCGGCGAAGCTGCGGAGGGCTGCCCGTGAAACGCCCGGTCCTCGACGCAGTGCGTGCCGAAGTCCGCCGGCGGCTGCAGGCCGGCGAACAGCTCAGCAAGGTCGACGTGCTGAAAATGGCCGTCGCCGGCTCGAACAGCTGGGCAAACGACACCCTGCGCAACCTGTATCGCGACGGCCTGGTGCGCATCGTCCGCTATCAGCGCGACCAGCCCGGACCCGCGGCGCCGGTGTATGCCTGGGGCGCCGGCAAAGACGCCAAGCGACCCGGCAAATTGAGCAACGCGCAAAAAGCGCGGCGCTGGCGACGGGCAAACCCGGAGCAGGCCGAGCTGCCCGCTAAAAAAGCGCTGCTCAAACGCCGGCGCTCGCCTCCGCTTGATCCGGTGACTGCTGCCCTGCTCGGCTGCCGCAAGCATGGCGATGGCTGGATCAAAATCACCCGCACCCAGGAGGCCAGGCCGTGACTGCGCGCAAATTCCACGCTTGGCCATCCCGCGCTGCGATGGCCACATCAGCACCACGCGAACCACCTTCGGCCTGATGGAATTCGGCCGTGCCGAATGCGCCCGCTGTGCACGCCGCACCGCAGCCCGCACCGCACACACCACCCTCGTCAACCCGCCAGCGCTGCGCCCCAACCAGCGCTGCCAGCACCGCATCGCCCCCGTGCCATGACCGAACAGCAAACCCACATCGACGAAGACGACAATCCTTTTCTCAAGCCTGAACTGATGTACCTGGCCGAAGAAGATTACCAACTGCCGCCCGCCGACCCTGCCCTGCTCGCCAGCGCCAATCGCATGCTGC
>JAVEVA010000001.1:0-109731 GCA_034005275.1 Thauera sp. | reverse complement strand
AACCGGTCGGCCTCGTACTCGGCAGTTCGCAGTTCTTCTTCAAGCACAACAATTGAGCCGAGGAGTTCAACGAGCCGCTTCTGCTCCTCCACCGGCGGCAACGCAAACTCAAACCCCGCCAAACTCGTCCAGTTGGTACGCGGGCTCAACGAACCCGCGGACGTGCCCACCGCATGCTCGAAGAAAGCATCGGTCTGGCAAATAAACGGCAGCAACTCCGGCAGCAAAACCTGTGCATCCTTGCTCTCCAACACATAAATGTCGCCGGAACACACACCTGAAAAGTCCGCCACCGCCACCTTGCGCTGATAGGCGCGGCGCTTGCCGAACAACACCTGCCCAGGCTGGAACACATTGGTAAAGGTCACGCCGTCGGCCACATCGCCCCAGCGGCGAATGCGCAGGTCACCCGGCTCCAGATGCTCCAGTCCCACGTAGCGCTCCAGACCATCGCCCAGCGGATTTTTGCTGCGCGCCTTGGAAAGGCGCACCACATCACCAAACTTCACCCGCTTCCAGCCAGGCTTCAATGCGTTCTTATTCATGTCGATTGTTTTCAGCCTGGGTGGCGATATAGGCTTGGTGCGGGTGCTTTTCCGTTTCGGGGTACTTCAAACGCAACAGACCAGCCTCGCGCATGGGGCGCAAATAGGTGCGACGCAGTTCCTTGGCATCGCTGCGGTTCAAAATTTGGCACAGCTGGGCCACAGTAAAAGCTTGCAAGCGGCACAGTTCCAGCAGCAGCGCACGCACTTCAGCTTGGCGGGGTTTGGCTCCGGCGTTATCAATACGCAACTGGAGCTCGGGGGGTAAATCGGGCCAAGCATGGGGGGATTGCGGTAATCCCCCCATGCTGGCGGGCAAATCCCCCCCTGCTGCAGGGCCAGGGTTGCAAGCTGCCATGTCTGGCGGCGCAGGCATGGCCGGTCCGCGCAGGACATAGTAGGTGCGATTGCCCCCGCCCTGCTTGTCCAGCAAGCCCTTGTCGCGCAGGCGGCGCAGCACGCGGCTGGCAGTCAGGGTATCCAGGCCGCTGAAGTCGCGGCAGGCGGTGTTGTCCACGGCGCCGGTGGCGCGAGCGTAAATCAGCACCTTGGTTTCATCCTCATCCAGCGGGTCGGGCGTGAGCGAGCGCAGCCAGGCGTGGTCGTCTTCGGTCAGCAGGTTGTGCAAAAACAGGGTGACGCAAAAGGTATCGGCTTCGCGGTCGGATTGAAATTCCGGCAGGGTCAACCCGGCATCGGCGGCGAGGCGGCGCATGGTGCGAATGCCCGAGCCTTTGTTTTCCGCCAGATTCAGATCGCGCAACACGCTGCCCAGCAAGGGGTTGCGCGGCCAGGAGCCCGGATTGCCCAGCTGCGCCATCGGTTTGAGCGAATGCCCGGCGTTGCGCACCTCAATGCGGTTGCTGTAGCGGATGATCTGAATCGGGTTGTGTTTGGTGTAGGTGCGATGCATGACCGCGTTGGCAATGGCCTCGCGAATCACCTTGCGCGGCACGATGGGCTCTTGCACGCTGTGCATCGAACCTTCGGGGAGGTAAAAGCCTTTGGGCAGTTCATCGACCACACTGGCCTCGGCCTGCGGCAGGGCCAGCACCAAAGGCTTGCGAATGTCGATGGACTGAAAGCGGTTGTGCGGGTCTTCGATCCATTCCATCCCCGGCACGCGGATGTAGTCGATGCGCACCATGGGCAGCATGCGGCGCAGTGCCATGGGTTTGCCAAACAGCAGGATGCCCGCCAGCGTGGGGTGCAATGCCTCGCCTTCGCGGCGCACGGCACCCACGGCTTCCAGCAGATCGGCGTCGCTGTAGCCCAGTTCTTCAGCCTGGGCGTTCACCGTGGCGCGCACGCGGCGGTATTCGGCCAGAGCAGCGGGGTCAAAATCCTCCATGCGGGCATCGTCCAGCACGGTGGAATCCACGCCACGCATCGGTCTGGCGTTGTCTTGCAAAGCCCAGAGGTCTTCATCCACGCAGCGCTGGTCGCTGGAGCCGATGCGCCGCCACGCACCACTGGGCAGGCCGGTGGCTTTTTTGTAGATCGGTTTGAGCCGCGCATCGGCCTCGGGTACATACACCACCAGCAAGGTTTTGCCGTCAATCTGCTCCAGCTGCATCTGCGGGCGCAGGGCCACGTTGAGCATGCTGGCGCACTGGCTGGCCAGATCAGCTTGCACCTTGTCAGGGTTACTCAAACCCGCCGGGGTGTACACGGTGTCACCCTTGGCGTTGATCGCCCAGTCCACGCCCAGCAGCAGGTAGCCGCCATCCAGGCCGGGCTCGTTGGCAAAGGCGATCACCGTTTCCATGACCGATTTGCCCAGGTCGCTGGCGCGCTTGGCGTCGATACGGGTGGATTCATCGACCGCATTGAGTTCGTCGAGCAGGTCTTGGGCGCTACGCATTGGGTCCCTTGAATTGGAAACTCTGTTTCAAGTCATTCATCCACGATGGCTCAATAAAGTGATCATGCTGCAAGCGTCCCACCACGATGCCCGGATGGATGGCGATTGTTTGAGCAAAGGCTTTGACGGTGTCTTTGGTGCGCAGCGTGGCAAGGTACTGCCCATGTTGCTGCGGAATCAAGAAATTGCCCGCCCACTGATTGGCCTCCTGCTCACGCGGGTCGGTGCTGTGGCTGGCATTGGGGTCATCCAGAAAGATGGATTTTTTGCCTTCTTTGCCGTCTGCATGCAGCAGGATGTGGGCAGCCTCGTGAAAGAAGGTGAACCAGAACTTGTCGTTGGTCTTACCGTAAAGAGAAAGCTGCAGGAGTGGCCGGGTTGGACTGAGCCAGCGCGCCACGCCGCTCACGTGGGCCCTGGGGATGGCCGGCACCAGGGCCAGCAAAACACCTGCATCACGCAGAAGTGCGCGCATGCGAGGCTCAAAAACTGCTGGCGCTTCACAGGTCAGGCCGCGAATTTCGCGCAGGGCTTTTTCAAATCGTGCTTTGTCGTACTTCGGGCCATCGAGTTTTTCAGCTTCTTGCTCACCCAGGCGCAGCCACGCCGAGATGGCCCCTACATCGCTTTGTTCAGCGCGGCTGCGGCGAAACGCGACTTGCATGCCGCCGTAGTGACTGCGCCATTCGTCAGGCGATGCGACGCCAAAAAAGCGCAGGCAGGATTCGACGATGCCGGGTTTGTTCTTGGCGTCGTTGCGCACCTTGGCAATCGCGCCACTGCTCATCAACTCTTTGACGGGCAACTCATCCAGCCAGGAAATCCAGCAAGCGTGACGCTCTGCGGCCTCCAGGCGAGCTTTGTGTTTTTGGTAATTGGCTTCTAGCTTGAGCCAGAAGTCCATGGAGCTGCCCAGCACACGCTCCAGCCTTTGTGCGGCATCCACGGTGATGGGCACCTTGCCATTGATGAGCTGGCTGATGTGTTTTTCGCTGTAGCCCAGCCGCTGGGCCAATTCGCCTTGCGTCCAACCACGCTCTTCAGCCAGGTCAAGAACGGACTCGCCGGGAGCCAACACCCAATCCGGCGCAAATGGAGCACCCAGTTCAGTCATGGTAGTCCCCGATGTATTCAATGGTTACGATAGTCACTTGCGCCCAGTCAATGCCGCCGTCCTGTGTGGTCGGGCAAGGATCATGGGCGGGTACAAAGGTCAGGCGCCAGCCTCCGGTTAGTTCGAGTGCAAACTCCCCATAACGGTCTCCCTTGAGTGGGTGCGGATTGCCTGCTACCAAGTCGGTGACGCGGGCGGCGGCCTCCAGGGCCTGCAACCTCACCATCAGCTTCTTCGCGCAGGCTGCCCCAAGTGTCTTCTGTGCAACGGCACGCTTCTGGCACAGGTCTTGAAGCTTTTGATTTTTGTAGCCAATCTTCAAAAGAGCTCCATTTTATATTTTTTTACCCAATAGGTAAAATTTAATCCTTTAACCTCAGTCCATCCAGCGTTTCCGCCAGCGCATCCATCTGTTGCCAGAAGGCTCGGCCATCGCTTTGCCATTGCTCCCAGGCAGAGCGTAACGATACGGCGTCACCATTGCTGTCAGTTGCAGGCGCGACGGCAGTACGCTTCACGTACAGCGGAATCGACAGGTTGCCCGCATTGGCGCCGATTTCGGCCACGGTGACGACCTTGGCGAAACCAGGCACATCGGCAAAGGTCCTGTAAGCGCTCAGGATGCGCTGCTGGTGTTCGGGCTTGAGAAAGCTCTGCGCCCGTTCTCGGGTGACCTCGTTCATCGCGTCGATGAAGATCACCTTGCCCTTGCGCGCAGCCGTTTTCTTGCGATTGCAGATGACGATGCACGACTCCATCGGGGAGTTGTAGAACAGGTTGGGGCCCAGGCCGATCACCGCCTCGACCCAGTCCTGCTCGACCATCTTCGCGCGCATGGCCTGCTCTTCGTTGCGGAACAGCACGCCATGCGGCCAAAGCACGGCACACCGCCCCTTGGCGGTGAGGCTGGTCAGAATGTGCTGCTGGAAGGCGTAGTCGGCACGACCCTGCGGCGGCGTGCCGAGCGAGTTGCGGCCCCACTTGTCACTGCTCCAGGCCTCGCGGCTCCACTGCTTGATGGAGTACGGCGGGTTGGCGAGGATCACGTCGAACTGGCGCAGGCGGTCGCCTTCGATGTGCTTGGGGTCAGCGAGGGTGTCGCCCCGGATGATTTCGAAATCCTCCACGCCGTGCAGGAACAGATTCATGCGGGCGATGGACGAAGTGATGAGGTTGCGCTCCTGCCCATAGAGTTTGAGCGTGCGGTACTCGCCGCCAGAACGCCTCACTTCGTCCAGCGCCGAGATCAACATGCCGCCGGTGCCGCAGGTGGGGTCATAGATCGACTCGCCGGCCTGCGGGCTGAGCAGTTGCGTCATCAGGTGGACGACGGTGCGGTTGGTGTAGAACTCGGCGGCCGTGTGGCCGGAGTCGTCGGCGAACTTCTTGATGAGGTATTCGTAAGCGTTACCGAGCTCGTCCTCGGGTACGTTGGCCACCGACAGCGTCTGGGTCGAGAAGTGCTCGATGAGGTCTTTCAGCGTTTCGTCGGGCAGGCGCTCACGGTTGGTCCACGGGGCGTCGCCGAAGATGCCGTCGAGCAGATCCGGGTTGGCGGTTTCGATGGCGCGCATCGCCTTCTGGATGGCCGCGCCGACGTTCCTGGCTGCCTGGCGAACATCGTTCCAGTGCGCGCCTTGGGGGATCTGGAAGCGGTGGTTCTCGGCGAACTGGGCATAGGAGAGATCACCGTCCGAACTGGCCAGCGCAGCATGGTATTCCTCGTCCCACACATCCGACACGCGCTTGTAGAACAGCAGCGGAAAGATGAACTGCTTGTAGTCACCGGCATCGATGAGGCCGCGCAGCAGCACGGCGGCGCCCCAGAGGTAGCTTTCGAGTGCTTGTTGGCTGATGCGTTTGCCTGGGTGAGTCATTTCAGCCATCCCCCTTCATTCATCACCTGCGCAAGCCGTTCTTCGGCCTCGCGGCAGCGGGCGAGCGCATCCTTGAATGCAGCAATGGCCTCGGGCAGCGGCGGAATGTCTTCCTGCAGTGGCGGCAAGACATAGCGCGAAATGTTCAGTGTCCAGTCCTCGGCTTTGATCTCGTCGAGGCTGACCACCCGGACCGTGTCCGGCACATCGGCAAAGCCGCGATACCAGCCAAGAATCTCGGCGGCGTGCTCGGGTTCGAGATAGTTCTGCGCACGCCCCCGGCGGAACAGGCGTGACGCATCGGCGATCAGCACCTTCTTCTTGCGCTTGACCGGTTTGCGCTTGCGCAGCACCAGGATGCACGCCGCCAGACCGGTGCCGTAGAACAGGTTGGGCGCCAGCCCGATCACCGCCTCGATCAGATCCATTTCCAGCAGCTTCTGGCGGATGCTGCCTTCCACCCCCTTGCGGAACAGAGCGCCCTGGGGCAGCACCACGGCCATCCGGCCAGTCACGTCAGCCATCGACTTGACCATGTGCTGTACCCAGGCGAAGTCACCGCTGGATGAAGGCGGCAGACCGGCAAAGTTGCGGCCGAAGGGATCGTTCAACCACAGATCCTCACCCCACTTTTCCAGCGAGAACGGCGGATTGGCGATGACGCAGTCGAACGTAGCCAGCCGATCGACTTCGAAGAAAGCCGGGTTGCGCAGCGTGTCGCCGCGCACCACCTGAAAGTCCTCGATACCGTGAAGGAAGAGGTTCATCCGCGCGATGGATGAGGTGGTGAGATTCTTCTCCTGTCCGTACAGCTTGCCCCACAGCCGCTTCACGTCGCCATGTTGCTCCTTCACGTGCTGCACGGCGGCCAGCAACATGCCGCCGGTACCGCAGGCCGGGTCGTAGATGGTTTCGGTCTCCTTGGGATCGAGCATGTCGATCATCAGTCGCACGACACTGCGCGGGGTGTAGAACTCGCCGGCTTTCTTGTTGGTGGCGTCAGCGAATTTCTTGATCAGGTATTCATAGGCATCGCCGAGCAGGTCTGAATTGATGTTCTTGTTGCCGAACGGCAGCTTGGAAAAGTGCTCGATCAGGTCCTTGAGCAAGGCATCGGACAAGCGCTCCTTGTTCGACCACTGCGCATCGCCGAACACGCCATACAGGGTGCTCGGGTTCGCCTTCTCGATCTCGCGCATCGCGCGCTGGAGTGGGGCGCCAACGTTGCTCGCCTTGGTGCGAACGTCGTTCCAGTGGCAGTCTTCCGGGATCTGGAAGCGGTGCGACTCGGGAAAGCAGGCAAGCTGTTCGTCGCCGGTCTCGTCGACGATGTCCTGGTATTCCTCGTCCCAGACATCGCAGATGCGCTTGAAGAACAGCAACGGGAAGATGTAGGTCTTGAAGTCAGCCGCGTCCACCGGGCCGCGCAGGATGTTGGCGGATTCCCAGAGGTGAGCTTCGAGGCGGGCAAGATCGAGTTTCATGCCGACAGTGTACCCAGAACTCGCAAAACCTTGCGCTCGACGGGCGCGGCAGACTCAGGCGCAGAACGATACGTCCCCGATGTTCATGGCGAACAGCGCCTTCTCGACCAAGGCGATCGTTCGATGCTCGGCACCCGAATTACGGCTGCCGACCCGCTGCTACCAGTCAGTCAGCTTCGAGGGCCGAGCGACAGCGATGCAGCGGTTACCGCCCTTCAGCTGTGCGCACCGAGCGTCTGGATGCGGCGACGAGCTCTCAAAGCTGTAGGTGGACGTAGCTCTTACCTGCAGTGGTTCGGTCGCACCGCCGGGGGCATCATTTTTGCCAAATCTGAATGGACAGCTCTCCAGCTGCTTACTTTACAAGCAACTGCTTGTATCGAACAATGTGCAGAAATCACACGCCGCGTGGTACGTTTGCGCAGCTTCCGCAGCAATAAAGATCTAGGAGAATTACTTGCGCGCAGACCTAACCACTTCAGACGGTATTCGTCGAACGACTTTTTCACTGCTGCTCTCGGAAGCGGTAGCTGTTGGTATCTCCGCGCCGGGTTGCGGCTAAACGCTAGAAACGAGCTCACTGTGTTTCATACAGCCTATGGCGCATTCGACGGGAACAGCTGGGAACGGCTGTGTCAGTTGGTCTTCAAGCGCAAGTTCACGGACGACGGTTACACCCATATTCCGGCCACTCCCGGCGACTATGGCTTGGAAGGCTTCACCAAGACCACCGGATGTGGGTATCAGTGCTACTGCCCAGATAAGATCTACCCTCCCAAAGAGCTCTATGAGAAGCAGCGGGACAAGATCACGACAGACCTGAAGAAGCTTCAGACCAACGAAGCCGACCTAACGAAGGTTTTGGGCACAACCAAGCTGCGGCGCTGGCACCTAGTGACGCCGACCATCGCCCACAACGACCTCATCAAGCACTCTCAGGCGAAGGAGGCCGAGGTTCGCAGATGGAACCTGTCGATCCTAGCGCCCGACTTCCAGGTACTGGTGCACGACGCGGATCACTACGCGACTGAGATTCAGGAAATAAAGCTTTCCGTCGGCCAGGCGCTCGATTTCGGCGGCTTACCGACCGTACTACCTGAACTGACTGATAACTCCGAGACGTACGAGAAAAACGTCATGCGCAAGACACGGACGCGACTGGCGAATTCCCCGGCGGACAAATTGGAGGCCAAGGTCGCGCGCCTCTACACGAAGACCCTGCGCGAGTTCCTCGACCACGGCTCCCACCTCAAGCGTATCAATGACACAGCGCCAACCGTCCATTCGAGGCTGGCGCGGCTCATCAACGGCTACGAAGCGGACATTGGTGAGACGTGCGATACGTGGGTGGGAACACCCCAGGAACTGACCGAGAAAATCAGGGATGGCCTGACGGAGCGAATCGTCAAGGAACTCGCACCCGCTATCGACCAGACCGGCGCAGCTCAGATCGCGCGCCTTATCGTCGCGAGGTGGATAGCAGTTTGCGAGGTCGACTATGACTGAAGCTGTCGCCGCTGAGCCTCAACGTCTGCGCTTCGTCCGGCGGCCGTCTCCGGTGCTGGTCGAGCACCGGCCGCTCTACAAGATCACGCAACTGCTCCTAGTTCTCCAGATGTCGTCTCGCGGCGGGAAGTCAACTCTGCCGCGCCTGCATCTGTTCAACTGGGCGCTGAAGAGTACCGACCGGATTCAGAAGCTGGTTGACGCCGCGAAGGCCAAAGTACTGAATATGACGGCGTGGGGTTTCGACCCCGCTCTCGCTATCGCCATTCGGTTTGCCGTGGCCGAGAACTTGGTTGAGGCCACCTCAACCGGATACCAATTGACTGAAAAAGGTCGAGGCTTCATTACCGAAGTCCTCAAGGATGCCGACGCTTTCGCGCCCGAGCGCAGGCTTCTGATGCAGATCGGTAAGGACATCACCGAAGGCATGGTCGAGAAAGTTGCGAAGGGATGGGAGTCGGCATGAAGATCAGGGCCGTAAAACTAAGAATCACCACAGTCGGAGGAGAGTTTGGGTTCAAGTTTGAATTCAGCCGCGGCCTGACTGTCATCCGGGGCAGCAACTCCAGCGGCAAGAGCACCCTATACAACACTCTCATCTACGGGTTGGGGATGGAAGAGCTCATCGGCGGCAAGGGTGAGAAGGTGCTGAACTACGCCGTCAAAGAGTATTTCGTACAAGGCGATAGCCGCGTCACCGTGGAGAGCTCTGAGGTTCTTGTCGAGTTGGAGAACGCTTCTGGGCGCAGTGTCACACTGCGTCGCGCAATCCGCGATTCCGTACGTCAGTCGAAGCTGATGGAAGTTTTCGAAGGCGCCCATCTCACGGAGGGCACCGAACTCGGTACGCCACAGCCGACCTACCTTTTTGACCCTGGCAGCGCCCAGAAGCAGGAAGGGTATTTCCAGTTCCTCGAAAGGTTCATGGGCTACCAACTGCCTCAGGTCCCGGCGACGAACGGCGGCATGGCCAAGCTGTATCTGCAGACGATCTTCGCCGCACTCGCCGTGGAGCAGAAGCGCGGGTGGACTGACTACATCGCCAATATTCCCTTCTTCGGGATTCGCGACGCGCGTATTAGGGTCACCGAGTTCCTGCTAGGTCTGGGAGTGTTCGAGCGACAGGCCAAACGAGCGGCGCTTGACGCCGACTCCGTAGCAATTGACTCGGACTGGCGCAAGGCCTACGACACTTTGCGGCAGGCCGCAGCTGCAAACGGCATCGTCATTGAGGGTCTGTCTGCCACGCCGGTTTCGATATTCGACCCCGCAACCGTCCTGCTCGTGAAGTCCGATGGCAAGACCAAGACGTCCTTGCTAGACCAAGTCAGCAACCTTCGCACCGAACACAATGCGCTGGGAGCGAAGGCGGAGGCATACGGAAAGGCCTCCGGCGCAGAGGCTCTCCAAGAACTCGAGGTCGCCTCCTCTGAACTGCAACGGCTCAGCGTTCTGCATGAACGTGCGACCACGAATCTGACGCTACAGAAGGCTGCACTGGATGAACTGCGCCTCCTTTTGGCCGAAGCCAGTGAAGACCTGGAACGGAACAAGACAGCTCTGAAGCTGCGGAAGCTTGGCGCTCAGATGGAGGTCGAGGTTGCGGCGGACCATTGTCCAACCTGTCATCAAGCAGTCGACGACACGCTGCTGCTCGGCATCGTGACGGGGCCACAAATGGACCTGAACACCAACATCGACTATCTCGACAGTCAGCGGAAAATGCTGCAGAACCAGATCAACGGAGCGATAGAGGAGATTCGTCAGTCTGAAATTACCGTCGCCGACGTAGCTGCTCGTTTGGCGACAACTCATGACTACCGCAACTCGCTGCGCGGCGACGTGAGCACCGGCGTAGCGGAGTCTCGCGCCATCGTCCGTCGTCAGATTCAGATCGAACTTGAGCTGTCGAACTTGCAAGCATTCAACGAGCAGGCGGAGGCCTTCATGGTTACCTTCGGAGAGATTGCCGACCGTCTAGCTGCGAACCAAGCTAACAGGCGAGCGCTTCCTAAAGAAGCCTACAGCGATGCCGACGTGTCGAGAATCTCGCTCTTCGAGAAGAACTTCAGAGGCAACGCCAGTTCGTTCGGATATGAGAGCGCGGAGATTACCGACATCCGTATCAGCCTGGACACGCTGACACCTATCCTCTCGGAGCTGGAGTTGCGCGAGATTCGTCGCCCGAAGGCGCAGACCAGCCTCACTGCGGACTCAAGTGCGAGCGACTTCGTCCGCCTCATCTGGAGCTACCTGCTGGCTCTGTACCAAACGTCTGCGACCCGCGGATTCGAAGGCCAGCACCCCGGGCTTCTGCTGATGGATGAGCCTGGCCAGCATTCGATGCGCTCAGCCAGTCAGCGCGCACTGCTTCAGCTGCTGATCGCGCAGCGCGGCCTTCAGGCCATCGTTGCCGCGTCGTTCGATGAGAACGAGTCGGTGTTCAAGGAAGCGACCACTGGATTGGAGTTCCAACTGATCCAGTGGGAAGGCAAGGTCATCCAACCCTTGGGCGCATGAGCGGAACGATCCGTCAAAGTGACTTAGCCGTGCAGGTAGGTTATTGCAACCAGGACAGATCGCTGCAAAGAACCGCTTCATGCGGTCGCACGAGTGCCTCCCTATGACACGAGGCGATCGCCCAGCCTAGCTGCTCAGCCTGAAGCAGCTGACCGAGCGAGTACTGCAACCGACCGCTCCTGGCCGCCACCGTAGTTACAGTTACTAATGCAAGCCAACAGCAGCTCAGGCCGTTCACCCGCCAGTCACCAATGTCGCACACAACCGAAGGCCCCCAGCTCGGCGATTCATGCGCAGATCGGTGACCAAAGACCTGCAAATCGACACCAGCGAAAACGCCCGGATGAGATGCCCGGGCGTTTTCGACTTTAATGGCAAAGAACAGCAGTTCCGCGTGCGCCGCCACACCTATTCCACCGTCACTGACTTCGCCAGGTTGCGCGGTTTATCCACGTCAGTGCCTTTGACCAGCGCAGCATGATAGGACAGCAGCTGCAGCGGGATGACGTGCAGAACAGGTGACAGCATGCCGTAGTGCTCGGGCATCTGCAGCAGGTGTACGTGCTCGTCGCCAGCGGGCATTTCGCTGCCGGCGTCGGCGAAGACGTAAAGTTCGCCGCCGCGGGCGCGCACTTCCTGCAAGTTGGATTTGAGTTTTTCGAGCAGTTCGTCCGCCGGAGCGACGGCGATCACCGGCATGTCCTTGTCGACCAGGGCGAGCGGCCCGTGCTTCAGCTCGCCGGCAGCGTAGGCTTCGGCGTGGATGTAGGAGATTTCCTTCAGCTTGAGCGCGCCTTCCATGGCGATCGGCCAGTGGCGGCCACGGCCGAGGAACAGCGCGTGATCCTTGCCGGCGAAGCGCTGTGCCCAATGCTCGATCTCGGGTTCGAGTTCGAGCACTTTCTGCACCGCGACCGGCAGGTGGCGCAGCCCGGCGAGCTGGGCGGCTTCATCGTCCGCCGACAAGCGGCCGCCGAGCTTGGCGAGGGTGAGCGTCAGCAAGGCAAAGGCGGCCAGCTGAGTGGTGAAGGCCTTGGTCGACGCGACGCCGATTTCCGGGCCGGCACGGGTGATGAAGCGCAGTGCGGTTTCACGCACGATCGCCGATTCCGGCACGTTGCAGATCGCCAGCGTGCGCAGCATGCCTTGTGCCTTGGCGTGCTTGAGCGCCGCGAGGGTATCGGCGGTTTCGCCCGACTGGGAAACCACCACCACCAGGGTAGCGGGATCGGGCACCGATTCGCGGTAACGATATTCGCTGGCAATTTCCACCGTCACCGGCAGTCTGGCGATCGCTTCGATCCAGTAGCGCGCCACCAGGCCAGCGTGGTAACTGGTGCCGCAGGCGAGAATCAGCACATTGCGCACGCCACTGAAAACCTCGGCTGCCTGCGCGCCAAAATGGCCGGCGCTGACGCTGCCGCCGCCGGCGATCATTTCCAGGGTGTTGGCGATTGCCTGCGGCTGTTCGAAAATTTCCTTCTGCATGTAGTGGCGGAACTGGCCCAGCTCAACTGCATCCGCTGACAGGCTGGACAGATGCACTTCCCGCTCGACCGGACTGCCATCGGCCAGCGTGATGCGGTAGCCATCCTGACGCAGTTCGGCCAGATCGCCGTCTTCGAGATACACCACCTTGCGCGTCACCTGCAGCAGCGCCGCCGTATCGGAAGCGGCATACATGCCGTCTTCGCCCACGCCCAGCAGCAGCGGCGAGCCGCGACGGGCGACGATGGCGCGTTGCGGCTCGTTCTCCGCCACCACGCCAATTGCATAGGCACCGATCAGCTCGTTGATCGTCAGCCGCACCGCTTCAAACAGATCCGGCGTGGTTTTCAGCTTGCTGTGCAGCAGATGGGCAATCGCTTCGGTGTCGGTTTCCGAGGTGAATACATAGCCTTCACCTTGCAGACCGGTTCTGATCGCTTCAAAGTTTTCGATGATGCCGTTATGCACCACCGCCAGCCCGCCGGAAATGTGCGGATGCGCATTGCGTTCGCTTGGCACGCCGTGGGTCGCCCAGCGTGTATGGGCGATGCCGATGCACGCGCTCAGCGCCTGTTCGTCCGCCAGCGCAGCCAGTTCGGCAACCCGGCCCGCCGCCCGCAGACGCTTCAGCTGGCCATGCTCCGATTTGTCACGCTCCAACTTGTCATTGAGCACCGCCAGACCGGCCGAGTCGTAACCGCGGTATTCAAGCTTGCGCAGACCTTCGATGAGCACGGGAACCACATTGGCGTTGGCGACGGCAGTGACGATGCCACACATGACAGAGCTTCCTTCAAGGAGAACAGATTGGACTGGAGACGGAGCTGATCGAGCAGAAAACGGCGAGATTGATCAATGCACTTTCTTTTGTGGTCGCTTCCAGTTGCTGATGCTGAGTTGCCTGCTGCGCGAGACGGTGAGCTGATCGGGCGGCGCATCCTTGGTCAGGGTCGTGCCTGCGCCAAGCGTGGCCCCGCGCCCGACACGCACTGGCGCCACCAGCTGGGTGTCGGAGCCGATGAACACTTCGTCCTCGATCACTGTGCGGAACTTGTTGGCGCCATCGTAGTTGCAGGTGATGGTGCCGGCGCCGATATTGACCTTGCGGCCGACATCCGCATCGCCCACATACGCCAGATGATTGGCTTTGGAATGATCGGCAATCACGCTGTTCTTGATCTCGACAAAATTGCCCAGATGGACGTCCTTGCCGAGCACCGTACCCGGTCGCACGCGCGCAAACGGTCCGATGACACAGCTTTCGTCCGTGCGGCCACCGTCGAGGTGACTGAAGGCTTCCACCCGACTGCCGGCACCGATCACTGCATTGCGGATCACGCAATTGGGGCCGATGCGCACCCCATCACCCAGCTCGACCTGGCCTTCAAACACGCAATTGACGTCGATTTCGACATCGTGCCCGACCGTAAGCCGGCCGCGCACGTCGAGGCGGGCCGGATCAATCAGCGTCACGCCTTCGTCCATCAGCGCTGCAGCGATGCTGGCCTGATGCAGACGCTCAAGTTCGGCCAGCTGACGCTTGTTATTGACTCCCAGAGTTTCACTCACTGCAGCCGGTTGTTCGGCAACCACTTCCACCCCATCGGCCACCGCCAGCGCGATGATGTCGGTGAGGTAGTACTCACCCTGGGCATTGTCATTGCCGATCCGCCCCAACCAGTCGCGCAGCCTGGCCACTGGCGCGGCAAGAATGCCGGTATTGACTTCGCGGATGCTGCGCTGGGCAGGGCTGGCGTCTTTTTCCTCGACGATGGCGGTGATGCGACCGTCGCCATCCCGCACGATGCGGCCATAACCGGCCGGATCTGCCAGCTCGACGGTGAGCAGGGCCAGGCGGTGATCTCCCGCCGCAGCGAGCAGGCGACGCAGGCTGTCGGCAGCGATCAGCGGCACATCGCCGTAGAGGACCAGGGCGACTTGATCATCACTGAGCAGCGGCAAGGCCTGCTGCACGGCATGACCGGTACCGAGCTGTTCCGCCTGCAGCGCCCAGTCGAGCACTTCGCCAGCAAAGCGGGCCCGCACCTGATCACCGCCATGACCATAAACCACACAGATCCGTTGTGCGGCCAGGCTGCGCGCGGTGTCAACGACATGAGCCAGCATCGGCCTGGCAGCCAGCGGCTGCAGCACTTTTGGCAGCTGCGAACGCATGCGCTTGCCTTGTCCGGCAGCAAGAATCACCACTTCCATACGCGTTTCCCGAGATTGGATGCAAACGCCGGTCAGTGTAGCACCCGATCCGGCTACCGTCGGCGCGCAAATACAGCGGCGATCAGCAAAATTCAGCCAAGATTTGACCAATGCTTTCATCAGCAAAACTGCCAATATCCACGCTCACGACAAGGAAAACGTGACAAATTTGACGCAGCGCAACATATTGATCTGCTTCCGCTTATATTTCAGCGTGTAACCAGCTAGAATCGCCTGTTGCGCCGCACATCTATGTTCAGGGAGCCGCCATGGAACTTGCCAATAACCAATTCATTGAGAACCGCACTTTCGACGAAATCCAGCTTGGCGATTTCGCCCAGCTGGTGCGCACACTGCGCCCGGAAGACATCCACCTGTTCGCCGCCATGTCGGGCGACGTCAACCCCACTCACGTTGACATCGAATACGCCCGCTCGAGCCAGTTCCGTGAAGTCGTTGGCCACAGCATGTGGGGCAGCACGCTGATCTCCACCGTCCTCGGCACCGAGTTTCCCGGCCCGGGCACGGTCTATGTCTCGCAAGGCCTCAACTTCTGGCGGCCGATCACCATCGGCGACACCCTCACCATCACCGTCACCTGCAAGGAAAAATTCGAACACAATCATCACATCGTGTTCGATTGCCTGGCGGTCAACCAGGATGGTCTCAAAGTCATCGACGGCATCGCCGAAGTGATGGCGCCGACCGAGAAGGTCAAGCGCACCCGTGTCGTGCTGCCGGAAGTGACGATCTCCGACCGTGAGCTGCGCTATCGCCACCTGCTGTCGGTCTCGGCCGGCCTGTCGCCGATCCCGATCGCGGTCGCCCACCCTTGTGACAAGGAATCCCTGCTGGGTCCGGTGCAGGCCTCCAAAGCCGGTCTGGTCGATCCGATCCTGGTCGGTCCCGAGCACCGCATCCGCAGCGTCGCCGAAGAGCACGGCATCGACATCAAGGGGCTCAAGATCGTCGACACCGAACACAGCCACGCTTCTGCCACCATCGCCGCCGAGATGTGCCGTGACGGCAAGGCTGAAGCGCTGATGAAAGGCTCGCTGCACACCGACGAGATGATGAGTCAGGTGATCCGCAACCTGCGCACCGGACGCCGCATCAGTCACGTCTTCCTGGGCGACGTGCCGACCTATCCGCATCCGCTGATGATCACCGACGCGGCGATCATGATCGAGCCTTCGCTCGAGGACAAGGTCGACATCATCCAGAACGCGATCGAACTCGCCCACATGCTCGGCCTCGCCGAACCGAAGGTGGCAATCCTGTCGGCGGTGGAAACCGTCACTTCCAAGATCCGCTCCACCATCGAAGCTGCTGCACTGTGCAAGATGGCTGACCGCGGCCAGATCACCGGCGGTCTGCTCGATGGCCCGCTCGCCTTCGACAACGCGGTATCGATGGTTGCCGCCAAGACCAAAGGCATCAAGTCGCTGGTCGCCGGCAATGCCGACATCCTGGTGGTGCCGGATCTCGAATCCGGCAACATGATCGCCAAGCAGCTCGAATACCTCGCCAATGCGCTGATGGCCGGTGTCGTGCTCGGTGCCCGCGTGCCGATCGTGCTCACCAGCCGTGCTGACACCGCTGAAACCCGCGCTGCTTCCTGCGCCGTTGCCCAGCTGATGGCGCACAAGAAGCGGGAGATGATGAAGTAATGAAAGCCGTCCTTGTCCTCAATGCCGGCTCTTCCAGCCTCAAATTCGCGCTCTATCCGCTCAACGGCGAAGTCGCCAGCACCCCGGCTTTTTCCGGCCAGGTCGAAGGCATCGGCGCCGAGCCGGAAATCACCCTCAAGACTGCCAGCGGCGAACGTTTCCGCGAAATGGTGCAAGTGTCCGGCGGTTCCGACCAGCAGCATCAGGAGGCGCTTGACCAGGTTTTCCACCTCATCGCCAAGCACAACCCCAGCCTGAGCATCGTCGCCGCCGGCCATCGCATCGTCCATGGCGGCGAACGCTACAGCGCGCCGGCAGTGCTCAACCACGAGCTGGTCGAAGAACTGGCCGACTTCATTCCGCTCGCACCGCTGCACCAGCCGCACAATCTGCGCGCCGTGCATGCAGTGATGGCGCTGATGCCCGACATCCCTCAGGTCGGCTGCTTCGACACTGCTTTCCATCGCAGCCAGCCCGCGCTGGCGCAGGCATTTGCCCTGCCGCGCCGCCTCACCCAGGGCGGCATCAAGCGTTACGGTTTCCACGGTCTGTCTTATGACTACGTCGCGCGCCAGCTGCCTGCGGTGCTCGGCGAGCGCGCCCGCGGCGGGGTGGTGATTGCCCACCTGGGCAACGGCGCGTCGATGTGCGCGCTGCGCAATGGCAAGAGCGTGGGTTCGACGATGGGCTTCACTGCCGTCGACGGCCTGATGATGGGCACCCGCACCGGCAGTCTCGACCCCGGTGTGCTGCTGTATCTGATGGAAGAAAAAGGCATGGATGCGCGTGCCCTCACCCGCCTGCTGTACAAGGAGTCCGGCCTGCTCGGCGTCTCCGGCATCAGTCAGGACATGCGCACCCTGCTCGCCTCCGATGCCCCGGAAGCGAAAGAAGCAGTCGACCTGTTCTGCTACCGCATCGCCCGCGAACTCGGTTCGCTCGCTGCCGCAGCCGGTGGTCTGGATGCGATCGTGTTTACCGGCGGCATCGGCGAGCACGCAGTGGAAGTGCGCGCCAAAGTCGCCGAACTGTCCGCCTGGATGGGGGTCAAGCTCGACGCCGAAGCCAATGCACGCAGCGCCAGCCGCATCGAAGCAGCTGACAGCGGCATCGCGCTCGCCGTGGTCCCCACCGACGAACAGCTGATGATCGCACGCTACACCGTGCAGGCGCTCAGTCTGTAAATCGCCGGACTGCTCAGGCAGACAGGGGGCGGGCACAGCACGAAGCTGTCCCGCCCTTTTTTCGGTGATTCGCGACTTGCGTCGCTCCTACGGGAAAGCCTGCGGATTGGTGAGCCAAAGGCTGCTTGCGTTTTGCCTGCGCACGGTTTGTGCGCCGACAAACGTCTTGCGATCTTTGGTGCTCAGTGCCGGTCTCAGTGCTGGCTCTCAGTGCTCATAACTGCCCACCCCCACCAGCAGCCCATTGGCGAGGCGGAAACGGGTGTGCTTGGTTTCCATCTTGCCGGTGGTCGGATTGCGCCACACATAAGACAGTTCGCCACTGCCCTTGCGTTCGGCAATCGCCAGCATGTCGCGGACGATGTATTCGCCGAGCGGATCACGCAGACCCAGCGCATTGCTGCCGACCATCACCGGGGTCGCGCCATAGGCGATGAAGCGGCCGCTGGCCACATCCACCACAAACACATAGAGATCATTGCGGATGAAACGCCCATTGAGATCCTGGAATTCGGCAAGCGCCGCGTCCCGATTCTCTTCCAGCGCCTTGAGTGCGGCACTGAGCATCGCTTTCGCTTCGGTGATCGTCGCCCGCGGCGGATAATAGCCCACCGCCACGATGATGCTGCCGACGCGCTGGAACAAGGTCATCTTCGGATCACCACGGCTGTCGGCCGGGTTGTACCACTGGTATTCGACCATTCCCTTGCCGTCACGCTGGGCGATTTCGATCATCTCGCGAAAAAAAGCCTTGCCGGCGTAATCGGTATAGTTTTTGACATTTTCTCCGACCAGTGCCGCCGAAGCGCCACCGCTGGCGAGGAAAGCGCCATCGGTATCGATCGCATAAACATAAAGATCACGATCGACAAACTCCGACTGACGGGCGAAGTCGAGCACCCCACGCGGCCCTTTGCTAGTGACATGCTGCACCGCATGTTCGAGCAGTGCTTCGGCGCGCTTCTGCTGCGCGGTTTTGACCACTGGAATGTCTTCCGGCCCCTGCGCCAGCGCAGGCCTGGCCAGCATGGCGGCCGGCAACACCACCAGCAGTACCGTCAGCAGACCGGTACGGAAGGCGTCCGCGATTGAATGATCAGGATTGACTTTCATGGACTGGTTCCTCGTGTTGTCGTGTTGATCAGCGACTTCAATAACCCATCAGTTTCGGCAGCCACAGGCTGAGTCCGGGCAGATAAGCGATGACAAACAACGCGATCACCTGCGCAGCGACGAAAGGCATCACCTTGGCGACGATTTCTTCGACCTTCGAGCCGCCGATGCCGGAAGCGACGAACAGGTTCTCGCCCAGCGGTGGTGTCATGAAGCCGATCGACAGCGCACAGATCACCACGATGCCAACGTGAGTGGGGTCGGCGCCGAGCATGAACATCATCGGCAGCAGCACCGGCACCAGGATCATGATTGCCGCCAGGGTTTCCATGAACATGCCGACAAAGAGCAGGAAAGCGATCAGGATGGCCCAGATGACATACATGTCGTTGGTGACGCTGAGCAGTGATTCGGCAATCGTCGCCGGAATGCGCTGCTCGACCATCAGCCGTCCGAACACCGTCGCGGCAAACAGGATCAGCAATACTCGCCCGGTGATCCAGGTAGTGGTGCGCAGCGAGTCAACAATCTTGCTGAACTTGAGCTCGCGGTGGAGGAAGAAACCGACGAACAAGGTGTAGAAAATCGCCACGATCGCCGACTCGGTCGGAGTGAACAGGCCGGCATAGATGCCGCCGAGAATGATCAGCGGTGCCAGCAGCGACCAGATGCCGCGCCGCAAGGCCAGGCGAATTTCGCTGAAGGACCAGCTTTCGCTCAGGCCGCGATAGCCGCGCTTTTTGGAGATGAAGTAATTCATCGCAATCAGGCTGGTGGCCATCACCAGGCCCGGCACCACGCCGGCAACAAAAAGCTTGGGAATCGAGATCGAATCGAACTCGCCGAACTTGGCAATCGCTTCCGCCGGTGGCGCCATGCCGAGTGCCGAGATGCCGAAGATCACCATCGGAATCGACGGCGGGATGATGATCCCCAGACCGCCTGCCGAAGCAGTCACCGCCGAAGCGTAACTTTTCTCATAGTTGCGCTTGCTCATCGCCGGAATCATCAGCATGCCGACCGCCGCCGTGGTCGCCGGCCCCGAGCCGGAAATGGCACCAAAGAACAGGCAGGCGAGCACCGTCGCCGCACCCAGGCCGCCGGTGATCGGCCCGGCAAGCGTCTCGGCCAGATCAACCAGACGTTTCGAAATCCCGGCCGCTTCCATGATTGCGCCGGCGAGCACGAACGCCGGCAAAGCCATCAGCGGAAAGCTGCCCACTGAAGTGAAGGCGATCTGGACAAAGCCGATCGGGTTCTTGTCCAGGGCCATGAAAGCCAGCATCGCCGAACCGGCCAATGCCACGGTAATCGGCGCCCCGAGCAGCATCAGCCCGAGAAAACCACCGAACAGGATGGTGAGCAAATAATCTTCCATTTTTCTGTCTCCTCCAGCGGTCCGGGATCAGGACTGCTGCGCGCTCGCAGCTGCCGCACGCTTGATGTTTTCCAGCTCTTCCGCTTCGGGATCGAGAATTTCCACCCCTTTCACCAGGCTGAGGTAGTTATTCCACAGGATGCGCACCGACATCAGCAGGAAGGCAGCCGGCAACACCATGTAGAAATACTTCATCGGCAAACCGATGGTCTGCGATTTCCAGAACAGGTTCATGCGGTTGAAGACGAAGTCGTAGCTCAGCCAGACGAAGTAGAGGTTGAAGCACACCCAGAGCAGATCGGCGATCGCCTCGCTCACTTTCTTCACAATCGGCGGGAAATAGCGGAAGTGAAAGGAAACCCGGTTGTGCGCCGACATCTTGGCGGCGACCACTGCGCCCAGATAGGCGAACCAGACAAAGCAGTAGGTGGCGAGCTCTTCGCCCCAGGGAATGGTGTATTGGAAAAACTGGCGGAGCAGGATCTGGACGAAGAGCAGGACAATGAAAAATGCCAGCAGGGCTTCACAAAAATACTCTTCGATATTGGACAGGAACTTGACGACTGGATTTTTCGCAGACATGAGCAGGCTCTCCCGGCAGGACTCGACACCACCACGCCAGGGAAGCGGGGATGCAGAGGATCAGGGGCACAGCCACGCCGCCGCCCGCTGAAAGGCTGGCGGCGGGCTGCAAGGGCGGTCAGCGGCCGAGGGCCTTCAGCACGGCATCCAGCTTGTCCTTGCCGCCAATGCTCTTGTAGAACTTGGGCCACACCTGGCTGCTCGCCTTCTCGATCCATTCTTTCTCGTCATTGGCCGGATCGGAAATTTCCATCCCGCGCGCAGTCAGATCGGCACGGATCTTTTCTTCAGTTTCGAGCAGATAGTTGTAGCTGTGCTCGGTGGCTGCCAGCCCGGCTTCGAGAATCGCCTGCTGCACATCCGGTTTCTGCGACTGGAAAACCTGCTCGCTGACGATCAGCGGCTCAAGCGAGAACAGATAGCGGATGTTGGTGATGTATTTCTGCACTTCGTAGAACTTCATCGCCGACACGGTGATGTAGGGATTGTCCTGACCATCGACCACGCGCTGCTGCAAGGCGGTGAAGGTTTCGGTCCACGCCATTGGCGTCGGATTGATTCCCCAAGCCTGGTAGGTAGCGATCATGATCTCGTTTTTCGGCACCCGCACCACCATGCCTTTGAGATCTTCCAGCGTCTTCACCGCCCGCTTGGAGTTGGTCAGCACTCGAAAGCCGGAGTAAGACCAGCCGATGATGCGCACTCCGGCATCACGAATGGTGTTCGCGGTGAGTTGCTTGCCGACTTCACCGAGCGTGAGCATCTTCGCTTCTTCAGCGCTTTGCACCACATAAGGCAAGGTCAGCACACCGACCGTGGGCGAAAACGGGGTGACGTTGTTGATTGCCAGGATGGAGAAGTCGAGCAAACCCATGCCGGCATTGTTGACCGTGTCCTGTTCATCGCCGAGCTGGCCATTGGGAAACAGGTCGACCTTGTGCTTGCCGCCAGTCTTCTCGCTGAAGTGCTTGGCAAAGCTGGTGCCCAGTTCCCACTGCGTGCCGCCGGCGGCGTCACCGATCGCCATCTTGAAAGTGTCAGCCAGGGCCAGCGGCGCACTCAACGCCAGACTGGCAGCAGTGAGTACGGGCAGCAATACGGTCTTGCGGATCTTGGTGATGTTCATCTCGGTCTCCTCGTCACACCTGTCGATGTGAAGTTTATTTATCAATTGTGCCGGCGCGGCCGACATTGGTGCGACTGGTGGCAGCCAGCACCTGGTGGATTCAGGCAGTTCCTCCTGGTGAATAAACGGTAAATCGGCTTCAGATCACCTCGTCCTTGAGGTGGTACCAGCGATACAGCCACCACTGTCCGAAGCGACGGAAAGGGGCGAACATTTCTGCTTCAACCATTTCGCGCACATTGGGGAACGGCAGCTTGGAGCGGAAAATCGGCAGATCAAGTTCCTGGCCACGGCCGGCAATCCACTGCGCCATGCGCTTGCCAGCCTGGGCGGAATACATCACGCCATTGCCGCCATAGCCAAGGGCGTAATAAATGCTTTGCGCCGGATCCGGCTGGAAGATGCGCGGCATCATGTCATGGCTGACATCGACCCAGCCCCACCACGAATAATCGATCTGGATGCCTTCAAGCGCCGGGAACTTGCGGTGCAGGTCGCGGATGAGAAAGCCTTCGTATTTCTGCTGCGGCGCATCGCGGCCAGTGATCGCGCTGCGACTGCCGATCTGCACGCGCTTGTCGGGCATCAGGCGATAGTAGTGACGCAGGATGCGGGTATCGGTGATCACCTGATGGGTGCGGAAATTGCAGGCGTCGATTTCGGCATCGGTGAGTGGGCGGGTGACGATCGAATTCGACAGAATCGGCAGCAACCGGTTCTTCAGCTGCGGATGCAGGCTGTTGGAAGTGTAGCCGCCGGTGGCAACGCCCACCGCGCGGGCGCGGACGATGCCGCCCGGCGTGCGCAGGTAATGCATGCCATTGCGCGTCTCCCAGCCTTGCACCGGACTGGCCGGATGCACGGTGGCGCCGAGCGCACGGGCTTTCTGCAGATAACCGAAAGCCAGCTTGCCGGCGTGAATGCCGATCCCTTCCGGTTCGTGCATCGCACCACAGGCTTCCTTGTCATCGACCCATTCGCGCTGCACGGTGGCCGCATCAAAAATGCGGGCGTTGTAACCGAACACATCGCGCAGCAGGCGTGCTTCAGTTTCCAGTGCCGTCATCACTTTCGGGCGATGGGCAATGTAGAGATGGCCACCGGGCTGGGGTTCGCAGTCGATGTCAGCGATCAGCGACTTGAAAGTCTCCATGCCGTCGAGACATTCCTGGTGCATTTTCTTGGCAACATCCACTCCCCAGCGGCTGATCCACTGCGAGCGCTTGAGCCGGCCTGACGCACACTGCGCCTGGCCGCCATTGCGCACGCTGCAACCCCAGGCGCTGCGGTTGGCTTCGAGCACGGTGGCTTTGATGCCGTATTCCTGGGCGAGAAAGATCGCGGTGGTGAGGCCGGTGAAACCGGAGCCGATGATCGCCACATCGACATCGATGTCATGGGTGATCGGCCCATCATCGGCTGGCGGTTCGCCAGCCGTGCCGATCCAGTAGGTCGGCGCATACTCCCTGCCCTGCCCCGGCGTGGCGCTGACCAGCGGGTCATAGGCAGGATCATACGGACGCGCAGCAGCGGTGGCCTTGCTGGCCGGGGCGCTCGGGTTGATGACGGCAGTGTCCATGGTGACGCTCCTTGGCGCGAAGTTGGGAATGGGCGCTCAGGCGGCGTTGACCGGCGGACGATCCTTGCGGAAAGCATTCTTGACCGCAATCTTGCCGTTGTGAAAGGTGTACACATCGACCATGCGCGCTTCGACCCGACTGCCATCGGCCTTGGTGCCGGAGAAGGTCGATTCGGTGACGCCACGGTCGCCGACCACGAAGTGGTCGGGGTCGAGCCATGCGGCATCGGGAAAAGTCTGCCAGGCGAGCTGGAAGCCTTCACGAACCGCTTCGCGGCCGACAAAGCTGCGTCCCATCAGGTCAGGGCCGGCCACTGCATGAAACGAGCAGTCATCCGCCATGAAACTCATCAGCGCCTCGATGTCGTGACGGTTCCAGGCGTCGCTGAATGCCTGCAGGGTGGCGGTCGATACTTCACTCATGACGATCTCCTTGGTGTGTGCTTGCAGAGCGCGGTCAGGGTTTGTTCGGATTGTTGCAAACCCGCGGATGCCGCGTTGAAATCAAGCTTAGGGGAGCGCGAAGTGATCGCCTAGAACCAGTTCATCACAATCGTTTGGGCCAGTAAAAACACGAAAAATTTTTTTGTTTTCAAATACTTGAATGCGCATCACACAGGCGTGCGAACACCTCGCCCAGCTTGCACACACCGTCGTCGATGTGTTCGGCAGCGATCGAGGAAAACCCCATCCGGAAGCAGTTCTGCGGCGGCGACTGGGCATTGAAGAACACCGCGCCAGTCTCGATCAGCACCCCTTCGTCCTGGGCAAGACGAGCCAGCTCGGCCGCATCCAGCCAGGGCGGACCTTCGACCCAGCACGCTGAACCGCCATGCAGCGGGCGGTGGCGCAAGGATGGCAGATGGCGGGCCAGCGCCACACTGAGCGCCTGAGCACGCTCCTGATGAGCAACGGCCAGCCTGCGCAACAGCGCATCGTGGTGGCCGAGCGACAGAAAACGGGCAAACGCGCGCTGCATGAAGGAAGTCGGGTGACGCAGATTGAGGCGGCGAATGCTGCGCAACTCGGCAACCAGGGCGGCGGGGCCGACGATGTAACCGATGCGCAGACCGGGCGCGAGGCTTTTCGACAGGCTGCCGACGTAAATCACCCGGCTGTGGCGATCGAGGCTTTTCAGCGCCGGCATCGCCTCGCCTTCAAAAGGACTTTCGGCATCGTAGTCGTCTTCGATGAGAATGATGTCCTCGCGCTCCGCTTGCGCCAGCAAAGCTTCACGCCGCGCCATCGACATCGTCACCGTGGTCGGACACTGATGGCTCGGCGTGACATACACGTAATCACAGCCCGCAAGCTGCTCATCGACCACCAGACCGTCCTCATCGATCGCCAGCGCTTCGAGACGCACGCCACGACTGCTGAAAATGTTGCGTGCATCGGGATAACCGGGATCTTCGACGCCCACCCTGCTGTCGCCACTCATCAACAGGTCGGCCAGCAGATACAGCGCCTGCTGGGCACCGACGGTGATCATGATCTCATCGTCGCTGGCCCATACGCCGCGCCGCGGCAAGACCCGGGCACGAATCTGCTGCAACAGGGTTTCATCATCCGGCGCGAAGCGATCCTGCGCCCAGTGACCGACTTCGAGGGCATTGAAAGTTTTCATGCAGCACTCGCGCCAGTCGGCGACCGGAAACAGTTTCGGATCGAACTGGCCATAGAGGAAAGGCCAGGGATAGCGCTGCCAGTCGGCCGGTTTCTCGATATTGCGCTGCTGTGAAGGACGGAAGCGGAAGCGGCGCTCCCAGTCCGGTCCGGTGTCGACCACCGGCGTCGGCATGGGAACCGCTTCAGTCTGCAGCCGGCTGGCGGGAATGTCCGGATTGGGGAAATAACCGCGCCGTTCGCGGGCGATCAGATAGCCTTCGTCGACCAGCTGCTGATAGGCAATCACCACTGTGTTGCGCGCCACACCAAGCTGGGTGGCGAGCTCGCGGCTGGAAGGCACCGGCTGATCGGGCGGCAGCAGACCGTCGAGGATGAGGCTGACCAGCAGCTCGCGGATCTGCGCCTGCAAGCTCAGGCCGGCAGCGCTGGTTGCGCTGCGCTGGAAGCGTTGCTGCCACATCAGTCCTGCCGGTTTGACACTCACTTTCGCTCTCCTTGGACGATCATCCTCCGTATGTCCGGTGGTTCAGGCCGCTTGCGCCAGCGGCGTGATCAGGCCGCTCTGCGGTGAAGTCGCTTCCGCCTGGTAAAGCTTGCGCGGCATGCGTCCGGCGCGAAATGCCGAACGTCCGGCACGCACCGCATCACGCATCGCAGCTGCCATCAGCACCGGCTCGCGCGCGTGGGCAATCGCTGAATTCATCAGCACCGCATCACAGCCGAGTTCCATGGCAATCGCCGCATCGGACGCGGTGCCAACGCCCGCATCGACCAGCACCGGCACACGCGCCTGATCAATGATCAGCCGCAGATTCCACGGATTGAGAATCCCCATGCCGGAACCGATGATCGATGCAAGCGGCATCACTGCCACACAGCCGAGGTCTTCGAGCATGCGGGCCTGAATCGGATCATCCGAACAATACACCATGACCTCGAAGCCTTCATGGACAAGCGTCGCCGCCGCCTTGAGCGTTTCCGGCATATTGGGGTAGAGATTGTTGGCATCGCCCAGCACTTCGAGCTTCACCAGACGGTGGTCATCGAGCAGTTCGCGCGCCAGCCGCAGGGTACGCACTGCCTCGTCTGCGGTATAACAACCAGCGGTATTGGGCAGATAGGTGTACTGCTCAGGCGGCAGGTAGTCGAGCAGACTGGGCTCGCCGACCTCCTGCCCGATGTTGGTACGCCGGATGGCGACAGTGACGATTTCAGCACCGCTAGCTTCGATCGCTGCGCGGGTCTGCTCGAAGTCGCGGTACTTGCCGGTACCGACCAGCAGGCGGGAGGAATAAGTCTTGCCGGCGAGCGTGAAAGAGTCTTGCATGTCGAGCTCCTGATGTTGAAGGCAGTCCGCCCTGGTCAACAAGGCGAACGAAAAGGCGGGCAAAAAGGCAGGCCGAAAAGCGGACCGAAAGGCAGATGGCGAAGCGGGCAGAAAAACGCAGGAAGCGGAAAGTTCAACCGCCGCCGACGGCAACGATCACTTCCAGTGCGTCGCCGTCATGCAGCAGGATTTCGCCATAGTGGGCGCGCGGCACGACCTGGCCATTACGTTCCACCGCGACCCGTTTGCCGCCAAGCCCCATGTAATCGAGCATGTCACGCACGGTGAGGCGGTGACGGAGTTGTTGAGATTGTCCATTGAACGTGACGCTAGCCATGTCATTCACCTTGCAGGTCGATAAATCGCGGTCAGGATGGGAAGGGAAACGGAATCAGCCAGCGGTGATGCGCATCAGCATCACGATGGCAAACATGTAGCCGGCGATGAACAGCGTTTCGCTCGCCAGCAGGGCAATCGGCTGCCAGCCCAGCGCGGCCAGCTTCTCGAACGAAGTTTTCACTCCGAGCGCTGAAATCGAGATCACCAGGCACCAGCGCGACACATCGGACGCCATCTCGACCGCTTGCGCAGTAATGAGACCGAAACTGTTGATCGCCACCAGGGCAGCAAAAGCGAGCAGGAAAAACGGCAGCAAAGGCGCGCGCTTGCCACTGCCGGTCGCCGCCGTCTGGCTGCGGAAGCTGAGCGCCAGCACCATCACCACCGGCACCAGCATGGCAACGCGGAACATCTTCGCCAGAGTGGCCGCATCCCCCACTGCCGGCGAAATCATGAACGCCGCACCCACCACCTGGGCAACATCATGGATCGAGCCACCCAGGAACATGCCACCTTCATTGACCGACAAACCAAAAGTGGTGACCACCAGCGGATAGAGCACCATCGCCGCAGTGGAAAAAGTCGCCACGCCGATCGCGGTGAGCAAAGTGTAATGTTCGTTTTCCTTGGTCTGCGGCAAAGTGGCGGAAATCGCCATTGCCGCCGAAATGCCGCAGATGCCGGTCGCGCCCCCGGAAATCAGCCCCAGCATCGAAGGCAGCCCGAGCACGCGCGCCATCAGCAAACCGAAGGAAATGGTCAGCACCACAGCTCCGGCCAGCGCACCGACCCCGGCCAGACCGAGATCAGCCACATCACTGAAGGCAATGCGCGCACCGAGCAGGGCAACGCCGATGCGCACCAGCTTCTTGGCGGAAAACTCGATCCCGGCAATGCACTTGTCGTTATCGGACAGAAAGTGAAATGCGATGCCGAGCAGCAGCGCGTAGAGGAATTTGGGGCCGCCGTACTGCTGGGAAACAAAAGAAGCAGCAACGGCAATCACCGCACACAGCAGGACGCCAGGCATCAGCTTGCGTGCTTCACTGAAGATCGAGTTCGGCAAGGCGGCAGTATGGGCACTCATGGCGTCAATATCCGTCAGCAAAAAAAGGCCGGACACCGCGCATCGCGTGCAGCAGGCGCCGGCTGGAACTCAACTCCTGTCGGGAGGAAAACAGCGGAGTCGAGGGAGGGATTGGTTTGAAGCACTGGTTTGCGACATTGGTTTGAAACAGTCGCTGCGCCTGCCCGCAGGACAGCAGGCGCAGCGGCGGGGATCGCTCAGACGTAGTCCTTGTACTTGTCGAGGAAGCGCACCGGCTTGGACAGCGCATCGCGGCGGAACGGATCACCCAGCTCGCGGGTGCACATGATCTCGATGATCGTCGTCTTGCCTTCGTTCATCTGCTGATCAATCGCCTTCTTCAGCGCCGGACCGACATCTTCCAGCCGATCCACCGTCACCCCTTCCGCACCCATCGCCCGCGCAATCTCGGCAAAGCTCTGGTTGTCCAGCTCGCCGGCCACAAAGCGGCGGTTGTAGAAATCAACCTGGTTCTTCTTCTCCGCACCCCACTGACGGTTGTGGAACACCACCGCAGTCACCGGAATGTTGTGCCGCACGCAGGTCATCGTCTCCATCAGACTCATCCCCCACGCACCATCACCGGCATACGACACGGCCGGACGGTGAGGCGCCGCCAGCTTGGCACCGATGATGGTCGGGAAAGCGTAGCCGCAGTTGCCGAAGCTCATCGCCGCAAAGAAGCTGCGCGGCTTCTCGAAGCGCAGATAGCTGTTGGCCACCGAGTTGATGTTGCCGATGTCGGTCGACACCATCACATCTTCGGGCATCGCCTTTTCCAGCTCGCGCAGCACCTGGCGCGGATGGAGGTATTCACCGCCCGAGAACGGCTTCTCTTTGGCGTTCTCCTCGATCATGTCCAGGCTGTAGGGATCGCGCTCGTGCGTCCATTCGTCGAGCTCCTGCTCCCACGCGGCTTTTTCTGCCGCCACTTTCTGCGCACGCTCGGCCTTGTTGGCATCACAGGCCAGGGTGCGACCGGCGAGCCGTTCGGTGAGCGCCACCGCCGCGGCCTTGGCATCGCCACAGATCCCGACCGAGATCTTCTTCACCAGACCGAGCATCTTGTTGTCGGCATCGATCTGGATGATCTTGGCGTTCTTCGGCCAGTAGTCCATGCCGTGCTGCGGCAAGGTGCCGAATGGCCCCAGACGCGAACCGAGCGCCACCACCACGTCCGCCTGCGCCATCAGCTTCATCGCCGCTTTCGAGCCCTGGTAACCGAGCGGACCACACCACAGCGGATGGCTGGCCGGGAACGAGTCATTGTGCAGATAGCTATTGACCACCGGTGCGCCCAGCCGCTCGGCCAGTGCCTTGCACTCTTCAACCGCATCGGCCATCACCACGCCGCCGCCGGAAATGATCACCGGGAATTTGGCTGCCGCGAGCAGCTCGGCCGCTTCGTTGAGGCTTTGTTCGCCACCGGCACCGCGATCGAGCCGCTGCGGCTTGGGGATTTCGCAGGTGATTTCGCCATAGAAGTAGTCACGCGGAATGTTGAGCTGGGTCGGGCCCATTTCGCTGATGGCGCGGTCGAAGCAGCGCGCAGTGTATTCGGCCATCCGCGCCGGGTGCGTGACGTGGCCCTGGTACTTGGTGAATTCCTGGAACATCGGCAGCTGCTTGCACTCCTGAAAGCCGCCCAGCCCCATCGTCATCGTCCCGGTTTCCGGAGTGACGATCACCACCGGACTGTGCGCCCAGTAAGCAGCGCCGATCGCGGTGACGCAGTTGCTGATCCCGGGGCCGTTCTGGCCGATCACCACCCCATGGCGGCCGGACACCCGCGAGTAGCCATCGGCCATGTGGCCGGCGCCCTGTTCATGCACCACCGGAATCAGGCGAATGCCGGCCGGAGCAAAAATGTCCATCGCATCCATGAACGCCGAACCCATGATGCCGAACATGTCGGTGACGCCATTGGCGACCAGGGTTTCAACAAAAGCTTCGGAAGGCGTCATCCTGGTCGGACCGGCAGGAATGCTGCGGCCGTCCGGCAAGGTGTAGGTCGGGCTGGTGTTCTGATTGGCTGTCTGGCTCATGGCAGTCTCCGTCATTGTGAGTGGTGGAAGCGTGTTCAGCTACAAACGGAACATAAAGTTCCAATAAACGAGATTTGACGCAACTGTAGAACCAAAAATATAAAAGGTCAACATTGAATTTCATAAAACGATACTTGTTGTATAAATTTCCGGAACTGATCTATGATGCAGCTCATCCCGGCGCAGGCAGATGGCGCAGCCCCTCGCTGCAAAGGCTCGCTGCTGAGACCCACTACTGAAGTCCACTGCCCAGGCCCACAACTCTTCCCAACCCGGCGCCCCACACACATGCCAGCAAGGAGAACACGGTGACAGAACTGCTTGACCAACAACCGGAGCACAAGGTCTCGGTGCGCGAAGTGTTCGGCATCGACAGCGAACTGCAGGTGCCGGCCTTTGCCGAACGTGCTGACCACGTCCCTGACATTGATCCCGCTTATCGTTTCAACCCCGATGTCACCCTCGCCATCCTCGCCGGCTTCAGCCGCAACCGCCGGGTGATGGTGCAAGGACTGCACGGCACCGGCAAATCGACCCATATCGAGCAGGTCGCGGCACGGCTGAACTGGCCATGCGTGCGCATCAACCTCGATGGCCACATCAGTCGGCTCGACCTGGTCGGCAAGGACGCGATCGTGCTGCGCGACGGCTTGCAGGTGACCGAATTCCAGCAAGGCATCGTGCCCTGGGCCTTGCAACGGCCGGTGGCGCTGATCTTCGACGAATACGATGCCGGCCGGCCGGACGTGATGTTCGTGCTGCAGCGCCTTCTCGAACGGGATGGCAAATTCACCTTGCTCGACCAGAACCGGGTCATTCATCCCCACCCCTGGTTCCGCCTGTTTGCCACTTCCAACACCGTCGGCCTGGGCAATCTGTCCGGGATGTATCACGGCACCCAGGTGCTCAACCACGCCCAGATCGACCGCTGGAACATCGTCGCCACCCTCAACTACCTGCCGCATGCCGAAGAAGTGGCCATCGTGCTCGCACGCGTGCCGGCCAAGGATGATGCGAAAGGGCGCGAGCTGATCAGCGCGATGGTGCGGGTGGCCGAGCTCACTCGCAAAGGCTTTGCTGCCGGCGACCTGTCCACGCTGATGTCACCGCGTACGGTGATCACCTGGGCGGAAAACTGCGAAATCTTCCGCGATCCCGCACTCGCTTTCCGGCTGTCCTTCCTCAACAAGTGCGATGAAGCCGAGCATCCGCTGGTGGCGGAATACTATCAACGCTGTTTCGGCAGCGAGCTCGACGAATCGTGGATGCGCGCCCCGGGCACGCATTGAGTCCACAAATGAGCAGCGCCCAACAGCTCGCCCGCCGCCAGCAGCGCATCGACGAACTCTGCGCGGCCAGCCTGCGTGCCCTCACCGGCAACGGCCACCTGCACTACCGTGGTCAGCGTCTTTACGATGGCGAACGGCGGCTGGCGATGCACGCTCCGCACTTGCGCGTCGATGCGGCCCGCGACAGCTTTGCTGACTGCCGCGCCGCCGCCGATGGCATGGCACTGCGTCTGCTGCACAGCGACGCCGCCCTCCACCGCCAGCACTGCCCGGAAGATCGCATCGAGCGTCTGCTGTTCGAACTGTTGGAACAGCTGCGGGTGGAAACCCTGGTGCCTGCGGCCATGGACGGCATGGCGCGCAACTTGCGCGAGCGCTTCGAGCGCTGGTCACTGGCGTTCTACCGTTCCGGCCTCACGGATAGCACGCTGGGCATGCTGCTGTACACCGTCGCCCAGATGTGCTGGTCACGGCTCAATGCCTGGCCAGTGATGGCAGAGACCGAAGACTATATCGAGAGCATGCGCTTCAGCCTGGCCAGCGAACTGGGCCATCATCTTGCCGGACTGCGTCGCCAGCGTCACGACCAGGCCGCGTTTGCCGAGCACGCGCTCGCCATCGCCCACCTGGTCGGCGAGCGCGTGCGCAGCGAACAGGCTGCGCACGGCGAAGACGACAGCGACAGCACGCAGACCGAACAACACACCCGCGAGTTTGCCTTGCTGCTCGATTTCGACGCCGACGACGGCGAAGACAGCGGCATCGCTGCACCAGGCAGCGGTGCCAGCAAGATTTTTGCCGATGCTGCCGCACGCTATCAGGTGTTCAGCACCCGCTACGACACTGAAGTGGAAGCAGCCAGTCTGGTGCGCAAAGCCCAGCTCGCCGACTATCGCGAGCGGCTCGACCGTCGCGTCGCCGAACAAGGGCTCAACCTGTCGCGACTGGCGCGCATGCTGGGCGCAGCGCTCACCACCCCCGAAGCGGACGACTGGCTGTTCGGCGAAGAAGAAGGCCAGCTCGACGGCCGCCGCCTCAGCCAGCTCGTCAGCTCGCCTGCTGAACGCCGCCTGTTCCGCCAGCCACGGCTGCGTCCGCAAGCCGATTGCGTGGTCGCATTCCTGCTCGATTGCTCGGGCTCGATGAAAGGCTATATCGAAGCGGTCGCCACCTTGCTCGACATTCTGCTGCGCACGCTCGACCGCATCGGCGTGCGCACCGAACTGCTCGGCTTCACCACTGGCGCCTGGAATGGCGGCCGCCCGTATCGCGAATGGATGGCCGTCGGCCGACCACCCCACCCCGGCCGCCTCAACGAAGTCTGCCATCTGGTGTTCAAGAACGCCGGGCGCAGCTGGCGCCGGGCACGGCACGACATTGCCGCGCTGTTCAAAGGTGATCTGTTTCGCGAAGGCATCGACGGCGAAGCGGTCGATTGGGCCTGCAATCGCCTGCTCGCCCGCAGTGAATCACGCCGCATCCTCGTGGTGCTGTCCGATGGCTGTCCTGCCGACAGCGCCACCGGGCTGGCCAATGACCCCTTTTACCTCGACAATCATCTCAAGGAAGTGGTCGCCCGCCGCAGTCAGCAAGGCGAAGTCGAAATCATCGGCCTCGGCGTCGGCCTTGATCTGAGCCCTTTCTACCGACGCTGCCTCGCCACCGACATGAGCCAGACGCTCGACAACCACCTGTTCCAGCAGATCGCCCAGTTATTTTCCCAACGCTTTGCCCAGCGCCCTTCAGCGCGCTGAACCCCCAAGCGGACCCAGGAGTGGAATATGGCCAAAACCCGTCTCGTCACCCAGTTCGGCTTCGGTACTTCGATCCGCAGCCAGGACTACACTCAGGCCGCTGCACGCGCGATCCGCGATGCGCTGTGGCACAACTCACTCAACCTCGCCACCGCCTTCGATTTTCCCTACGAAGCGATGCTGATCGATGTCGAAATCGGCATCCAGCAGCCGGACAAGGTCGATGTCGCCGCGCTCGCGGCGGTGTTTCCTTATGGCCAGCCACGGATCAGCGTGCGCAAAGGCGGACTGGACGTGAGCAAACCGGACGGCAGCGGCCTCAGCGTGATGGCCAATGCCGCGATCGTGGTGTCTTTCGACATGGAGCGCACCGATGACTGAGCACAGAACTGAGCACGCCACTGAGCACGGCGAGCGCCGCGCCGAACAGCGCATCATTCTCGAAATGGGTACCGGCAATGACCTGTACGGCGAGGATTACACCAAAGCCGCCTGCCGGGCAGTGCAGGACGCCCTGCATCATTCCTCGCTGGTGCTGTTTGCACCACTCGGCCTGAGCCATCTCGACATGCGGGTCGAAGTCACCATCGGCGTCCAGCAACCCGAACGGGTCGACCTCGCCGCCGTGGCCGCCACCCTGCCGCGCGGCCGCCCCGAAGTGAAGGTGGTATTCGGCGGTCTCGATGTCCACGACCCGGTGCAAGCCTGCACCCACGTCATCGCCACCGCCGCAATCGCCGCCTTCCTGCCAATCGAACCCGGCCGCTGGCAACTCCGTTCCCCACCACAGGAACAGTAGGAGCGACGCAAGTCGCGAACCCACGGCGTGCCGAACGACGCTGTGTGCAGCTTGCCCCGCTCCGGCGCTTGTGCCCGTTCGTTCGCGGCTTGCGCCGCTCCCACAACACGATGCGGCGAATCATCGGTAGGAGCGACGCGAGTCGCGAACAGGCCAGGCAGCTCCGCTTGATATTGGCGACGCCGAATCGCTGCTTGCGCCGCTCCGACGAAACCACCGTACTTTGCAGCGATCGTCAGGCTGCTCGCCCTTCAAGCACGGCAACACCGGAGCTGGCGGCCCGGCTCACGCTGGCCGCCTGATTTGTCCCCTCGGCCGCGCCAGCAAGGCGAGCGGCATCTTCCGCGCCCAGCTCCAGCCCGTGCGCTTGCAGACGCGCAAGCACTGCCACAGTCTCCCAGGGTGCAGCCAGCACGTGCTTGCGGCCATTGCGCAGCTCGACATGCAGCCACCAGGCGTCCGCTTCGTCCACCTGACGCAAGTAAAGCCGCGCCACCTGCTCCGGCGTCTGCAGCACCAGCTGCTGCATGGCCTGCTGGTCGGCCCGACCGTGCACACAAGCAAAACCCAGCAGCAGCGCAACTGCGACAAAAGCCAGAGCAAGTTCAAACATTTTCTTCTCCTGCACTCGATACCAATCAAGACAGGTGAAGAATAAAGTGCTCAGGATTCTTTGTGCGCCATTTCAATAGAAACAAAAATTCTTTAGCGCATGAGCACTTCGGCAATCAGGCCGCCGCCGATGACGACCAGCACTGCGAAAGCAATGCGCCGCATCGTGGTGGGCGCAAACGGCGGCGGGTAGCGCCGGCCGGCCAGGGTGGCGAGGGTGACCAGCGGCACGGTCATGCCGATCAGCACCCATACTTCCGGAGTGAAAGTACCCTGGGTACCGGCAAAAATGGTGCGGGTGCCGGAAGTGAAGGCGAAAGTAAGCAGCAACATGTTGCGCACCGTCTCCAACTCGAAAGGCTGCCGGTAAAAGTGAAAGATCACCGGCGGCCCGGCCATGCCGAACAGGCCGCCGAACAGGCCGGACAGAAAACCGCTGAAGAAAAAACTCTGTCCGGAAGAACGCGTCGAGTGCGGCGTCGGCCTGAGCATGAACACCACGCCGCTGTACAGAATGGTCGCGCCGAGCAGCAGTTGCAGCAGCGTCGCGGCGGTGGCGCTCATGTATTCGAGCAACAGCACACCAGCCACCGTCGACGGCATTACTCCAAGCAATACCCAGCGCGCTGCCGACCAGTCGATATGGTGCAGCTTGCCGGGCAGCGCCACTGCGCTGTTGGTCAGGGTGACCAGACTGATGATCGCCGCCACCAGCGCAATCGGCGCCAGATCAAAACCACTGGTCATGCCCATCACGATCATGCCGAGGCCAAAACCGGTGACCGTCTGAAAGTAGGTTCCGACCGCAATCACCGCCAACAAGGCCAGTGTCGTTTCGATATCCATCCAGCTTCACCTCCAAACAAGGTCAAGACCCGGCCTGCGGGTCAAGCGAGACTGATCGGCGACGCAACGCCTCAGTCCTTGTGTCGGGCGGCCGCATCCTGCGCCTGGGCGACAGTGACGGCGATGACGTGGAAGACATCTTCGGCACTGCAGCCACGCGACAAGTCGTTGGCCGGCTTCGCCAGCCCTTGCAGCAGCGGACCGATCGCGACTGCTCCACCCACCCGTTCCGCCAGTTTGTAGCCGATATTGCCCGCTTCCAGATTCGGAAAGATGAGCACATTCGCCCGCCCCTTGACCTGCGAGTCGGGCAGCTTGCGATTGGCGATCTCGGCCACGATGGCGGCATCAAGCTGGACGTCGCCGTCGATGGCCAGCTCCGGGCGCATGGCTTTCACCCGCTCGGCGGCAGTGGTCACCTTGTCGACGGCGGCATGCTTGGCACTGCCGCTGGTGGAAAAGGACAGCATCGCCACCCGAGGATCTTCCTCCAGCAGATTGCGCGCGCTATCGGCTGCGGCCATGGCGATTTCCGACAGTTCTTCCGCATCGGGATCGACCACCAGACCGCAATCGGAAAAGATCAGTCCGCCTTTCAGGCTGTGAAAAGGCTCGCACAGCATCATGAGGAAAAAGCTCGACACCAGCTTGAAGGACGGGTCGGTGCCGATGATCTGCAACGCGGCGCGCACCACATCGCCCGTGGTGAGCACGGCGCCGGCCACCGAACCATCGGCATCGCCCTGTCTGACCATCATGTTGGCGAAAATCAGCGGTTTGAGCATCTCGGCTTCGGCCTGCTCGCGGCTCATTCCCTTTTTCTCGCGCAGGCAGAACAGCTCCCCGGCATAGGCCGCACGCAGTGGTGAAGTGGCAGGATCGACCAGTTCCATGCCGCTCAGGTCAAAAGCCTCTTCTTCAGCACGCGCACGGATGCGCGCCTGGTCACCGACCAGAATGACATGCGCCGTCCCTTCGCGCACGCTGCGCTGGGCGGCCTGCAGGATGCGGGCATCTTCAGCCTCGCACAGCACGATACGACCGGGGTGGGCACGGGCACGGTTGATGATGCGGTTGATCGCTTTCATGTTCGCTCAGCCTCAAGGTGATTCGCCAGTGACAGCCAGTGGGCGGAAACAAAAAATGCGGCAGCACCTGCAATCAGGCAGGCACTGCCGGCTTGAACCCGACTCCAGCCGGGAGGGAAGCACGGGAGTCGGGGGAGGGATCAGGGGAGCAGAAATCAGGCTTGCTGCGCCCGCCGCGTCAGCGGCAGGCGCAGCGGCGGGGATCGCTCAGACGTAGTCCTTGTACTTGTCGAGGAAGCGCACCGGCTTGGACAGCGCATCGCGGCGGAACGGATCACCCAGCTCGCGGGTGCACATGATCTCGATGATCGTCGTCTTGCCTTCGTTCATCTGCTGATCAATCGCCTTCTTCAGCGCCGGACCGACATCTTCCAGCCGATCCACCGTCACCCCTTCCGCACCCATCGCCCGCGCAATCTCGGCAAAGCTCTGGTTGTCCAGCTCGCCGGCCACAAAGCGGCGGTTGTAGAAATCAACCTGGTTCTTCTTCTCCGCACCCCACTGACGGTTGTGGAACACCACCGCAGTCACCGGAATGTTGTGCCGCACGCAGGTCATCGTCTCCATCAGACTCATCCCCCACGCACCATCACCGGCATACGACACGGCCGGACGGTGAGGCGCCGCCAGCTTGGCACCGATGATGGTCGGGAAAGCGTAGCCGCAGTTGCCGAAGCTCATCGCCGCAAAGAAGCTGCGCGGCTTCTCGAAGCGCAGATAGCTGTTGGCCACCGAGTTGATGTTGCCGATGTCGGTCGACACCATCACATCTTCGGGCATCGCCTTTTCCAGCTCGCGCAGCACCTGGCGCGGATGGAGGTATTCACCGCCCGAGAACGGCTTCTCTTTGGCGTTCTCCTCGATCATGTCCAGGCTGTAGGGATCGCGCTCGTGCGTCCATTCGTCGAGCTCCTGCTCCCACGCGGCTTTTTCTGCCGCCACTTTCTGCGCACGCTCGGCCTTGTTGGCATCACAGGCCAGGGTGCGACCGGCGAGCCGTTCGGTGAGCGCCACCGCCGCGGCCTTGGCATCGCCACAGATCCCGACCGAGATCTTCTTCACCAGACCGAGCATCTTGTTGTCGGCATCGATCTGGATGATCTTGGCGTTCTTCGGCCAGTAGTCCATGCCGTGCTGCGGCAAGGTGCCGAATGGCCCCAGACGCGAACCGAGCGCCACCACCACGTCCGCCTGCGCCATCAGCTTCATCGCCGCTTTCGAGCCCTGGTAACCGAGCGGACCACACCACAGCGGATGGCTGGCCGGGAACGAGTCATTGTGCAGATAGCTATTGACCACCGGTGCGCCCAGCCGCTCGGCCAGTGCCTTGCACTCTTCAACCGCATCGGCCATCACCACGCCGCCGCCGGAAATGATCACCGGGAATTTGGCTGCCGCGAGCAGCTCGGCCGCTTCGTTGAGGCTTTGTTCGCCACCGGCACCGCGATCGAGCCGCTGCGGCTTGGGGATTTCGCAGGTGATTTCGCCATAGAAGTAGTCACGCGGAATGTTGAGCTGGGTCGGGCCCATTTCGCTGATGGCGCGGTCGAAGCAGCGCGCAGTGTATTCGGCCATCCGCGCCGGGTGCGTGACGTGGCCCTGGTACTTGGTGAATTCCTGGAACATCGGCAGCTGCTTGCACTCCTGAAAGCCGCCCAGCCCCATCGTCATCGTCCCGGTTTCCGGAGTGACGATCACCACCGGACTGTGCGCCCAGTAAGCAGCGCCGATCGCGGTGACGCAGTTGCTGATCCCGGGGCCGTTCTGGCCGATCACCACCCCATGGCGGCCGGACACCCGCGAGTAGCCATCGGCCATGTGGCCGGCGCCCTGTTCATGCACCACCGGAATCAGGCGAATGCCGGCCGGAGCAAAAATGTCCATCGCATCCATGAACGCCGAACCCATGATGCCGAACATGTCGGTGACGCCATTGGCGACCAGGGTTTCAACAAAAGCTTCGGAAGGCGTCATCCTGGTCGGACCGGCAGGAATGCTGCGGCCGTCCGGCAAGGTGTAGGTCGGGCTGGTGTTCTGATTGGCTGTCTGGCTCATGCGGGTGTCTCCGTTATCATCATTTACAACAAGAACAAACGGAACATAAAGTTCCAATAAACGAGATTTGACGCAACTGTAGAGCTGAACAAACAAAAGGTCAACATGAATCCCGTTTTTCGGTACAATTTGTTCTTATTTAAGAGACAAGGGAGAAAATATGAGCAGTATTGCCCTCGAACGCCCACGCGAGAGCAAGGTCGACGGTGACACACCGACCATGCGCCTGCTCTCCCTGCTGGAAATCATTGCCGCCCAGGATCAGCTGGTTTCCCTGCAAGGTCTGGTGGAAGAAACCGGTCTGCCCAAACCCACTGTCCATCGCATGCTGCAACAACTCGAAGCGACCGGGATGCTGCAACGTGACAGCGATGGCCGCCACTACGGCACCGGCACCCGCCTGCGTCGCCTGGCTGAGAACCTGCTGCTCAACGACACTTTGCACGGCGCTCGTCACGCCGTGCTGCGCCAGCTGGTGGAGGAAAGTGGCGAAAGCTGCAACCTGACCGCCTTGTCCGGCAGTGAAGTGCTTTATCTGGATCGCGTCGAAACAGCCGCCCCACTGCGCTTCTATCTGCAACCCGGTTCACGGGTGCCGGCGCACTGCTCGGCAAGCGGCAAGATGTTTCTCAGCCAGATGACGCCAGCCCAGCGTCGCCGGCTGCTCGCGCACAGCGAGCTGAGCCGCTATACGGTCAAGACCCTTACCGACGCGGAAGTGCTGGAAAGCGAGATTCTTGCTGCCGGCAAGCAAGGCTATGCTTTTGACGACGAGGAATTTCTCCCCGGCCTGTTCTGCATCGCGATGCTGGTGCCTTCACCGCATGGCCGCTCCAATCTGGGCGTTGCCATTCAGGCACCGATCATGCGCATCACTGCCAGCAATGCGCTCAGCCTGCTGCCGGCGCTGGAACGCGCAGTTCAGGCGCTGGCAGCGATCGAAGCGGAAAGCAGCCCGGCCAGCGCAGCCATCAGCGCAGAAGATCTCTGAGCGTCCTTGGGTTGGTTTCTGGTTTACGAAGCACCGCGCTCGCGCAGCGCGTGCTGGGCACCGCTGAACAGATCACGTTCGAGCACGCCGACCGCTTCCACCCAGGCGCGACTGCTCGCACAGGCCGGGCTGGCGGTCTCCGGTCGGCACACCTCGATCTGCTCGCCGTTCAGGCTGAAGTGCAGGCCGGGTAAAGGACGAAGCTGAGGCGCATCGACCGCTGGCGCCAGCAGGCGCAGCATGCTCGGCCGCTGGTCACCAAGCAGATCGAGAATTTTCGCCGGCAAGGCATACATCGGCAGATCGCCGCTACGCACCGGGCCGCGTTCGCCATCGATGAGGATCAGCGGGGTCGCCACCAGGGTATGGAACATCTGGTCGGTGAACTCGCTGCGTCCAGCGGCAAGCAGGCCGGATTCGACATACGCGCCATGATTCCAGCCCAGCGCCGGCAAATGATCACCAAAGATGACGATCAGCGCCTGCGGATCGCGAGCACGCAGTTCGGCAAGAAAAGCCATCAGCTCACGGGTCTTGTAGTAGACCGTATTGGCATAGGCAGCAACGAGCGGATTGTCGCTACGCGCAGTGATTCGTGCCGGCCTGGCTTCATTGAGCGGATAGTCGAGATGGCCGAAATAGGTCAGCACATAGTTGAACAGCGGCTCACCTACTGCCAGTGCCGGCTCGATGCGCGCCAGTACCTGACGGTAGAGCGAAGCATCACTGAGGAACTCGCGATTCATGTCATCAAGCACGAAATCACGTTCTGACCAGTACTGGTCGAAACCGATGCGCTGATAAGCATTGATCCGGTTCCAGAACGGCGCTGCATTCGGGTGCGAAGCCAGACTGCGATAACCGGCCTGCGCCAGATGGCGCGGCAGGCAGGGCACATCACGCCGCAGACGGCCTTCAAAGAACACGTTGTCATGCAACACCGGAAAACCGCACAGCACTTCGAATTCGGCATTGGCGGTATACCCGCCGAACACCGGCGACAAGGCACGCGCGTTACCGGTGGCCTGCCACAGCGCACGGAATTGCGGATCAAAAGGATCGGCCGACAGACCGGCCGCTTTCAGCGCAGTCGGGTCCCAGAAGGATTCGAGCACGATCATATGGACATTGCGTGGCGCACGAAGCGCAAGCGCGTCCTCCGCGCTGAACACCCCGGTTTCGGCATGGCTGACGAGGCTGAAGCTGCTTTCATGCGCTTCGTCTTCCGCCCACTCAGCGCCGGAAGCACTGCCGGTGACTTGCGCCAGCGCCGCCGCCACTTCAGCCGGCGCCGGTGGCGTACTGCGTCGGGCGAGATTGCGTGCACTTTCCTGCAGCAGATGCAACGGCAGGCCACGCATCAGATAGTTGCCGCGCTGATTCCACACCCAGTCGCCGAAACGCGCATCCAGCCATTGCCGCACCGGCTCCGGCTTGTGCTGCAGTGCCAGCACAGCGACCAGCAGCGCGGCGGCAGTCAGCCAGGCCGTGCTGCGCCGCCAGGCAAACATCCACAGCAGACCAGCCAGCGGGATGGTCACCAGCGCCAGACTCGCCCACCACTGCCAACCTTCGAGCAAGAGGAAAAGGTTGCGCGCGGCGATCAGATCATCCGGCATCACCGGTCCGCCAAGAATGGCGAGCTTGAGCGCATTGGCAAGGGTGAAAGCGGAAAACAGCAGCAGCGCAACCGGCAGATAGCGTCGTCGCCCGGCAGCCAGGCCACACAGGATCAGCGCCAGCAGGAGATGTGCCGACAGATCGCGCAACCAGGCCGAAGACTGCGGCAGCACGCCAATGCTGAAATGGAGCACACCATGGATCAACACATACCACAGCACCACCGCCACCACGAGCACACCCAGACGCTGCAGCCAGCGTAACGCCAGGGAATCAGCATCCAGACGCAGCAAACCGCTCACCACAAGGCACTCCTCTCGGCAAAGGCAGCATGATAAAGCCGGGCTTTGCCCCCGGCACACCCAGACGACGGATTTTTGTAAGGATGATTGCGGTACAGCCGTTGTTCGCAGCTGGCGCCGCTCCTACTCACCAATGGCGAACAGGCGGCGGTGCTCCTTGATGGCGTAGCGGTCGGTCATGCCGGCGATATAGTCGGCGATGGTGCGTGGCCCGTCTTCGCGGGCGAGTTGCTGGTATTGCGGCGGCAGCAGACGCAAGTCGGTCATGAAGGCAGTGAACAGCTCGTTGATGATCCGTTTGGCCTTGGTGGTCATCCGCACCACCTGATAATGACGATACAGATTGTCATGCAGGAAGCGCTTGAGCTGCTGCAACTCCGGTTTGAGCTGCGCCGAGTAGGCGGCCAGCGGCGGCGCGCGGCGCACGTCATCGACCCCCGCCACCCCGGATGCGGCGATATTGTCCGCAGTCTGCTGCAACAGGTCCACCACCATCAGATGGATCATGCGGCGCACGGTCTCGTGTACCAGCTTGCGGCGATGCAGTTGCGGCCACTGCCGTTCGACTTCACGGCGCTGGCGGGCAAACAGCGGCACTTCATCAAGCTGCTCGAGGGTGATCAGACCCGAGCGCAAGCCATCATCGACATCGTGGTTGTTGTAGGCAATCGCATCTGCCAGATTGGCGAGCTGCGCTTCCAGCGACGGCTGCTCGCCGCGCAGGAAACGCTCACCGACTGCGCCCAGCCGCTCGGCATTCGCCCGCGAACAGTGCTTGAGAATCCCTTCACGGGTTTCGAACATCAGGTTCAGACCACTGAATGCGGCATAGCGGTCTTCGAGACGATCGACAATCCGCAGCGACTGCAGGTTGTGCTCGAAGCCACCGTAGTCCTGCATGCAGGCATTGAGCGCATCCTGACCGGCATGGCCAAAAGGGGTGTGGCCAAGGTCATGAGCGAGCGCGATCGCTTCCGCCAGATCTTCGTTCAGTTCGAGCTGACGCGCCAGACCACGGGTGAGCTGGGCGACTTCCAGGCTGTGGGTAAGGCGGGTACGGAACAGGTCTCCTTCGTGATTGACGAAAACCTGAGTCTTGTATTCGAGGCGACGAAAAGCCGAAGAATGGACGATACGGTCACGGTCACGCTGAAAATTGCTGCGCGCCAGCGGCTCGGCTTCAGCATGGCTGCGACCGCGGCTGCCGTCCTCGTGCACCGCCCACAGCGCGAGGCGCGGCGCAGGGCGAGTTCTCAGCACGGCGCTCATGGACGGCGGCAGGGACGACAACAGGCGTCAATCGCTGCAGCGATTTCGTCGGCGCCGGCTTCGCCATGCAGCACCGCCTGCCCAAGGCTGCGCAACAACACCAGCCGCAGCTTGCCGGCTTCAACTTTCTTGTCGTGGGCCATCAGCTCGAGATAGCGCGCCGAACCCAGCACCGGACCATACACCGGCAGGCCGGCGCGTTCGAACAGCTGACGCACCTGGGTCACCGCCACTTCGTCCAGCCAGCCCAGCCGGCGCGACAATTCCGCCGCCATCATCGTCCCGGCAGCGACCGCCTCACCATGCAGCCATTCGCCATAGCCCAGCCCGGTTTCGATCGCATGACCGAAAGTGTGGCCCAGATTGAGCAAGGCACGCTCGCCCTGCTCACGCTCATCGGCCGCCACCACTTCCGCCTTGTTGCGGCAGGAGACTTCGATCGCGTAGGCCAGCGCCTCATCGTCACGCGCCATCAGTGCGGTCAGATTGTCATCCAGCCAGGCAAGGAAAGCCGGGTCACGGATCAGACCATATTTGATCACCTCCGCCATCCCGGCCGAGAATTCACGTGCCGGCAGCGTACGCAGGGTATCGAGATCAGCCAGCACCAGCTGCGGCTGGTAGAAAGCGCCGATCATGTTCTTGCCCAGCGGATGGTTGATCGCCGTCTTGCCACCCACCGAAGAATCGACCTGAGCAAGCAGGGTGGTGGGAATCTGGATGAACGGCATGCCGCGCTGATAACAGGCGGCAGCAAAACCGCCCATGTCGCCAATCACCCCGCCGCCGAGCGCAATGAGGGTGGTCGAGCGTTCGCAACGGCTGCCGAGCAGCGCATCGAAAATGCGGTTGAGCGTCGTCCAGTCCTTGTACTGCTCGCCATCGGGCAGGATCACCTGATCGACGCGGACGCCTGCAGCGAGCAGCGCGTCCTGCAGCGCTCCGAGATACAACGGCGCCACGGTTTCATTGCTCACCACCATCACCCGCGCAGTTTTCAGATGAGGGCGGATCAGCTCGACCTGCGCCAGCAGGCCACGACCGATGTGGATGGGGTAGGAGCGTTCGCCCAGGGCGACGGTCAGGGTTCTCATGTCGGACTTCCAGGGGAGGAGATTGCCTGGCTGGCCTGGGCGGCCTGATGAGCAGCGAGCGCAGTTTCGAGATTGCGCAGCATCATCGCCGGACTGCCACGACCGCCTTCAATGATCAGATGGGCAGTCTGCTGATAAAGGGGATCGCGCTCGGCGTACAGCTCTTCGATGCGCTGGCGGGGATTGGCCACCTGCAGCAGGGGACGGTTGCGGTCGTGGCGAGTACGTTCGAACAGGACATGGGGCGGAATCTTCAGATAGATCACCAGCCCGCGCTCCCGCATCAGCGCGCGATTTTCCGCCCGCGTCACCACCCCACCACCGGTGGCGATGACAATATCGTCGGCGGCGGTGAGCTCTTCCATCATCAGCGTCTCGCGGCGACGAAAACCGTCCTCGCCTTCGACTTCGAAAATGGTCGGGATGCTGACGCCGGTACGGGCGACGATTTCCTGGTCGCAGTCGGCAAAGCGGCAGCTGCGGCGGCGCGCCAGCTCCTTGCCTATGGTGGTTTTACCGGCACCCATCATGCCGACCAGGATCAGACAGCTCACGTAGTTGTTCGCATCATCAATGAAAAAGGGACGGCCCCCGCTCAGGGCGCCGTCCCCGATTGTAACGCAGCTCAGCGCAGGCTCAGCGCTTCAGTCACGATGCGCGGCGTGATGAAGACCAGCAGCTCCTTGCGGTTGGAGACCGTGTGCTTCGACTTGAACAGGTGGCCCACCACCGGCAGGTCGCCGAGGAAAGGCACTTTGTCCTCGCCATTGGTTTCCTCTTCTTCATAAATGCCGCCAATCACCACCGTGCCACCGTTGTCGATCTGCACTTCGCTCTTTACGTTCTTGGTCTCGATCGGCGGCACGTTGAGGATGGCGTTTTCCCACAACGGGCGGTCCTTGTTAACCTCGATCGACAACTGCAAACGACCATCGGGAGTGATCTGCGGCCGAACCTTGAGCGACAGCACCGCTTTCTTGAAGGAGACGCTGGTAGCGCCCGAGCTGCTCGCTTCCTGGTAAGGAATCTCGGTACCCTGCTCGATGGTGGCTTCGACCTGATTGGCCGTCAGCACGCGCGGGCTGGAAACCACCCGGCCGCGACCGTCAGACTCAAGTGCCTGCAGTTCGAGGTTGAGGAAGCGGGTCATGCCGTTGTTGAACAGGGTCATGTTGAGCGCACCGAAGCCATTGGGGAGGAAACCTCTCCCGCTGCTGACATCGCCGCCGTTCGGGTCGACCACCTGGATGGACGAATTGACCATCGGTGTGCCGCGCTCGAAAGTATCGAAGATCCCGCCCGGCGTGCCGGGGCGCCCGGTGATCTGGTCACCTGGCACCGGATCAATCCACTGCTTGGTACGGGAACCAAACTCGGAATTGCCGAAACCCACCTGGCCGAGACGGCCCAGCTTGGCAGTCCCCAGACCGCCTAAACCGAGGCGAACGCCGATGTCACGGGCAAAAGTCTTGTTGGCTTCGACAATGCGCGCTTCGATCAGCACCTGCTGCGGCGCGATGTCGATCTCCTGCACCAGCTTGCGCAAGGCCTGCAGACGCGAGCCGACATCGGTGACGAACAGCTTGTTGCTGCGCGGATCGACGTTGATCGAACCCCGTTTGGACAGGAAAGGCTGGTCCTTGCTGCTGAGGAACTTCTGGATTTCAGCCGCCTTGTGGTAGTTGATCTGGAAGCTCTCGGTGGTGAGCGGTTCGAGATCACCAATCTGTGCCCGTGATTCGAGCTGCAGTTTCTCGCGTGCGGCCAGTTCATCCCCCGGCGCAATCCAGATCACGTTGCCGTCCTTGCGCTTGTCGAGCCCACGTGACTGCAGGATGATGTCGAGCGCCTGATCCCAGGGCACGTCCTTCAGGCGCAAGGTCAGGTTGCCCTGCACCGAATCGGAAGTGATGATGTTGAAATCGGTGAAATCGGCGATCACCTGCAGTACCGAACGCACATCGATGTTCTGGAAATTGAGCGAAAGCTTCTCGCCCTGGTACTGACCGCGCGAACCCTGAACGAGCTTGTTCGGATCTTCAGCCAGGCGCTTGACCTCCAGCACGAAGCGCTTGTCGCTCTGATAGGCGTTGTGCTCCCACAAGCCGTTCGGCATCACGGTGAGACGGACATTCTCACCGCTTTGCTGCACGCTCATGTTGCTGACCGGGGTGGCGAAATCGGTCACGTCGGTGCGACGCTGCAGGTGCTCGGGCAAGGCCGTGCCGAGGAAGTCCACCACCAGGTTGCCGCCTTGCAGACGGATGTCGATGCCGGTTTCGGCACTCGACAGATCAACCACGATCCGCCCTTCGCCTTCGACGCCGCGGCGGAACTGGATGTCATGCACCGACTGCCCATGGGCGGCGGCCGGCTGGGCAACGGCAAAATTGCTTTGCGCCTGCGCCGTGACATTGCTGCCGACACTGTCCGGTCCGGTCTGTAGAACGACGATCAGGTCATTGCCTTCGATGCGGGTTTCGTAAGGGCTGAGCTTGACCAGGTTGAGCACCAGCCGGGTGCGGTCACCGGCTTCAACGATATTGGCGGTGCGCAGGTCACCGCGCTCGATGGTCTGCAGGCTGCCGTCGAGGCCATTGGCGGTATCGTGGAAATCAAAGGCGATGCGTGCCGGATTGGCGACACTGAAACTGGGCGGCGGTGCGCTCAGCGGTGCTTCCAGGCCGAGGCGCAGATACAGCTTGCCACCATGCTCGGTCACATCCATCGTCCGGATGCGGTTGCTCGCCGACGCGACCTCCTGCTGCGACACTGCGTCCTGCTGCACGGTTTCCTGAGCCCACACCACACTCGCCGGCAACCACGCCCCGCACACACTCATCAGCGCCCATGCGCAAAGCTGCTTTTTCATTTCTTCGTCTCCTGCTGTTCCTGCAGCGTCAAGGTGCGCTCGTTTTCGACCCAGTCGCCCTGCGGGTCCTGAATCAGTTCCCGCAGATGAATTGCGGTATCGGAAATGGCGGTGACGATGCCATAGTCCTGTCCCATGTAACTGCCCACCCTGACCTGATGCAGATTCTGATCGGCATTGACCAGGGCGTGATTGCTGCCGCCCTGGGAAAGCACACCCACCATGCGCAAGGACTCGAGCGGATAAGCTTCGAGCGGCTCCTTGCGTCGATCAAGATTGGGCCGCAGGGCGATGTTGGCGACTTTCTCGACCTGCATCCGCCCCTGACGGAAAGGATCGTCCAGCTCCGCCCCCAGGTATTCGACCAGCGGGAAAGGCCTGATCTCGGGCAAGGGCTTGACCGCGCCGCGCATGCCTTTGGCCTGTTGTTGCATCCAGCTGCGGATATCATCCGGTTCGCCGCCGCTGCACGCAGCCAGCGCCAGAGCACTGATGAACATGAGCGCCGTTCTCATCGTTTCTTCCCTTTCGCAGCTGCGGTGGCCTTGGCTGCCTGGCGCTGCGTGGCGAGTTCTTCTTCATCAAGATAGCGATAGGTCACGGCCTTCGCTTCCATCTTCAGCCGATCTCCCTTGTCTGCACTGAGGACGATGTTGTTGAGGGTCACGATACGCGGCATGCGTGCCACATCACCGGCAAACTCGCCGATCTCGTGATAAGTGCCGGTGACGCGGATGTCGATCGGCATCTCGGCATAAAACTCTTTCACCACATCGGCGCCCGGCTTGAACAGCTCGAACTGCAGGCCGCGGCCCAGACCGGCCTGGTTGATGTCCGACAGCAACGAATCCATTTCGGCCCGGTTGGGCAACTGCTTGAGCAGCGCACCGATCTGCTGATCAATTTCCGCCAGTTGGCGCTTGTGTTCGTCGAGATTGACTGCCTGGCGCTTCTTGCCGGTCCAGCTGTCGCGCAAGCTCAGCTCTTCCTTCTCGCGTTGCTCCAGGGTCTCGAGCTGTTCCTGCCAGTCAAACCACCAGAAGGCAGCAACCACCGCGACCAGCAAGCCCACCATCACCGCCACCCGTGGTGCCAGCGGCCACTGCCCGGGCTGGTTGGGGTCAAGATCGCGAAAATCGTCTGCCAGCCGCTTCAGGTCGAAACCGGGCTTGCTCTCACCCGCTTTTTTGTCCGCTCCCAGCTTCATTTGCGCCTCCCTGCGGCCTTGCCCTGCGCGGCAGCCCCCTCATTCTTTGCCTCCTCAGCCTCAGGCGTACTGCGCACCAGGCTCACCCCGAGGGAGAATTCGCTCAGTCGCCGCCCGCCAACCGTCGCGGCCTTGACCTCGACCAGAGTCGGACGCTCGAGCGCTGCCGAATTCTCGATATTGCGCATCAGGTGCGAGACGCGGGCATTCGACTGGGCATAGCCTTGCAGGCTGATCCGCATGCCGCTCTGGGTGACCGACTTGAGGTAGACCCCATCCGGCATCTGGCTGGCCAGTTCATTGAGCAGATGAACCGAGCTGGCGCGCACGCCTTGCAGGTTCTCGATCACCTGTTTGCGCTGGAGCAAGTCGTCAATCTGTTCCTGCAAACGCCGGATCTCGGCAATTTCCTGGTCGAGCTTGGCAATTTCATTCTTGAGAAAGGTGTTGCGTACATCCTGACGCTGGATATAGCCGTCAAAAACATTGTGCACCGCGAAACCGATCCCCGCGCCCAGCACCAGCATCGCCACGCAGAGCAGGTAGAAGCGCTCACGCCGCTGCTTGCGCTTCTCGGCGCGGTGCGGCAGCAGATTGATGCGAATCATTGGTCGAACCTCCGCAAGGCCAGTCCACAGACCGTGAGCAGCAGCGGCGCATCAGCAAGCAGGCTCTTCGGACGCACCCGCGAAGACACTTCCATGTTGCCGAAAGGATTGGCCACCAGCACATCGACCTGGGTGCGCGCCTGGACGATCTCCCGCAGTTCGGGGATCGAGGCGCAGCCGCCGCCCAGGACGAGCAGGTCGATCTGGTTGAACTGGGTCGAAGTGAAGAAGAACTGCAAGGCACGCGAGACTTCGAGCGCGACATTATCCAGAAAGGGGCGCAGCAGTTCGCGCTCGTAGGACTCCGGCAGGGCACCGGCACGCTTGGCCAGCTCCGCCTCATCGAAGCTCATGCCGTACTGACGCGCCGCGTCCTGGGTAAGCTGGCTGCCGCCAAAGGCCTGCTCGCGGGTATAGACCTGCTGGCCATTGCGCATCACCGTGACATGCATGGCCTGCGAACCAACATCGATGAAGCCGATCAGCTTGTTGCGCCCGCCATCGGGCAGACGGCTGATCACCAGCTCGAGCGCCGCCTGGGTGGCGAGCAGTTCGACGTCGATCACCACCGGCTTCAGCCCGGCCGCCTGCGCCAGTGCGACCCGATCTTCAACCTTGTCCTTGCGCGACACCGCAACCAGCACGTCGACTTCACCCGAGCCCCCGGCTGCCGGCCCGACCACGCAAAAATCGAGGTTGACTTCGTCGAGCGGGAAAGGGATGTACTGATTGGCTTCGGACTCGACCGCATCTTCCATTTCGTGCTCGCGCATGCCACCCGGCAGGGTGATGCGCTTGGTGATCACCGACGCCTGCGGCAAGGCGATCGCGACATTCTTGACGCCGGCACCAAAACGACGCAGGGCGCGACGCAACACTTCGCTGACCGCATCGAAATTGGCAATATTGCCGTCGGTGACCGCATCACGCGGCAGCGGCTCGATCGCATAGCGTTCGACGCGATAGCCCGTCTTGCCCACCGGCGCCAGCTCAAGCAGCTTGACCGAAGAGGAAGAGATGTCGAGTCCGACCAGCGCAGGCACCCGAGCGCCGAAAAATGGAAGACCAATCATGAAAAACCCTTACATTTCCATATGTTAGGGACAACACTTAATTATTCTTTTCAAATCGTATCAACATCTCGTGATCAGTGCAAAGCAAAACCTGCCGCCGGCCACAAGGTGAAACAACCCGGCCTGCGCCCTTCCCTTATAATCCCCGTCCTGTTCGAGCTTTTTGTGGACCATAGATGCGCTGGGTTCTCTACCCCCTTGCCGCACTGCTGAGCCTTGCCGTGGTCGGCCTTGCCAGCGTGGCAGCTATCGTGCTGTTCGCCTGGCCAAACCTGCCCGGCCTGGAAACCCTCACCGACTATCAGCCGCGCATTCCGCTTCGAGTATATACGGCCGATGGTTTTCTGCTGGGTGAATTCGGCGAGGAGCGCCGCGATGTGGTGCGCATTGCCGAAGTTCCCTCGCTGCTCAAGCACGCCATTCTCGCCGCCGAAGACGAACGCTTCTATGAGCACCGCGGTGTTGATCCGCTCGGTCTCGCCCGTGCTGCGCTTTCCAATCTCGCCAGCGGTGGCCGCGGCCAGGGCGCCTCGACCATCACCATGCAGGTCGCGCGCAATTTTTTCCTCAGCCGCGAAAAGACCTATAACCGCAAGCTCTACGAGATCCTGCTCTCCTTCAAGATCGAGCACGAACTGAGCAAGGATCAGATCCTCGAGCTCTACATCAACCAGATCTATCTTGGCCAGCGCGCCTATGGCTTTGCCGCTGCCGCCCGCACTTATTACGGCAAGACCCTCGACGAGCTGAGCCTGCCCGAAGCCGCGATGCTCGCCGGCCTGCCCAAGGCACCGTCGGCCTTCAACCCGATCGTCAATCCGAGCCGTGCGGCAGTGCGCCAGCAGTACGTGCTGCGACGGATGCTCGACAGCGGCATCATCGACCAGACCACCTACCAGGCAGCGATTCCCTTCGCCACCCCGGCACAGAGCGAACGCAGCACCCGCCTCGCCCGCAAGAGCGAAGCGCGGCTGGTGCACGGTGACTACGTCGCCGAAATGGCTCGCCAGATCGCCATCGAGCAGTTCGGCGACCAGGCTTATGAGCTCGGTCTGCGCGTGTTCACCACCGTCACCCGCAAGGATCAGGAAGCAGCCTATGCGGCCTTGCGCGCCGGCGTGATGGACTACGACCGCCGCCATGGCTATCGCGGCCCGGAAGCCTTCATCGAACTGCCCACCGGCAACGGTGACACCGAAAGCTTCGACGAAGCACTGGCCAGCCACCCGGACTACGATGACCTGCTCGCCGCGCTGGTGCTGACCGTCAGCCCGCAGGAGGTCAAGCTCTATCGTCGCGGCAATGTACTCAGCGTCAGCAGCAAGGGCTTGCGCTTCGTCGCGCCGATGCTGGCCGACAAGGCACCGCAGACCCGGCGAGTGCGGCGTGGCGCGATCGTGCGCATCCGCGAACTGGCCGACCAGGACTGGGAAATCACCCAGCTGCCTGAAGTGCAGTCGGCCCTGGTCGCCATCGACGCCCACGACGGGGCGGTGAAAGCGCTGGTCGGCGGTTTCGACTTCAACCGCAACAAGTTCAACCACGTCACCCAGGCCCAGCGCCAGCCTGGCTCGAGCTTCAAACCTTTCATCTACTCGGCGGCACTCGAACGCGGCTTCGGCCCCGGTCACATGCTGGAAGACGAGCCGCTCCACTATCCGGCCGGCGTGACCGGCTCGAAAGCCTGGGAGCCGAAGAACTACGACGGCAAGTACGCTGGCCTGATGACCTTGCGTGATGGACTCGCGCGCTCGAAGAACATGATCTCGATCCGTCTGCTCGAGCACATCAGCCCACGCTATGCTCAGGACTACGTCGGCCGTTTCGGCTTCAACTCGGCCCAGCATCCGCCTTACCTGACCATGGCACTCGGTGCCGGGACGGTCACCCCCTGGGAGCTGGCGAGCGGCTATGCGGTGTTTGCCAACGGCGGTTATCGGGTCGAACCCTACATCGTCAAGGAAATCTACGACGCCAGCGGCCGGCTGGTCGGCCGCACCGACGCAGCCAGCGCCGGACGCAACGCACCGCGGGTGATCGATCCGCGCAATGCCTGGCTGATGGACTCGATGCTGCAGGACGTGGTCAAGCGCGGCACCGGCGCCCGTGCGCGCAGCCTGAAGCGCAGCGATCTCGCCGGCAAGACCGGCACCACCAATGACTATCTCGATGCCTGGTTCTGCGGCTACAGCCCCGATCTGGTCGCCGTCTCCTGGCTGGGTTTCAGCCAGCCGCGCAACATGGGACGAGGGGAAACCGGCGGCGTCGCAGCCTTGCCGATCTGGGTCAAGTTCATGGAAACCGGCCTTGAGGGCATCCCCGAACACAGCCAGCCGCGCCCGCCCGGCCTGAGCGAAGTCGCCACCGGCGCCGAAGGTGTGCCCGATTTCCAGTACGCCGAATACGCCCCCCCGGCACGACCGCAGCCGCCGTCCTGGCTGGAAGAAATGTTTGCCAGCGATTCACCGCCCGCCACCCCGGTGGCAGGTCAGTCACCCCAGCCAATCCAGCCAGGCCAGCCCTTCAGCCTGCCGCCGCTGTCCCCCGCCCAGGCGCCGGCACCGGTGGAGGAGCGGGTGCTGGTGCCGATCCAGCGCTGAGTGATGGTGGCGCTCCCTTCTGATAGCATGACCGCTTTTGCTTCCGGTGCATCATGCGCGCACAAACCGTCCTTCTCGTCCTGAGTGCGGCCCTGCTGACGGGTTGCGGCATCAAAGGTCCGCTCCACCCGCCGCCGACACTCGGCCAGCTCCCCGATCAGCTTCAAGCGCCAACCCCGGCCGCCGCCGGAGGTGAGCAAGCGGTCCGGATTGCCGCCTGGCAATCAGCAGCTGACCGCCCGCGCGGCTGATGCAGCTCCGGCACGCTCCATCCTCAACCAAGATTCACAAACCAATGCCTTCTTCGCCTGCTTCCTTTCCCTTGCCGACCCTGCAGCGTCATGCCGGTGTCCTGCAGCTTGAACAATGTGCCCTGCCCGCGCTGGCGGCCAAGTTCGGCACACCTTGCTATGTCTATTCGCGTGCAGCCCTGCACGCCAGCTGGCAAGCCTGGCAGCTGGCGCTGCAAGGACGCTCCGCGCTGGTGTGCTACGCGGTCAAGGCCAACTCCAACCTCGGCATCCTGTCGGTGTTCGCCCGCCTTGGTGCCGGTTTCGACATCGTCTCGGGCGGCGAACTCGAACGCGTGCTGGCCGCCGGCGGCCGTGCCGACCAGGTGATGTTCTCCGGTGTCGGCAAGACTGCTGCCGAAATGGCCCAGGCGCTGCAAGCCGGCATCCGCTGCTTCAACGTCGAATCAGCCAGCGAGCTCGACCGCCTGGAACAGGTCGCAGCCGGGCTTGGCCTGCGTGCGCCGCTCGCACTGCGGGTCAATCCCGACGTCGACCCGAAAACCCATCCCTACATTTCCACCGGCCTCAAGGACAACAAGTTCGGCGTCAGCTTCGATGAGGCCTTCGCCCTCTACCAACGCGCTGCGGCTTCGCCCCACCTGCAGGTGAGCGGCATCGCTTGTCACATCGGCTCACAGCTGCTCGATCCGGCACCGATGGCCGAAGCGGGACAGAAAGTGGCCGATCTGGTCGAGCGCCTCGCTGCTGCCGGCATCACGCTTGATCACATCGACCTGGGCGGCGGGCTCGGCATCCGCTATCGCGATGAAAACCCGCCACCGGTGGCGGATTATCTCGCGCCGCTGCTGGCAGTGTTCCGCGACCGTCCCGAGCAGCTGTGCTTCGAACCCGGCCGTTCGCTGGTTGGCAATGCCGGCCTGCTGCTCACCAGCGTCGAATATCTCAAGCCGGGGGCAACGAAGAACTTCGCAGTGGTGGACGCAGCAATGAATGACCTCGCTCGCCCTGCGCTCTACGATGCCTGGCACGAAGTGGTCAGCGTGCAGCAAGGTGCGCAACCGGAGGAAACCTGGGACATCGTCGGCCCGGTGTGCGAAAGCGGTGATTTCCTCGCCCGCCAACGCAGGCTGGCGCTGGCCGAAGGCGATCTGCTTGCCATCCTTTCGGCCGGAGCCTACGGCATGACGATGAGCTCCAACTACAACACCCGTCCGCGCGCGGCGGAAGTGATTGTCGACGGCACCGAAGCGCATCTGGTGCGTCGACGTGAAACGATTGCCGAGCTGTTTGCCAGCGAAAGCGTGCTCGCTGACTGAAGCAAGCGGCTGCAACAGCCCGGCAGCTGAAAGATCAGCTTTTGTGCTCCAGGCTTTCCGCTTCCAGATACAGTGCGCGGCCGAAAGCTTTCCACGCCGGGCCGCCGCTGGTGTGAATGCCGGTTTCGGCACTCTGGCGCATGGTGTTGAGCATCAGCACCGACAGGGCAAACAGCTCACCAGTGAGCTTTTCCTGACGAATCGGGCTGCGCAACAGCTTCATCGTGCTGCCCCGTTCGCCAGCGAGCGCTTCGCGCGCCAGCGCCCGCATCCGCGTCTGATCATCCCAGTCCAGTCCAAGCGCAAGTCCGCGCTTGTAAATCTCGCGTTCCAGCTCATCGGCCGTACGCCCGTAATGTCCAAATCCACTCATTTATCATCAATCCCGCGCCTCACCAGCAGCCGCTGCCGTGGATCCTCGCCCGCATGAAAGCAATCGACCAAATTCGATTCCCGAACCCGCCATTCTACCCGCGCCAAGGCCGATCCTCACAGCAAAGCCTGATACAGCAGCGCGACCGCAGCCATTCCCGCTCAGCTGGCACCGTCTTCACGGCTGAAGCAACTACCGCAACACATTCGACAAGCCAGGCTGTGGGAGCGGATTCATCCGCGAACAACTCAAGCACGCTGCACACCCTGCTCAAGCGAGGACTCCTGCTCGCCCTCCTGCTGTGCAGCAGCTTCGGCAGCGCACTCGCCACTTCCTTGCCCGCCCCGGTGGTCACCGCCCTCGCCCAGGCCAGGATCAGCCACGACGCGGTCGCCATCTGGGTGCAGCCGGTCGACGGCACGCCGCCGACACTGCAGTTCAATGCCGGCACGCCGTTCAACCCCGCTTCCGTAATGAAGCTGGTGACCGCCTTTGCCAGCTTCGAACATTTCGGCCCGGCTTACAGCTGGCAGACCCGGCTGGCCAGTACCCAGCCGATCGAAACCAGTGGCGATCTGAATGGTGATCTTTATCTGATCGGCAGCGGCGATCCGCTGCTCGACCATCCACGCCTGCTCACCCTGCTGCGCCGCCTGCGGGCACTCGGCCTGCAGCGGGTGAACGGCGATCTGGTACTTGATGCCTCGGTGCTGCAACTGCCGGCGCACGATCCGGCCGCGTTCGACGGTCGCGGCCTGCGCCCCTACAACAGCGGCCCGCACGGCCTGCTGCTCAATTTCAACAGCCTGCTGTTCCAGCTTCATCCCGGCCGGCCGCAGCAGGCGGTGCAAGCGATCGCCGAACCGGCACTCACCGGCCTCAGCGTGCGCAATCAGATCCGCAGCGTCGCCGGCCCCTGCCAGGTCTGGCATCGCGATCTTGATGCTCGCTTCGATGGCATCGGCAATCAGCTCATTCTCAGCGGCAGCATGCCGGCCAGCTGTGGCGCCCGCACCTGGAGCGCGGCGCCGCTACCGCCACCGGCGTATGCCGAAGCGCTGGTGCGCAGCCTGTGGCAGGAGCTGGGCGGCAGCGTGACCGGCCAAGTGCGCCACGGCAAAGCGCCCGCGCAGGTAAAAACGCTGTTGAGCCACGACTCACCGCCGCTGGCGGAAATCGTGCGCAAAATGAACAAATGGTCGAGCAATCTGATTGCCCGCCAGCTGATTGCCGATCTGGCGGTTGATGGCAAAGCCGGCAGCGGTGACATGGTCAGCACCGGCGTCGAACGCGCACACGCGCTGCTCACCGCTGCAGCCATCGACACCCGTGGTCTGGTGATCGAAAACGGTGCTGGCCTGTCGCGCATTGCGCGCATCCGTGCCGACAGCCTCGGCCAACTGCTGATCCGCGCCTGGCAACGGCCGTGGATGCCGGAATTCATCGCTGCACTGCCGATTGCCGGCGTCGATGGTACTGCCCGCCGCCATCTCGACCGCAGTCCGGCGCGTGGTCAGGCACACCTCAAAACCGGCACCATCAACGGCGTGCGCGCGATTGGCGGTTATGTGCTCGACCGCCACGGCCGCCGTCAGGTGGTGGTGATGATGATCAACCACCCGCAAGCGCAGGACGGTGGCGCAGCGCTCGATGCCTTGCTCGAATGGGTATGGGCGGGCGCCGATTCTGCCGGCTCTGCTCAATCACCGGGCGGCAGCGGCATCGGCCGCTGATCGAGCAGCACCCACCAACCGCGCACGATGCGGTAACTGATCCACAGCCCGAGCACCAGCAGCACGATGAAGGCAAACGGCAGGCCGACCACCGTGAGCATCATCAGCACTGCAATCAGCACCCACAGCACGGCAAACCAGAAGCTGCGGATCTGCCAGCGAAAATGGCTTTCCAGCCAGCTGTCACGCACCGCGCGCTGGTTCCAGTAGTTGAGGACCACCGCCACGATCGACGGCAGGCTGGCGATGAAACTGAACACGATGGTCGCCGAACCGAGAATGGCGCTCACCACCGCAAAAGCGTGCAGACCGTAGATCAGATGAGTGATCGCCAGCATGTTGGGCGGCGGCAGACGGGAAGCGGGTGAAGTCGTCATGGAGAATGTTCCGCAACAGTAAAAGGGATCAGCTCTGCCAGGACGACAGTTCGATCTCCGCCGCCTGCTGGCGCAGCGGGATCAGTGCCTGATAAGCCGGCGAAGCAAACCAGCTTTCGAGCGCGACGAGATCGGGAAAACGGATAACCACAATGTCATCATGCGGACTGCTGCCATCAAGCTGGGCCGCACGCTGGCCGCGAAACACCAACTCCGCCGCCCACGGCGCCAGCGTCGCCGGCACTGCGGCGCGATACTGCGCCCACAAAGCTTCGTCTTTCACCGTGATGTGACCGACCACATAAGCTGCGCTCATTGCCCTCTCCTTGTCATCCAGTCTCACCCTGCAGGCCGAGGCTGTCCCACAGTTGATCAACTCTGGCCTTCACCGCCTCGTCCATCACGATCGGCACCCCCCACTCGCGGCTGGTTTCACCGGCCCACTTGTTGGTCGCATCCAGCCCCATCTTGCTCCCCAACCCGGCATGCGGACTGGCAAAATCAAGATAATCAATCGGTGTGTTGTCCACCAGGGTGGTATCACGGCTGGCATCCATGCGGGTGGTGATTGCCCAGATCACCTCTTTCCAGTCGCGGATATTCACGTCTTCGTCGACGACGATGATGAACTTGGTGTACATGAACTGGCGCAGGAAACTCCAGATGCCGAACATCACCCGTTTGGCATGACCCGGATACTGCTTGCGGATGCTCACCACTGCCAGCCGGTAGGAGCAGCCTTCTGGCGGCAGGTAGAAATCGACGATCTCGGCAAACTGTTTCTGCAGCAGCGGCACAAAGACTTCGTTCAGCGCCACGCCCAGCATCGCCGGCTCGTCCGGCGGCTTGCCGGTATAGGTGCTGTGATAGATCGGCTCGCGACGCATGGTGATGCGCTCGACGGTGAACACCGGAAATTCAGCGACTTCGTTGTAATAGCCGGTGTGATCGCCATACGGCCCTTCTTTCGCCAGATCTTCCGGATGGATCACGCCTTCGAGAATGATCTCGGCAGTTGCCGGCACTTGCAGCTCATTGCCGATGCAGCGGGTGAGCTCGGTCTTCGCGCCGCGCAGCAGGCCAGCAAACTGGTATTCGGACAGGCTGTCGGGCACCGGCGTCACCGCACCAAGAATGGTCGCCGGGTCACAGCCCAGCACCACGCTGAGCGGAAAAGGCTGGCCGGGATGGGCGCGCTGGAAATCGGCAAAATCGAGCGCACCACCACGATGAGCCAGCCAGCGCATGATGAGGCGATTACGTCCCAGCACCTGCTGGCGGTAAATGCCCAGATTCTGCCGTTTCTTGTGCGGCCCGCGGGTCACCACCAGCCCCCAGGTGATCAGCGGCGCCACATCGCCCGGCCAGCAGTGCTGGATCGGCAAACGACTCAGATCGACCTGCTCACCTTCCCACACCACTTGCTGACAAGGCGCATTGCGCACTTCCTTGGGCGCCATGTTGAGCACCTGCTTCAGCACCGGCAGCTTCTGCCAGGCGTCCTTCAAGCCTTGCGGCGGCTCCGGCTCTTTGAGAAACGCCAGCAGCTTGCCGACTTCGCGCAAGGGCCGCGCCCACTGCCCGTCCCTGATCTCCTCACCCATCCCCAGCGCCACCCGCTGCGGGGTGCCGAACAGATTGGCCAGCACCGGCATCGCCTGCGGCACGCCGTGGGTGGTCGGCTGCTCGAACAACAGCGCCGGCCCGCCAGCACGCAGCACACGGTCAGCGATTTCGGTCATTTCCAGATGGGTATCGACCGGCACCTGAATGCGCTTCAGCTCGCCACGTGCTTCGAGCTGGGCAATGAAGTCCCGCAGGTCGGTATATTTCATGCCACCGCCCTGGAACCACGTTCGGCATTGATCGCTGCGCGCGTCGCTTGTGCGGCAGCACGGGCCGCGGCGGCGAAATCCTCACCGCTGCCGGCATACAGAATGGCACGCGAGGAATTGATCAACAGACCGCTGCCGGCTGCGGTGGCTCCGGCAGCAAGCGTCGCGGCAATGTCACCGCCCTGGGCGCCGATGCCGGGCACCAGCAAGGGCATGTCGCCGACCAGCGCACGCACGCGGGCGATCTCGGCGGGGAAAGTCGCTCCCACCACCAGACCACAGTTGCCGTAACCGTTCCATTCGTCAGCGACCAGTGCCGCGACATGCTCGTACAGCTTGCGCCCGCCGACATCGAGCGCCTGCAGGTCAGAGCCGCCGGCATTGGACGTGCGGCACAGCAGGAACACGCCTTTGTCGGCACGGGCGAGATAAGGCTCGGCCGAATCACGTCCCATGTAAGGATTGACGGTAATCGCGTCGGCCTGATAGCGCTCAAAAGCTTCGCGAGCATATTGCTCGGCAGTGCTGCCGATATCGCCACGCTTGGCATCGAGCACCACCGGAATGTCGGGATGGTGCTGGTGAATGTGGTCAATCAGGGCTTCAAGCTGATCCTCCGCACGCTGAGCAGCGAAATAGGCAATCTGCGGCTTGAAAGCACAGACCAGATCTGCCGTGGCATCGACGATGTCACGGCAGAAGCTGAACAAGGCGTCCTCGCGGCCGTGGAGATGGGCCGGCAGGCGGCTGGGCTCAGGGTCGAGGCCGACGCAGAGCAGGCTGTCACGCCCGGTCCAGGCGGCCTGCAGGGAATTCATGAAGTGCATGCAAAAATCCGGAAAAACAGCAAGACGGGAGCGCGCCTCAGCGCAGGAATTCGTCGATCAGCAGACCGGCAAAGATCGCCGCGCCGAACCAGTTGTTGTGGCGGAAAGCCTTGAAGCAATCTGCGCGCTGACGATGGCGGATGAGCAGGTAGTGATAGCCGGCGATGGCAGCAGCGACCAACAGGCCGACAAACCAGAACACGCCACGGCCGCCCCACTCGCCGACCACCGCCAACAGTCCAAGCGTCAGCGCATAGCACAGCATCACCGCCGCGACATCAAAACGGCCAAAAGTGATCGCCGACGATTTCAGTCCGAGCTTGAGATCGTCATTGCGATCGACCATCGCGTATTCGGTGTCATACGCCACTGCCCAGCACACATTGGCGAGCAGCATCAGCCAGGCCAGCGGCGGCACTTCACCCAGCACCGCAGCAAAAGCCATCGGAATACCGAAACCAAAGGCAATGCCGAGGTAGGCCTGCGGAATGGGGAAAAAGCGCTTGGTAAACGGATAGCTGGCAGCCAGAAACAGCGCCGGCAGCGCCAGCCAGCGCACCAGCGCATTCAGTGGCAGCACCAGCAACAAGGCGAGCAAGGACAAACCGGCAGCAAGCAGCAAAGCTTCGCGCGCGGACACCTCACCGGTGGCGAGCGGGCGATTGACGGTGCGCTCGACATGACCGTCAAAATTGCGATCGGCAAAATCATTGATCACGCAGCCGGCCGAGCGCATGAGGAAAGTACCGACGACAAAAATCAGCAGCAGACCGAGCGGCGGCCAGCCGCCGGCAAACCACAGCGCCCACAGCGTCGGCCACAACAACAGCAAGGTGCCGATCGGCTTGTCGATTCGCATCAGGCGAATGTAATGAGGCAGTTTGGCAGACAGATCCATGGCAGACAGGGAAGACATCACAGACTCGAAAGACGACTATTCAAAGGACGTGCCGGCAGACCGCTGATTGCCGGGAGGAAAAACTCGCTCACCATCAGGCTGCGCCGGTGCCGGAAAAACAGCGAACGCCGCCCCCACAGTGCCAGCCCGAGCGCCGCCGCCGGCGCATGCTGACGCAGCGCGCGTCCAGCCCGATGATAACGCGCATCACGCCGGTCCAGCCGCACGCAACTCAGCGCTCCACGAGCGATCGCCGGATCGACAAACAGCGCCGCGCCCAGCGGCTGGGCACCGAAACCGTGGAACAGATTCCAGGCCCCGCGCACATGCTGACGCGGCAGCAGCGAACGGGCGAACACCACCGCCTCACCATCGGCAATCAGCAGCACCTCGCGCACCCACAGCAAGGCACCGACCCGGAGCCCGAACACGCCCGCCTCATCCGGCAAAGCCGGCCCCAGCCCCTGGCGCAGCAGGCGCACTTCAAACTGCCGGCAACGGGCACGAATGCGCGCAGTGAGCGAAGCCGGGTCAGTGAGCCAGGGAATCAGCGCCGGTGCGACACTGGCCCGCACCGGACGGCGCTGCCAGCGCCCGTGGTCAGGTTGGAGCAACATGGGCAAGAAAAGCGGACAAGCCGCCATTCTAGCGTTTACCGCTGATGGCGACGTATCGGAGAAGGCCTGGGCAGGGCAAAGAAACCAGGTTCAGCGGCGGTTCGCGACTTGCGTCGCTTCTACCGCACGCTGGTGAGGCTGCCGGGGGTTTCGTAGGAGCGGCGCAAGCCGCGAACCTTGACTCATGATCAAGCCTGCAGCAGCGCTTCGCGGCCGCCGAGCCAGCGTTCCAGCAAGGCCTCGGCCGTGGCGGGATCGTCGGCGAGCAGGGTTTCGGCCCAGCTGCGCGCAGCATCGATCAGTTCGGCGTCGGCTTCGAGATCGGCGTAGCGCAGCATCGGCACGCCGCTCTGGCGGGCGCCGATGAATTCACCGGGGCCACGGATCTGCAAGTCGGCACGGGCCACCGCAAAACCGTCACTGTGCTGATAAATCACCTTGAGACGTTCGCGCCCCTGGGCCGACAATGGTTGGGCATAGATCAGCACGCAGGCTGAGGCCGCAGCGCCGCGGCCAACGCGGCCGCGCAGCTGATGCAGCTGGGCGAGCCCGAAGCGCTCGGCGTGGTCAATCACCATCAGGCTGGCGTTGGGCACATCGACGCCGACTTCGATCACCGTGGTTGCCACCAGCACCTGGATTTCTCCGCTGGCAAAACGCGCCATGGTCGCCGACTTCTCATCCGGCTTCAACCGACCATGCACCAGACCGACTTCCAGTTCAGGCAGGGCCGCAACCAGGGTCTGGTGGGTATCGACTGCCGTCTGCAACTGCAAGGCTTCGGATTCCTCGATCAGCGGACAGACCCAGTAAGCCTGACGGCCATCAAGACAGGCGGCACGCAGCCGCTCGATGATTTCGCCGCGACGGCCATCGACCACCAGATGAGTGCGCACCGGCGTGCGCCCTGGCGGCAATTCATCCAGCACCGAAACATCGACATCCGCGTAATGGGTCATCGCCAGGGTGCGCGGAATCGGCGTCGCCGACATCATCAGCAGATGAGGGCGCCAGCTTCCCTGCCCTCCCTCCGCTGGCCCCGCTTCGCCCTGCCCGCCCTTGTCGCGCAGGCTCAAACGCTGGCGCACGCCGAAACGGTGTTGCTCGTCGATCACCGCCAGCCCCAGTCGCGGCAGCAACACCGGATCTTCGAGCAAGGCATGGGTGCCGACCGCCAGCTGGACGCGACCGTCGCGCAAGGCGGCGAGCGCTGCTTCACGTTCGCGCTTGCTGCGACTGCCCGACAGCCAGACCACTTCCACCCCGAGCGGCGCCAGCCAGGCGCTCAGCTTCTGCCAGTGCTGCTCGGCGAGGATTTCGGTCGGCGCCATCATCACCGCCTGCCAGCCGCTGTCGAGCGCCTGCAGCATCGCCAGCGCCGCGACCAGAGTCTTGCCGCTGCCGACATCCCCTTGCAACAGGCGCTGCATCGGATGCGGCGTGGCCAGATCAGCGCAGATTTCCGCCAGCGCCCGCGTCTGCGCTCCGGTGGGCGCAAACGGCAAACCAGCGAGCAAAGCCGGCCCCAGCACCGCCGGCGCGGCCAGCACCGGCGCAGCATGAGCACGTCGGGCAGCATAGGCACGACGCAGACTGAGCTGCTGCACCAGCAGTTCTTCAAACTTGAACCGACGCCAGGCCGGATGGCTGCGCGCTTCCAGACTGGCAACATCGACATCCGCCGGCGGCTGATGCAGCTGCTGCAAGGCTTCCTTCAAAGTCGGCAACTGCAAGTGCGCGCACAGCGCTGCCGGCAGCAGCTCGGCCGGTTCCAGCACCTGCAGGCAGCGCCCGATCAGCTTGCGCAACACCGGCTGGCTGAGACCGGCAGTGGTCGGATACACCGGCGTCAGCGCCGCCGGCAGAGCTTCGTCGTCCTTCACCACCCGCAGACGCGGATGGACCATCTCGATGCCGAAAAAGCCATGACGCACTTCACCGAACAGGCGCAACACCTGCCCGGGACGGAGCATTTTCTGCTGCGAAGGGTAGAAATGCAGCCAGCGGGCATACAGCAGGCCGGAAGCATCGCGCAACTGCGCCACCAGCTGGCGGCGCGGGCGCAAGCTCACTTCACAGCTCAGCACTTCCGCTTCGACCTGGGCGGCGACGCCAACGCGCAGGTCGGCAATCAGGCTCAGCCGGGTTTCGTCCTCATGGCGCAGCGGCAGATGAAACAGCAGATCCTGCGCGCCATGAATATCCAGCTTGGCCAGCCGTCCGCGCTGCTCGGCGCTCACCGTCGCCCACAGCGCGGCAGCAGCAGGCTCCATCTCTGCGGGCGACGACATTGCCCTCGGCAAGCTCCCGGCCAGCGCTCAGGCAGTGACCAGAATCAGGTCAGCTTCGACCAGCGCACCACGCGGCAGCGCAGCGACACCGACCGTGGCGCGTGCCGGGTAAGGCGCGCTGAAATAGCGCGTCATCAGCTCATTGACAGTGGCGAAATTGGCCAGATCAGTGAGGTAGATGGTGATCTTGACCGTCTGCGCCAGACTGGCACCCGCCGCTTCGGCGACTGCTTTCAGGTTGTCGAACACCTGCAGCGCCTGCGCTTCAATGCCTTCGACCAGTTCCATGCTGACCGGATCAAGGCCGATCTGGCCGGAAAGGTAAATCTGATTGCCAGCCTGCACCGCCTGTGAATAGGGGCCGATGGCGGCAGGAGCGGCGGCGGTGGAAATGATGCGGTGACTCATGGTCGGACTCGAGCAAAAAGGGAAAAGGTGGAAAGGAGCGGTATGGCACAAGCGGGCTGGCACCTGGTCAACGAAAGACGGCACCGGCCCGACCCGCAAACCGCTTCAGCCTTGCTGACGCAAGGTCACTTCGCAGCCAAAACGGCTGATCACCTTCTGCATCCCCCGACGGGCGCGAGTGTTGATCAGTACCGGCGCCATGAAGTTGGCACTCAGCCCGGCACCGGCAGGGCCCGCTGCGGCTTCGTCCTGCGAGCGGACGATGATCGCCACCGTGACGTCATCAGCCTTGTCGAGTTGCAGCAGCGCGGCTTCCTCGTCATCCAGCTCGAATTCGAGATTGACGCCAAACCGGTTGGGCGCAGTGATCGAAAAAGCGACTTCGGGATCATCGGCCGACTGCAGCAGGAATACTTCCGCCTCGCTGCCTTCTTCGTGCACCAGGATGAAACGCTTGCAGTTTTCGAAACCGGGCAAGCCGGCCGGAAAATCGATGATGCGGTCCTCACTCACTTCGACAGTACCGAAATCAGGACTCTTGATCTGCATGAACACTCCCCTTTGTGGATGATGGTAAAACGCTAAAAAATCAGGGCTTTCCCCCGGATTGTGGTTTTTTGCCGCGGGCAGACTGATCCGCCACCTTCGCAGGTGGCAACAGCATACCTTCTTCCATGCCCGCTGCGCGCAAGGCAGCCTGTGCATTGCGCGCGGTTTGCTGATCAGGGAAAGGACCAAGCACCACCCGGCTCTGCACCCCGGCCGGCAGTCCCTGGTCGGCAAGACGCTGCTGCAGAGCCAGCGCATTGGCCGGACCGGCAAAAACGCCGAGCTGAATGCGATAGCCGTCAACCGGTGCCGGTCGCGCCTGGGCCAGCGCAGCCGCCTGTGCAGCAGGACTTTCCTCGTTTGCAGCAGGCTCGACCAGGCTCCGACTGCCGATCTCGGCCACGCTGCCGGCAGTCGCGACTGCAGAAGTGGCGACACTGGCCTCCGCATCGACTTCGGCAGCGGACGGCGAGGCCGACAGCGGTGATGGCAAGGTGAGGGGCGCCTGCGGCTTCGCCTCCCAGGGGCGCAACGGCCGCTCCAGTGACGGCTCCGTTCCGGGCTCATCCGTGCCCAGCGCCAGCGCCAGCAGCGCACAGGCCAGCGCCGCGAACAAGGTGAGCAGCGCCTTGCGCAGCGCCAGTTGCGAAGCCGCTCCACGCCGTCCGATAGCGGCTGATGCAAGCAGTCTGCGCAGCCAGTCCTTCATCCCCGTCCTCCACGCTGGGCCATCGCCAGCACCAGCCGCGCTTCAGCAAGGCTGATACCGCAGCGAGCGGAAATCTCTTCATCCTTGAAACCCATCTCGGCCAGACGCAGCGGCTCGGCATATTCAGGCGACACCGGGTCCTGAGCCGGTGCCGGCATCTGCCCCCTGCCCTCTTCCAGTGTCTGCTGCAGCAAGGCGAGTTCACTCTGGAGGCGCTCGATCTCCTTGCGCTGCTCGGTGACCTGTTGCTGTTCGGCTTCCAGCTCGCGCTGGAGGCGGCGCAGCTCAAGCTGGGCGGCAAACAGTTCGCCATCGGGAGTGACCGTTGCGGCAGCGGCAGAGACTGCCGACGGCGCGGTCCTTGCCGCTGGCGGAGTACGCAAGCTGAGACCGTAGTCAAACTCCGCCTCCTCGGCCTCTTCGTCCTCGTCCTCATCCTCATCAATGTCCGCCGCTTCATCTGCTGCCGTCCTGGCGGGCGAGCGCCCTGCAGGTCGACGCACCGCAGCCGGTCGACGGGCAAGCTGCCAGGCACGCCAGCCTTGCCACAACGTCAACAAGGCCAGCACCAGAGCAGCAAGCCAGAGCAGGCTGCGCACGCTCATGCTTCCCCGGCTCCGGACGGGACGCAGCAGGCAGGCGGAGGCAGGCGGACAGGTTGAGGTTTGTCAGGCACGGCAGCAGGCCATTGATTTCAATCCGGAGATGATACTGCCCACACTGATCAGCGACAAACATCCTCCGCCTTCGCCTGCAAGGAGCCGGGACAGTTGTTCATGCCGGCATCCGGTCTGCATCAAGCCTACAATCCGCATCCTGCGTCGCCTCCGATCACCACACACCATTTCATCCATTCTCACCTGGCACAGACACCGCTCATGGATTTCACTTTTCCGCTGTTTGCCTTGAAAAAACTGCTCGCCGCACTGCTGCTGCCGCCGCTGCTGCCGCTGTGGCCGCTGCTTCTCGGCCTGCTTCTGCTGCAGCGCCGGCCACGCTGCGCCCGCATCCTGTGCTGGAGCGGACTGGTGTTCAGCCTGCTGCTGATGACCCCGGCCAGTGTGAGCTGGCTGCTCCGCCTCAGCGAAGATCCGCAGCCGCTGGCCAGCAGCGAACTCGAGCGCGCCCAGGCGATCGTCATCCTCGGCGCCGGCCGGCGCAGCTACGCGCCCGAATACGGCGGCGAAACGGTGAACCGGCTGGCACTCGAGCGACTGCGCTACGGTGCCTGGCTGGCACGGCAAAGCGGTTTGCCGGTGCTGCTCACGGGCGGCGCGCCCGAAGGCAGGGTCGCCGAAGCGACGCTGATGCAGCAGGTGCTCACCGACGAGTTCGCCGTACCGGTGCACTGGACGGAAACCGCTTCGCTCGATACCCGTGGCAATGCCCGCCTCTCGGCCTCCATCCTGCACGAAGCCGGCGTGAAGCGCATCCTGCTGGTCACCCATGCTGCTCACATGCGCCGTGCCCGCGCCGAATTCGAAACCGCCGGCTTCGAAGTGATCCCAGCCCCCACGGGCTGGCTCGGCCAATATGACCCCACCAGCGGTCCGAGCCTGCCCAGCCAGCAACTACCCAACGCCGGCAGCGCGTATGCAGCCTGGTTTGCGGTACACGAACTGCTCGGCGAACTGGCCTACCGCTTCAGCCGTGACTGATTGCCGTCCTGCAAACGGTGAAACGGCATGCACTGCCCACCGTCCCGGTGCGTGGCACGAAACCGCCCAAGGGGCAGGCCTTGCGCCTGCCCTGCCTCCAATCCTCAGCGCCCGCGCATTGCCAGCAACGGCCAGGCCAGCGCGCCGCCGACTGCACCAAATGCGGCAGCGTAGAGGAAGAGATTGCCCCAATCCACCCAGTAGCCCATGTTGGCGAAGGAAGACTGGGTAAGGCCGGGAGTGATGAAGAAGGTGATCACGGTCACCAGCAGCGCGACCAGCACCGCCGGCCGCAGCGCCTGGCCCCAGCGTCGCTGCGGCCGACGGACGGCAAGCAGCATCAGCACGGCCCACAACACAGTGGTCGCGATGATCAACGGCAGATACTGCAGCCCGAGTTCGTAAAGGATGTTGAGCGTCAACCAGATTTCGTACATGTCTTCTCCTCCCTCACACCCGGCCTTTGGCCACTGCCATGTAGGCCGGCTTGAGCAGACGGGTCTTCATCACCCAGGCAAAGTAACTGTCCTGCAGCGGCTGAATTGCCGGCAGCGACGGCACCAGGCGGTCTTCGTAGTCGAACTCGATCAGCAGCGCCGAGCCTTCGCGCAACAGCATCGGACACGAGGTATAGCCGTCAAAACGTTGTGACGGCTCGCGCCCGGCGATCACGTCAAGCAGGTTCTGCACCACCAGCGGCGTGCTTTTCTTCACCGTCGCGGCGGTCTTGCCCTTGCCGGTGCCGTTGATGTCGCCAAGGCCGAACACATTCGGATAGCGCCGATGGCGCAAGGTTTCGCGATCGACCTCCAGCCAGCCTCCGCCGGCAAAAGGCCCTTCCTGCCAGGCCAGCGCACTGTTCTTCACCGCATCGGGGGCACGCATCGGCGGCACGACGTGGATGAAGTCGTAATCGAGCGTGCTGCGCTCGCCGGCCACATCGGCGAAAGTCGCCCGCCGTGCGGCGATGTCCACCGCGACCAGTCTGCTCTGGAAATGGACCGGGATGTCGAGCTCTTGCCAGCGGCGGAGGATTTCGGCGTTGATCACCGGCACGCTGAAGATATTGGTCAGCGCCGAATGAAAATCGACGGTCGACTGCCCACGCGTGCCGGCCTGACGCAGACGGTCGGCGAGCATGAAGGTCATTTTCAGCGGTGCGCCGGCACACTTGAGCGGCGTCGCCGGCAAAGTCATCAGCGCCCGCCCGCCGCGCTGGCGGAAGGCATCCATCGCCTGCCAGGTCGCCTGCGCTGCCTGCGGCCCCGGATAGACACTGGCCAGGCCGTTTTGCCCGATCGCGCTGACGTCCATGCCTTCGATCTGCGCATAATCAAGCTGCAAACCGGTGGCAACCACGAGATAGTCGTACTGGATGCGCCGGCCGCTGTCGGTGATCACCGCATTGGCGTCGGGATCGAATTCGGCCACCATCTCGCGCACCCATTCCACCTGTGCCGGAATGAGGTCGCGGTTGCGGTCGCTGACCTTGCCCACCGGCCAGACTCCGGAAGCGACCAGGGTATAACCCGGCTGATAGTTGTGTTCCTCCTTGCGATCAATGATGGTGATTTTTGCCCCATCCAGCTCGCGTGCGAGGCGATTGGCGGTCGCCACTCCGGCCAGACCACTGCCGGCGATGACGATTCGCGCCTGGGTCCTGAGCGCTGCCTGCGCCTGATGCGGCACGGCCACCGCGCCGCCAAGCAGCACTGGCGCTGCTGCGGCACCCATCAGCAAGCGACGACGACCCTGGTCAGGCGAGTCGGCGCCGGCTTGCAAACGGTCGCGCTCTGCCGGCATCTCCTGCCGTGTATTTCTTGCTTTCATTCACCCCTCCAATACATTCACCGCCCAGCTTGCCCGCTGTTGTTGACGAGCATCAAGGCACAAATATGAATATATTAGAATTTTATGAACTATGGTGAACTATTGCAACGACCAAGCAGCAAACAAACCGGCCAGCGGCTGCAACGAAGCACAGCGGCTGGCCGAGGGGACAGACTCAGAGGATAGGCTCAGGGCGTGACCTGGGACTCCATCATGGCGAGGAAGTGCTCGGAGTAAGGCGGCAGCATGCCCCACTCGCGCCGCGGATCATAAGCCGGCGCCTTGAACACCGTGCGCATGTGGCTGAACTCGATGAAGCCTTCACGGCCGTGGTAATGCCCCATCCCCGAATCACCGATGCCACCAAATGGTGCATCTTCCATCGCCGCATGGAACATCGCTTCATTGATGGTGACACCACCGGACAAGGTGTGCTCGAGCACGTACTGCTGTTCGGCCGCATCTTCACCGAAGTAATACAGCGCCAGCGGACGCGGACGGCCGTTGATGTCGGTGACCACTTCGCCAATCGCTTCGTAGCTCTTCACCACCACGGCCGGACCGAAGATTTCTTCCTGCATGATGCGTGCTTCGGCCGGCGGATCGATGACGATGCGCAGCGGGCGGCGACGCTCACCAGCCTGCAGCGCCACCGGCGCCGGCGCACATTCGACCCGCGCACCAGCACGGGCCGCATCGTCGACATAGGACTCGACCCGCTGCAGATGGCGCTCATTGACCACCGCCACCATGTCGGGGTTGGCTTCGGCGCTCGGGAACAGTTCGCTGAAAGTCTGCTTGAGCGCGGCAACGAACGCTTCCTGCTGTTCGCGCGCAACATAGATCACATCCGGGTTGACGCACAGCTGCCCGCCATTGCTCGCCTTGGCCACCCCGATCCGCCACGCTGCGGTGGCGATGTCAGCGCTGCGCGCGACGATGGTCGGCGACTTGCCGCCGAGTTCGAGCGTCACCGGCACCAGGTTCTGTGCCGCATTGCGCATCACCAGCTTGCCAACCGCAGTGCTGCCGGTAAACACCAGATGATCGAAAGCTTGCGAAGTGAACACCTCACCCATTTCCGGTCCGCCAGTCACCACGCCCAGCTCGAGCGGATCGAACATGTCGACCACCGCCTCGGCCAGCACCTGCGCGGTCTGCGCCACGACTTCGGAAGGCTTGAACACCGCGCGGTTACCGGCGGCGAAAGCGCTTGCCAGCGGGCTGAACAGGGTAAACAGCGGCGCATTCCAGGTACCGATGATGCCCACCGTGCCTTTGGGCTGGTACATCACCCAGGCTTCAGCGCCAAACTGGTCGTAAGGCGGGAAAGGCGTGCGCTGCTCGTTGGCCAGCCAGGGTTCGAAATTGTCACGCGCATATTTGAGCGAAGTGAGCGAACCGAGCACGTCATTGGCCAGCGAATAGCCTTGCGGCCGACCGCCGAAATCGGCGTCCATCGCTTCGACCAGCGGCTTGTGATACTTGACCAGCAGATCGATGGCGGTCTGCAGGCGCCGACGGCGCAGCTCGGCGCTCACCGCCCCGGCGGCATTGAAAGCCTGCTTCTGTTGCTGCAGCAGCTCGGCAAGATCTGCTGCGGTGGTGATGATGGTGTTCTTCACGCTTGCTCACTCCAGTATGATGGGTCTGTCTGCGGTGCCGCGCGCGGTCTGTCCGGTGCCAGCCTGCACGCGCTGCGCATCTGCACCTGCGACCTTAGCGCGCCCTCCGCAGCTTGATATAGTCCGATCGGACGACCGCAGAAGCCCCGGCTCTCACCGACATTCCCTGCCGACTTTCCTGCAGGCAGCGTTAGTCCGTTGGGACGATGACCCTGCCTGCCTGCAATTTCATACTCGAGACATCACTGTCTCGTCTTGCGAGCATTCAAACATGACGACTCCCGCTGCATTCGACCCTCAGGCCTTCCGCGCCGCGCTGGGCACTTTCACCACTGGTGTCACCATCATCACCACCCGCGCCCAGGATGGCGAACCGATCGGCATCACTGCCAACAGCTTCAACTCGGTGTCGCTCAACCCGCCGCTGGTGCTGTGGAGTCTGGCCAAGAATGCGCGCAGCCTGCCCGCCTTCACCAGCGCTTCGCACTGGAACGTGCATATCCTGTCCGCCGAGCAGGAAGAACTCTCCGGCCGCTTTGCCCGCCAGGGCGAAGACAAGTTCGCCGATCTCGCGCTCGACGAGAGCATCAGCAGTGCGCCGCTGCTGCCGCACTGCACCGCCCGTTTCCAGTGCCGCACCGCCTTCAGCTACGACGGCGGCGACCATCTGATCTTCGTCGGCGAAGTGCTGGCCTACGATCACAGTGATTTGCCACCGCTGGTATTTCAGAGCGGCCAGTACGCGCTCGCTGCACGCAAACCGCGCGAAGGTGTGCGCCTGGGTGCCGAACCACCGCCCGAATCGAGCTACACCGAGGACCTGCTCGGCTATCTGCTCGGTCGCGCGCATTACCAGATGCTTTACGCCCTGCGTCAGCTGCTCGACACCCAGGCGCTGGATGAGCTGTCCTTCTTCACCCTCTCGGTGCTGTCGATCCGCGATCGGCTCACCCTTGATGAGCTCAACAGCTTCATCAGCTATACCGGAATGACTGCCAGCGCCGAATCGATGGCCGCACTCGAAGCCCGGCAACTGGTCGCCATCGAAACGGACAAGGGCCAGCACCAGCAACGCTACGTGCTCAGCGCCGAAGGCCGCGAAGCTTCGGTACGCCAGATCGCACTTGCCAAGGCAGTCGAAGAGAACATTGCCGACAAGCTCGGCAGCGGCGACACCATGGCGCTCAAACTGCTGCTCAAGCGCCTGATCAGCGCCAGCACCCCCGACCTGCCCGACCTGTGGTCGGCACGCTGACCCGCCGCCCTACTCCAGACCAAAAAGCAAAAAGGATTTCCTGCAGATGAGCATTCTTGACCGCTTCCGCCTCGACGACAAAGTCGCCATCGTCACCGGCGCAGGCCGCGGCATCGGCCGCGGCATCGCCCTTGCCTATGCCCAGGCTGGCGCCGACGTCGTCTGCGCCGCCCGCACCCTGGCGGATGTCGAAGCCGTTGCTGCCGAAGTGCGTACGCTGGGACGCCGGGCGATCGCCGTCTCCTGCGACGTCACCGATCTCCCCCAGCTCGCCGGGGTGGTCGATACCGCCGTTGCCGAGTTCGGTCGTGTCACCCATCTGGTGAACAACGCCGGCGGCTCCGGCCCCAACGATCCGCTCAAGATGACGGTGGAAGAATTCGAAGCCGTGTTCCGCTTCAACGTCAGCACCGCCTACGAGCTCACCCGTCTGTGCGTGCCTCACATGCGCAACAGCGGCGGCGGCAACATCGTGAACATCAGCTCGGTCGCCGCGCGCTATTCGCAGCGCTACTTCAGCGCCTATGGCACGGCCAAAGCCGGCCTGTCCCACCTCACCCGCCTGCTCGCCCAGGATTTCGCCCCCGAAGTCCGCGTGAACGGCATCGCTCCCGGCCCGATTCTCACGGATGCGCTCGACCGTGCCCTGCCGGCCAACATGCGCGAAGGAATGACCAAAAACACCCCGCTGAAGCGTCTCGGCGAAGTCGAAGACATTTCCGCTACTGCGCTCTACCTCGCCAGCCCGGCTTCCGGCTGGGTGACCGGCAAGATCATCGACGTTGACGGCGGCGCTGACTACAGCGTGTGGCCGGGTTGAACTCCGGGTTGAACTTCAACAGCGCACCGCACTCTATATGCCCACCATGGAACACCAACAACTGATCCGCCAGCTCGGCGACGAACTCTACGACGCCCTGCGCCTGCGCCGCACGCTGGTGCCGCTCACCGACCGTCATGACCATCTGAGCGTCGAAGACGCTTATCATGTCTCGCTGCACATGCTGTCGCGCCGCGAAGCCGATGGCGAGAAAGTGATCGGCAAGAAGATCGGCGTCACCAGCAAGCCGGTGCAGGACATGCTCAACGTCCACCAACCCGACTTCGGCTTCCTCACCGACGCCATGCATTATCCCGATGGCGCCGACATTTCGCTGGCCGAAGCCGGTCTGATGCAGCCCCGTGCCGAAGGCGAAATCGCCTTCATGCTCAAGGCCGACCTGCAAGGCCCCGGTGTCACCAGGGAAGACGTGCTCGCTGCCACCGCCTGGGTGGCGCCCTGCTTCGAGATCGTCGACTCGCGCATCCAGGACTGGCGCATCCGCATCCAGGACACCGTCGCCGACAACGCTTCCTGCGGCGTGTTCGTCATCGGCGAACAACACACTGATCCGGCCGGCATCGATCTAGCCGCAGTGCGCATGAAGATGAGCCTCAACGGCGAGCCGGCCGGCGAAGGTCTGGGTTCGGCGGTGCAAGGTCACCCTGCCGAAGCCGTCGCCTGGCTGGCCAACACCCTGGGGAGCTTCGGCATCCCTTTCCGCGCCGGCGAGATCATCCTCTCCGGCTCGCTCGCCCCCCTGGTTCCCGCCAGGGCCGGCGACCGCTTTGAGATGGAAATCGAGCAACTGGGGCGCTGCAGCTTCAGCTTCTCCTGATTTCCTCCGCTTGCAGCTGTGCGGCTGCACACCCCTCCTCCCTCTCCCGTGTGGCCGCGCAGCCTGCACCCCGTTCCGGGGTGCCCCCAATGCTGAAACAATGCTGAAGGATTCCCTCATGCAAAAGATCAAATGTGCCCTGATCGGTCCGGGCAACATCGGCACCGACCTGCTCTACAAGCTCAAGCGCAGCCCGGTGCTCGACCCGGTGTGGATGGTCGGCATCGAAGCCGGTTCCGAAGGGCTCGCCCGTGCGCGCGAGCTCGGCCTCAAGACCACTGCCGACGGTGTCGACGGCCTGCTGCCCCACGTTCTGGCCGATGGCGTGCAGATCGCCTTTGATGCCACTTCGGCTTATGTCCACGCCGAAAACAGCCGCAAGCTCAACGAGCTCGGCGTGCTGATGATCGACCTCACGCCGGCAGCGATCGGCCCGTTCTGCGTGCCGCCGGTCAATCTGAAAGATCACGTCGGCAAGGGCGAAATCAACGTCAACATGGTCACCTGCGGTGGCCAGGCCACCATTCCGATGGTTGCCGCCGTATCACGCGTGCAGCCGGTCGCTTACGGCGAAATCGTCGCCACCGTATCGTCGAAATCCGCCGGTCCGGGCACGCGCAAGAACATCGATGAATTCACCCGCACCACGGCCGGCGCCGTCGAAAGCGTCGGTGGCGCGAAGAAAGGCAAGGCGATCATCATCCTCAACCCGGCCGAGCCGCCGCTGATCATGCGCGACACCGTGCACTGCCTGACCGAGGACGAGCCCGACCAGGAAGCGATCACCGCCTCGATTCACGCCATGATCGCCGAAGTGCAGAAATACGTTCCCGGCTACCGCCTGGTCAATGGCCCGGTGTTCGACGGCAAGCGCGTTTCGGTCTATCTCGAAGTCGAAGGCCTGGGTGACTTCCTGCCCAAGTACGCCGGCAATCTCGACATCATGACCGCCGCAGGCGCCCGCACTGCCGAGATGTTCGCCGAAGAAATCCTCGCCGGCCGTCTCAAACTCGAACCCAATCGCGCCACGGTGCTGGCTTGAGCCGGCGCCAGAAGGAGAACACCATGGAACTTCGCGGCAAGAAGATCACCGTCCACGACATGACCCTGCGCGACGGCATGCACCCCAAGCGCCATCTGATCGATCTCGAGCAGATGAAGACCATCGCCTGCGGTCTCGACCAGGCTGGCGTCCCGCTGATTGAAGTCACCCACGGCGACGGCCTCGGCGGTGCTTCGGTCAACTACGGCTTTCCCGCCCACAGCGACGAAGAATACCTCGGCACCGTCATCCCGCTGATGAAGCAGGCCAAAGTGTCCGCCCTGCTGCTGCCCGGCATCGGCACTGTCGATCATCTCAAGATGGCCCACGAGCTGGGGGTCAACACCATTCGCGTCGCCACCCACTGTACCGAAGCCGATGTGTCCGAACAGCACATCGGCATGGCGCGCAAGCTGGGCATGGACACCGTCGGCTTCCTGATGATGGCGCACATGAACAGCCCGGAAGGTCTGGTCGAGCAGGCCAAACTGATGGAAAGCTACGGTGCCAACTGCATCTACGTCACCGACTCGGCCGGCCATCTGCTGCCCAATACGGTGAAAAGCCGGCTCGACGCCGTACGCCAGGCCCTCAAGCCGGAAACCGAGCTCGGTTTCCACGGCCACCACAACCTCGCGATGGGCGTCGCCAACAGCCTCGCTGCGCTCGAAGTCGGGGTCAATCGCATCGACGCTGCGGCCGCTGGCCTGGGCGCTGGCGCCGGCAACACTCCGCTCGAAGTGTTCGTCGCGGTCTGCGACCTGATGGGCATCGACACCGGCATCGACGTGTTCAAGATCCAGGACGTGGCCGAAGATCTGGTCGTCCCCATCATGGATTTCCCGATCCGCATCGACCGCGACGCGCTCACCCTTGGCTATGCCGGCGTCTATGGTTCTTTCCTGCTGTTTGCCAAACGCGCCGAAAAGAAATACGGCGTGCCGGCGCGCGAGATCCTGGTCGAAATGGGCAAGCGCGGCATGGTCGGCGGTCAGGAAGACATGATCGAAGACACCGCTCTCAATCTGGCGCGCGCACGCCAGGGCTGAACAATCGTCTGCGGCGGCACCCTCCCGGAAGTGCCGTCGCGGCCGTGCTGTTCGACAGCTGGATTTGCCGTATCGGAGCTAAAGCTGGTATTTTCGTCTCCGCCCGACAAGTCCCGGACTGATCACGATGCACACCAAGCTTGAAAACCGCCGCGAATTCATCAGCACTGCCCAAGCCGCCCGCCAGCTCGGCCTGTCCCTCGGCGCGGTACAGCAGATGGTGGAAAGCGGCACCCTGGCAGCCTGGAAAACCGCCGGTGGCCACCGGCGCATCTGCCAGGATTCGATCAACAGCCTGCTTGCCAGAACCCAGGCCGATACGGCACAGCACTTTCGCCGCAGCACCGGCACTGGCCTGCAGGTGCTGGTCATCGAAGCCGATCCGGCCTTGCAGGAGCGCTACCGCGAAACCTGCAATTCCTGGCAACTGGGTCTGGAGCTACGCATTTTTGATCATGCCTACGATGCTTTGCTCGAGCTTGGCGAACGTCCGGCCCAACTGCTGATCGTCGACCCGGCGATGCCGGGGGTCGATGGCCTCGAACTGATCCACCGCCTGCGCAACAACCCGCGCACCCGCGAACTGGCGATTGCGCTGGTGACCGAGCTCGCCGATGACGACCCTTTGCGCAAGGCCCTGCCTGCCGATGTCACCATCTATGGCAAGCCGATCCCCTTTCATCAGCTCCACGGCTACATCGAAGCGCTGATCGCCCACGGCATGCGCAACCAGCCGCGCAACTGAAACCGGGCCAGACTCACCCCCTGAGCTCACCAATGGGGCGGAATTTCATCCTCCGCCGGATGATCGCCGCCCACTCCGGACTCCCTGAGCTGGATCGCCAGCTGACGCAGCTGCTCGCGCAACAGCACCAGCTCCTCCTGCTGGCGCCACACCACCCGGTTGAGCGCGTCAAGCTGATCCTCCGCTGCGAGCAGCTTGGTTTCGACCTTTTCCAGACGCTGTTCAGTATCCTGCTCCGCCATCCGCAGCCTCTCGCTGTGTGCAAAACCGCATCTTACCCCGTGCCCTGCCGGCCCTCATCCTGCGCTTGATGACGATCGAGCGCCCAGCGCACATGCTCGCGCACCAGCGCCGAGGGATGATCGACCCGCGCCTGCAGCGCTGCCCGCACCGCAGCGGCCTGTGGCGCAGCCGGCGAGACATTGCCCAGTGCCACGGCGATATTGCGCAACCAGCATTCCCAGCCGATGCGGTGGATCGGACTGCCGGCCAGGCGGCTGGCAAACTCCTCCTCGCTCCAGGCAAACAGATCAATCAGCTGAACATCATCCAGCCCCTGGCGCGGCTGAAAATCGGCTTCCGCCCCCAGCTGGGCAAAACGGTTCCACGGACAGACCAACTGGCAATCATCACAACCATAAATGCGGTTGCCGAGCAGCGGACGCAGTTCGAGCGGAATCGCCTCCTTCAACTCGATGGTCAGATAGGAAATGCAGCGCCGCGCATCGACCTGATAGGGCGCAATGATCGCGCCGGTCGGACAGGCGGTGATGCAGGCGGTACAGCGCCCGCAGTGGGCAGACGCTGGCGGATCCAGCGGCAACGGCAGATCGGTGAAGATCTCGCCGAGAAAGAAATAGGAACCCGCATCACGGTCGAGCAGCAGGCTGTGCTTGCCGCGCCAGCCCAGACCGTTGCGACTGCCGAGCTCGACTTCCAGAATCGGCGCCGAATCAGTGAACACCCGATAATTGTGTGGCGCCGCGGCGGCGAGGCGCTCTGCCAGGGCCTGCAGACGTTTGCGCAACAGCTTGTGATAATCACGCCCAAGCGCATAGCGCGAGACATAGGCCCGCTGCGCATCGGCCAGCACCATCGCCGGGGTAAGCGAATCCGGCCAGTAGTTGAGTCGCAGACTGATCACCCGCAAGGTGCCGGGCACCAGTTCTGCCGGACGGGCACGTTTCATGCCGTGGCGCAACATATAATCCATTTCACCATGGCAGCCAGCGGCCAGCCAGGCAGCCAGCCCCGGCTCGGCACTGCTCAGATCGACATCCGCCACCCCCAGCGCAGCAAAGCCGAGTTCCAGCGCCCAGCTCTCCAGCTGGCTGCGCAATACTGCACCATCGAACACTGCTTCACCAACACCACCCACTGCCCCGCTTTCATCCGGGCTCCTCGCGGGAGAACTTTTCATGACTACCTCATCAAACGCCGCCAGCGCAGCCACTGCGCCCTTGCAACGGCTGCTGGCCGATCCCGCCGCCACGGAAGCACTGGGCGCAGCCCTCGCCAGCGCCATCGAGCCCGGCCTGCAGATCTGGCTCGAAGGCGATCTGGGCATGGGCAAGACCTGTCTATGCCGTGGACTGTTGCGTAAACTCGACCATCACGGCAAGGTGAAGAGTCCGACCTACACCTTGATTGAACCTTACACACTTTCTAGATTAAACTTATATCACTTTGATTTTTATCGCTTCAACTCGCCGGAAGAATTTCTTGATGCAGGTCTGGACGAATACTTTGCCGGCGAAGGTGTCTGCGTGGTCGAATGGCCACAAAAAGCCCTGCCCTACTTGCCGCCAGCCGACCTCGTCATCCGTCTCGAACGTGCCAGCGAGGGCAGGATTGCACAACTTGACGAGAACAGCGCAGCGGGACGGACATGCCTGAACAAGCTCATCCACGCACTGCCAGACACCTGATCAAGCGCGAGTCGACGCTGGATCGTCGCCGCCTGCTCAAATTCGCCGCCGCCAGCCTCGGCCTGCTGGTCAGTCCGCTCGGCAGCGCGGCCGCCCCCAGCCTGCTTGCCGTGCGAGTCTGGCCTTCGCCCGAATACACCCGCATCACCCTCGAATCCTCGCTAGCCCTGCGTCACAGCCATCAGCTCGTTCCCGATCCCGATCGTCTGGTCGTCGATCTCGAAGGCATCCGTCTCGACAGCGTACTGAAATCGCTGTCGGACAAGGTGCTCGAATCCGACCCCTACATCGGCCTCATCCGCGCCGGACAGAACCGTCCAGGCGTGGTGCGGGTGGTGGTTGAACTGAAAACGCCGATCAAGCCGCAGGTGTTCACCCTGGAGCCGGTCGGCCAGTACGGTCATCGGCTGGTGGTCGACCTCCATCCCGACCAGGAACACGACCCGCTGCTTGCCCTGATCATGAAAGACTCGCCGCTGGAAGCGGCCGTCGGCGATCAGGGCAAGACCCAGAGCAAGGCTCAGACCGCCGCCGCACGCCAGCCGGACACCAACACCGGCAAACGCCGCAGCGAACCGGAAGTGAAGCGTCTGTACACCGTGGTGCTTGACCCCGGCCACGGCGGCGAGGATCCGGGCGCAGTTGGCGCCGCCGGCAGTTACGAAAAGAACGTCACCCTGTCGATCGCCCGCCGCCTGAAGCGCAAGATCGACGCCGAACCGAACATGCGCGCGGTGCTCACCCGCGACGGGGACTACTTCGTCCCGCTTGGCCAGCGCGTTGCCCGTGCCCGCAAGGTCAATGCCGATCTGTTCGTCTCCATCCATGCCGATGCTTTCGTCAAACCGGAAGCCAACGGCAGCTCGGTGTATGTCCTGTCCGAACGCGGTGCCAGCAGCTCGGCGGCACGCTGGCTGGCTCAAAAGGAAAACGATGCCGACCTGGTCGGCGGCGTCAATCTCGCCCGCCAGGACGGCCACATCGCCCGCACGCTGCTCGACCTGTCGCAGACCGCGACCATCAACGACAGCCTCAAGCTCGGTCGCGCCATGCTGGGCGAGATCGGCGGCATCAACCGCCTGCACAAGCGCGATGTCGAACAAGCTGGCTTTGCGGTGCTGAAAGCACCCGACATTCCCTCAGTACTGGTAGAAACCGCTTTCATCAGCAACCCGCAGGAAGAGCGCCGCCTCAACGACCAGGCCTACCAGGACAAGATGGCCACCGCCCTGCTGCGCGGCATCAAGCGCTACTTCGACACCAATCCGCCGCTCAATCCGACGCGGATGGCCGAGCTGCGCTGATCGCCTGTCGCCACCCTGCGTAGGGGCGACCCTCGTGGTCGCCCCTACCAGCGATCGCACCATCGTCAGGGCAGGCACAAGGCCTGCCCCTACCAAACCTTCCATCGCGCCGAAACAATCCCCGCAGCCGCCCCGTCCTGCCACCACCCCGCGTAGGGGCGCCCCTCGTGGTCGCCCATGCCAGCGATCGCACCATCGCCAGGGCACAAGGCCTGCCCCTACCAAACCTTCCATCGCGCCGAAACAATCCCCCGCAGCCGTCCCGTCCGTCTGCCACCACCCCGCGTAGGGGCGACCCTCGTGGTCGCCCATGCCAGCGATCGCACCATCGCCAGGGCACAAGGCCTGCCCCTACCAAACCTACCGCCGCCACCGGCCGACGTCGGAACAATCCCCGCAGCCGTTCTGCCTACCTTCCCCCTCCGGGATCAAGACCACTGCGCCCCCACGGCAACAGTCTGCTTTTACCGTTATAATCAACGCTTTTTGCGGGCGACCATGCGGATTTTTCGCGGCATCCCTCAACAGGCGGATCAGCCTTGCGTGCTCACCATCGGCAACTTCGATGGCGTGCACCTCGGCCACCAGGCTTTGCTCAGACTGCTCACCGAACGCGCCCGTGCCCTGGGGCTGCCGGCGGCAGTGCTGACTTTCGAACCGCATCCGCGCGAATACTTCTGTCCGGACGAAGCGCCCGCCCGCCTTGCCACCCTGCGCGAAAAGCTGCTGCTGCTTGCTGCGGCTGGCGTTGAACGCATCTATGTCTGCCGCTTCGACGCGGCGCTCGCCGCCCAGCCGGCCCAGGCTTTCATTGATGACGTGCTGGTGCGCGGACTGGCAGTGCGCCACCTGTTCATCGGTGATGATTTCTGCTTCGGCGCCCGCCGCCAGGGCAATTTCGCCATGTTGCAGCAGGCCGGCCCGACCCACGGTTTCGCAGTCGAATCGATGCCCACCCTGGCGGTGGCCTGCGAACGGGTGTCGAGCTCGGCAGTCCGCAAGGCGCTCGCCAGCGGCGATCTCGCCCGCGCCGCTCGCATGCTCGGCCGTCCTTACAGCATTGCCGGCCGCATCTGTCACGGCGACAAGATCGGCCGCCAGCTCGGCTTCCCCACCGCCAACATCCAGATGAAGCACCGCTACCCGGCGCTGAGCGGCGTCTACGCGGTGCGGGTCGAAGGTCTCATCCCGGGCGCCTGGGTCGATGGGGTGGCCAATATCGGCGTGCGGCCGACCGCCACTTCCAACGGCCGCGCTCGCCTCGAAGTCCATCTGTTCGACTGGCAGCGCGACTGTTACGGCGCCCACATCCGCGTCCATTTCCTGCACAAGCTGCGCGCCGAGCAGAAATTCGCTTCACTCGACGACCTGCGCGCCCAGATCGGCCGCGATGCCGAGACCGCCCGCCACTGGCTGGACGAACATCCGCCCGCTGAACAGCCGGCTGCCTGAACACCGCTCCGGACTGCCGCTGTCCGCTGCCTTCACCTCATCGTTCTTTCGCCGCGCTCACTGCCGCCGGCAAGGATTATTGCCCTGCAGTGACCGTTTTATCAGGATTGCCCCACCATGGCCGATTATCGCAAGACGCTCAACCTGCCCGACACCCCTTTCCCCATGCGCGGCGACCTGCCCAAGCGCGAGCCGAAATGGATCGCCGCCTGGCAGCAGCAAAAGCTCTACCAGCGCATCCGCCAGGCCAGCGCCGGCCGGCCCAAGTTCGTCCTTCATGACGGCCCACCCTACGCCAACGGCAGCCTGCACATCGGCCACGCGCTGAACAAGATCCTCAAGGACATCATCGTGCGCTCGAAGACCCTCGCCGGTTTCGATGCGCCTTATGTCCCCGGCTGGGACTGCCACGGTCTGCCAATCGAGCACAAAGTCGAAGTCACCCACGGCAAGAACCTGCCGGCCGACAAGGTGCGCGAGCTGTGCCGCGCCTATGCTGCCGAGCAGATCGACATCCAGCGCACCGACTTCATCCGCCTCGGCGTACTCGGTGACTGGGACAATCCCTATCGCACGATGGACTTCGCCAACGAAGCCAATGAAATCCGCGCGCTGGCGGAAATGACGCGCAAAGGCTATGTGTTCAAAGGCCTGAAGCCGGTTAACTGGTGCTTTGATTGCGGCTCGGCGCTCGCCGAAGCGGAAGTCGAATACGCCGACAAGCAGTCGCCGACCATTGACGTCGCTTTTCCGCTCGCCGACGGCGAGCGCGCCCGTCTGGCCGCCGCTTTCGATCTTGCCAGTGTCGACAAGCCGGTCGCGGCAGTGATCTGGACCACCACCCCGTGGACCATTCCTGCCAACCAGGCACTCAACGCCCACCCCGAGTTCGACTACGCGCTGGTCGACGTCGGCGACCGCCTGCTGATGCTGGCAAAGGAACTGGTCGCCGCCTGCCTCGAACGCTACCAGCTCAGCGGCGAGATCATCGCCACCACCCGCGGCACCGCACTTGACCGCATCGAATTCCGCCATCCGCTTTACGACCGCCCTTCGCCAGTCTATCTGGCCGACTACGTCGGGCTGGATGCCGGTACCGGCATCGTGCACTCGGCACCCGCTCATGGGGTGGATGACTTCAACACCTGGCGCGCCTACGAGCGCAGCAACGAAGAAATCCTCTCGCTGGTGATGGGCCATGGCGATTACGTCAGCGAACTGCCTTTCTTCGGCGGGATGAACATCTGGAAGGCCAACCCGGCAATCGTCGACAAGCTCGCCGCCGAAAACGCCCTGCTGTCCAACGGCAAGATCAACCACAGCTACATGCACTGCTGGCGCCACAAGACCGCACTGGTCTACCGCGCCACCGCCCAGTGGTTTGTCGGTATGGATCGCACTGCCAGTGACGGCTCGACCTTGCGTGCCCGCGCGCTGGAAGCCGTCGACGCCACCACCTTCTACCCGGCCTGGGGCCAGGCACGGCTACACGCGATGATCGCCAACCGCCCCGACTGGTGCATCTCGCGCCAGCGTCACTGGGGGGTGCCGATTCCCTTCTTCCTGCACAAGGAAAGCGGCGAGCTTCACCCGCGCACGGTCGAACTAATGGAAGAGGTCGCCAAACGGGTTGAACAGCAAGGCATCGAAGCCTGGTTCAAGCTGGATGCGGCCGAACTGCTCGGCGCCGAAGCCGCCGATTACGACAAGATCAGCGACACGCTCGACGTGTGGTTCGATTCCGGCACCACGCACTGGCACGTGCTACGCGGCTCGCACAACGACGGCCACGCCCAGGGGCCGCGTGCCGACATGTATCTCGAAGGCTCGGACCAGCATCGCGGCTGGTTCCACTCCTCGCTGCTCACCGGCTGCGCGATCGATGGTCATGCGCCCTACCGCAGCCTGCTCACCCACGGTTTTGCGGTCGACGGCCAGGGCCGCAAGATGAGCAAGTCGATGGGCAACGTCGTCGTACCGCAGGAGGTTACCGGCAAACTCGGCGCCGAAATTCTCCGCCTGTGGGTGGCGTCGACCGACTATTCCGGTGAGCTGTCGATTTCGAAGGAAATTCTCGACCGCGTGGTCGAAGTCTATCGCCGCATCCGCAACACCTTGCGCTTCCTGCTTGCCAACACGGCCGACTTCGAGCTCGCACGCGATGGTCTGCCGCCGGAACAATGGCTGGACATCGACCGCTACGCGCTCGCCTTCACCCGCGAACTCGCCAGCCAGGCCGAAGCCGACTACGCGAAGATGGAATTCCACCGCATCGTCCAGGCCCTGCAGATTTTCTGTGCCGAAGACCTGGGTGCTTTCTATCTCGACATCCTCAAGGATCGGCTGTACACCACTGCGGCCAACAGCCCGGCCCGCCGCGCCGCGCAGACCGTGCTGTGGCACATCACCCAGACCCTGCTCAAGCTGATGGCGCCGATCCTCTCCTTCACCGCCGAAGAAGCCTGGGCAATCCTCAATCCGGCGGCAGCTGGTACCGAAGCGGACAGCATCATGCTGCACACTTTCCACCCGCTGCCGGCGCAGAGCGGCGAAGCCGAACTGAGCGCACGCTGGGAGATCATCCGTGCAGTGCGCGCCGAAGGTCTCAAGGAAATCGAGAATCTGCGCAGTAGCGGTCAGGTCGGCGCTTCGCTGCAAGCCGAGCTCAAGCTCGCCCTTCACCCCGAGCGCCACCAGGCCATGCTCAGCCTCGGCGAAGATCTGCGTTTCGTCACCATGACTTCGGCGGTGCAGCTGAGTGAAGTGGCGACCGATGCAGCGGAACAGATCGTCGCCACGCCAAGTGCAGCGCAGAAATGTGAACGCTGCTGGCATTACGTGCCCAGCGTCGGCACGGTCGCCGACCACCCCAGCCTGTGCGCACGCTGCGACGGCAATCTCCATGGCAGCGGCGAACAACGTCAGCATGCCTGAGCCGAAGACGGGCTCCGAGCCTAAGGCGAGTCCTGGACCGCAGGCGAGCCGGGCAGCCATGCTGCCCTGGCTGCTGCTGGTGCTGGTGCTGATCGTGCTCGACCAGTGGAGCAAGCACGCCATCCTCGCCCGCTTTGTCCTCGGCGAGCGCTTGCCGATCAACAGCTTCTTCGACCTGGTACTGGTCTATAACCGCGGCGCCGCCTTCAGCTTTCTCGCCAGTCACGATGGCTGGCAACGCTGGCTGTTCACCGGCCTGGCTTTGGTCATCAGCGCCTGGCTGAGCATCGAGATCTGGCGCCACCGCACGCAACGCCTGCTGCCCACTGCCTGTGCGATGGTGATTGGCGGTGCACTGGGCAATGTGTACGATCGCCTGGTACACGGCGCGGTGGTCGATTTTCTTCATTTTCACTACGCCGGCTACAGCTGGCCGGCGTTCAACCTGGCCGATAGCGCAATCAGCATCGGCGTCGCCCTCATGCTGTGGGCCCAGTTCCGTCAGGGCCATCAGCATTCAACCGGGAATCCGCCATGAGTCAGACCATCCAGGCCAACAGCCTCGTCACCTTGCACTACCGCATCGCCCTGCCCAATGGCCAGCCGCTGATCGACACCTTCGCCGCCACCCCGGCCACTCTGCAGCTCGGCGCCAACGAGATGCTGCCGGCGATGGAGCAACTGCTCGTCGGCCTCGCAGTCGGCAGCGAACACAGCTTCGCTCTGGAACCCGAACAGGCTTTCGGCCCCTGGCGCGAAGAGCTGGTCGAACGCGTGCAGCGCGCCCACATGCCCGACGAACCGATCGAAGCGATGAGCATCATGGAATTCACCGCCCCCGATGGCTCGCGTTATCCCGGCCTGGTGCGCGAAATCGATGAACAGAGCGCACTGATCGATTTCAACCATCCGCTCGCCGGCAAGTCGATCCAGCTCGACGTGCTGATCATCGGCATCTCCTGAGCCACCCTGGAGGAAACATGCAGCAAGCTGAAATCCTGCTCGCCAACCCACGCGGCTTCTGCGCCGGCGTCGAGCGGGCCATCGAAATCGTCGAACGCGCCCTGCAGCGTTTCGGCGCACCGATCTATGTCCGTCACGAAGTGGTGCACAACCGATTCGTAGTCGAAGACCTGCGGCGCAAAGGCGCAATCTTCGTCGAAGAGCTTGATGAAGTACCGGCCGGCAACACGGTGATTTTCTCCGCTCACGGCGTCTCGCAGGCGGTGCGCACCGAAGCCGAACGGCGCGGTTTGCGCGTGTTTGATGCCACTTGCCCGCTGGTGACCAAAGTCCATATCGAAGTCAGCCGCATGCGCCAGCAAGGCCATGAGCTGGTGATGATCGGCCACAAAGGCCACCCTGAAGTCGAAGGCACCATGGGTCAGGTGAACAGTGGCATCCACCTGGTCGAAACCGTCGAGGATGTCGCTCGCCTGCAGGTTGCCGATCCGACCCGGCTCGCTTACGTCACCCAGACCACGCTGTCGGTCGACGACGCCGCCAGCATCGTCGATGCCTTGCGCGCACGCTTTCCGGCGATCATCGGTCCGAAGAAGGACGACATCTGCTACGCCACCCAGAACCGCCAGGATGCAGTCAAGCTGATGAGCCCGCAAGTTGATGTGGTGTTTGTCGTCGGCTCGCAGAACAGTTCCAACTCCAACCGCCTGCGCGAAGTCGCCGAGCTGCGCGGCATCCCTGCCTATCTGATCGACAACGCCGCCGCGATCGACCCGGCCTGGCTCGACGGCAAGCGCCGCATCGGCGTCAGCGCCGGCGCTTCCGCCCCGGAAATCCTGGTCAGCGAAGTGATCCAGCGCCTGCAGCAACTGAGCGGCAGCATCGTCCGCCAGCTCGATGGCGTGCCGGAAAAGGTCAATTTCCCGCTGCCCAAAGAGCTGCAGTAAACACTCCGCCCGGAGTCAATTTTTAGCGACTTCGTAGCCCGGATAAGCGCAGCGCATCCGGGGAAGTCGTTCGCTTCCGCGCATTTTCCCGGGGCACCATAAAGCATTGTTTTTGTGAGATTTTCGTCTTCTCCAGGACTGAACCCCGGATGCGCTGCGCTTATCCGGGCTACGGATTGTGCCCCTGCAGCCCTGCGGTTCGCACTCAGGCCTTTTTCGCGCTGCAATGATTGGCGATGGCGACGAACTGGCTTACTGCGAGTTTTTCGCCGCGCAGACCGGAGTCGATGCCCAGGGCGCTGAAATCAGCTTCGTCGAGATAGGCGCGCAAGGTGTTCTTCAGCGTCTTGCGGCGCTGGCCGAAAGCAGCGCTGACGATCGCTTCGAGCAAGGCTTCATCTTGCGCGTCAAGCTTGTCCGCCGGCAGCGGTGCCATGCGCACGATGCTCGACATCACTTTCGGTGCCGGCCGGAAGGCGCCTGGCGGCACGTCGAACAGCCGTCCCATGCGGTAGCGATACTGCAGCATTACCGACAGCCGGCCATATTCCTCGGTGCCGGGTGCTGCCACCATGCGCATCACCACTTCCTTTTGCAGCATGAACAGCATGTCTTTCACCAGCGGCGCAAAGCGCGCCAGATGAAACAGAATCGGCGTGGAAATGTTGTACGGCAGATTGCCGACGATGCGCAGGCTGGCCTCTTCACCCTCAGTGCCCGTTTTCTTGGCGAGGGCGCCAAAGTCGAAGGCAAGCGCGTCGCCTTCGTGGATGATCAACTGCTCCTCACGATAACGCTCGCGCAGGCGCGCAATCAGATCACGGTCGATCTCGACCACCTGCAGCTGGCCGAGACGTTCGATCAGCGGCGCCGTCATCGCTCCCAGGCCGGGACCGATCTCGACCATCGTGTCACCGGGCTGTGGCCGGATGGCGTCGATGATGCGGCGGATGATGTTGGGGTCGGAGAGAAAATTCTGGCCAAAGCGCTTGCGCGCCTGATGGCCTTCAGTGAGCGCAGCGGATTTCATGCTTCAGCCTCCTGATCGGCACTGCGGCGGGCAGCGACCATTTCCGCCGCCAGCTCGATGGCAGCAAACAGGCTGCCCGGATCGGCACCACCGCTGCCGGCGAGATCCAGCGCCGTGCCATGATCGACCGAAGTACGGATGAAGGGCAGACCAAGGGTGACATTGACCCCACCGCCAAAACTGGCGTGTTTCAGCACCGGCAGCCCCTGGTCGTGATACATCGCCAGCACCGCATCGCCATTGGCGAGCTGCTGCGGCACGAACAGGGTATCGGCCGGCATCGGCTTGCTCAGCGCCATGCCTTCGGCACGCAGATGGGCGAGCACCGGCTCGATCACATCGATTTCCTCCCGTCCCAGATGGCCGTCTTCGCCCGCATGCGGGTTGAGCCCGGCGACGAGAATCCGTGGTCGCGCGATACCAAAGCGCTGCACCAGATCGGCATGCAGAATGCGCAGCGTCTGTTCGAGCGCTTCGGCAGTGACGGCGGAGGCAACCGCGCTCAGTGGCAGATGGGTGGTGAGCAGCGCAACCCGCATGCCACCACCGACCAGCATCATCACCACCCGCAGCGTCGCGCTGCGCTCGGCAAGATACTCGGTATGACCACTGAACAGCGCACCACCCAGGTGATCACAGAGGACCGCCTTGTGAATCGGCGCGGTCACCATCGCGGCAAAACGCCCATCGAGACAGCCGTCGATCGCACGGTCGAGCAGCGCCAGCACATAGGCGCCATTGGCGGCCTCCAGCACACCGGGCGCCGACGGACAGCTCAACGGCTGATGCAGCACTTCGATCGCCCCATCGGCCGGCGGCGGCGCATCTTCGCCAGCAAACCGCTGATAACGCGCGGCGCTGCCGATCAGGCGCGCCCGTTCACGCAACAAGTCGATGTCGCCCAGCACCAGCAGGCGCAGCGGCCAGGATCGCTCGGCCAGCGCCGCGCACAGCTCGGGGCCGACGCCAGCCGGCTCGCCGCTGGTGATCACCACCAGCGGCCGCGCTGCGGAGCACCGGGTGCTCATTCGCGATCCAGACGCAGATCGACGTAAGTGCTGTCACGCAGCTGACGCAACCAGTCTTCGTAGCCTTCCTCGATCTTGCGCTCGCGCAAGGCGGTGCGCGCTGCATTGCGCAGACGTTCGGTGCTGACATCCCGGATCCGGCGTTCCAGCACCTGGATGATGTGCCAACCAAACGGCGACTGCACCGGAGCGCTCACTTCGCCCGGCTGCAAGGCATCCATCGCACGCTGGAATTCAGGCACGGTATCGCCCGGATTCAACCAGCCGAGATCACCGCCTTTGGCTGCCGAACCATCAGCCGAGTTGGCTTTGGCCAGTTCGGCAAAATCGGCACCATTGACGATGCGTTCGAGAATCGCACGCAGACGTGCTTCGGCATCCGCATCACTCACCACTTCGGAAGTACGCACCAGAATGTGGCGGGCGTGGGTCTGCTCCAGTTCGGCCGCCGCATGCTGACCGCCGCCCCGGCGATCCACCAGGCGGACGATGTGCAGGCCCGAGCCGCTGCGCAGCAGGGGCGAAGTCTCGCCAGGACGCATGTCGCGCACCACATCGACAAACAGCGCCGGCAGCCGGTCAAGCGTGCGCCAGCCGAGACTGCCGCCACTCAGGCCATCCGGCGCATCGGAAACTTCCGCCGCCACCCGGGCGAAATCGTCGCCGCTGCGCAATCTGGCCATGATCTGCTCGGCACGCACCCGCAGGCGTTCAAGATCGTCCTGCGTCGCCTGTTCGGGAACACGCAGCAGGATATGGGCCACTTCGAATTCCTCACCGGAAAAAGCGTCCGGATTATTGGCGAGGAAGTTGTCGATCTCGGCTTCGCTGACCGCAATCCGGCTATCGACTTCACGCTCGCGCAGCCGGGTGAGAATGATTTCAGTGCGGATCTCGTTGCGGAAACGGTTCCAGCTGATGCCGTCTTCCGCCAGCGTGGCACGCAGTTCATCAGTGCTGAGTCCGTTATTGCCGGCAATGCGTTCGATTGCCCGCGTCAGCGTGCTTTCATCGACTTCGATGCCCGTTTCGGCAGCGAGCTGCAGCTGGGCACGTTCGACGATCAAGCGTTCGAGCAATTGCTGTTCGAGCACCTGCTGCGGCGGCAACTCCACCCCTTGACGCTGCAGCTGATGAATCGCCTGCTCGAGCCGGTTGCGCAACTGCAGCGAGGTGATCACTTCGTCGTTGACGACCGCGATGATGCGGTCGACTTTCTGGGCCTGCGCCGCAACATGGGCAGGCAGGCCAAGCAGGAGGGCAGCAAGGCCGGAGAGGCAGAACAGTCGCAAGCGGGTCAGGACAGGATGCATGAGGTTTGACACCAGGATGAAAGAGGATGAAGCAGATTTGGCCACGATCAGGGCATGCCGAACACACGGTCGGCGGTCGAGTCGTTGATCTTGCCATAACCCGGCACACTGCGCGTGAGCAGGCTGAGCGGATTGGAACCGATGCCGGCGAGGTCATTGAGCTCGAGCTGAACGTAGATCGCCTTCGATACGTCGTCCCGCTCCAGCGCAAAACGGTGCACCGCGACGCGGAACACCCAGCAACCGCCGTTGTACTCAATGCCGCCGATCGCTTCCGTCACCCGGTTTTCCAGCAGGGAGTGGGTCACCCGGCCAACGCCATACCAGTTGCGCGCCAGCGGCCACTGGGCAGACACATCGATGTCTTCCATGCCGACCAGATCTTCGGCAATGCGCAGTTTGGGCGCGTAACGGTAGCTGAGGTTGAACACCTTGGCAAAGCCGGGCTGGTAACGCAAGCTGGCGTTGGCACGCTCGGTATGGCTGGTTTCGGTGTTGTACTGCAAGTAGGTATTGATCGACAGCGTGCGCGACAACTGGCCACCGAGGCCGAACAAGGTCTCGCTGCCGCGCCCGGCATTGCGCAGCTCGTCGCGATTGAACAGATAGACCTTTTCGTCAGAGAAGTAATAACGCTGACCGATCATCGCCCGCAGACGTTCGCGGCCAGTGTCGTGATCGATGAAGCGGGTGGTGAGTGCGGCGGTGAGATTATTGGCGTCCCCGATGCGGTCGCTGCCGGTGAAGCGATTTTCGGCGAACATCTGCGGAAAACCGACATCAAGCCGACTGCTGTCGAAATTGGGAATATCGGCCTGATTGCGTGAAGGTACGTGCAGATAGAACAGCCGCGGCTCCAGGGTCTGCAGATAATCACGGCCGAAGAAGTTGGTTTCACGGTCGAAGAACAGGCCGGAATCGACCGACAGCACCGGCACCGAACGACTGATCGAGTCACGCCCGGGGGCACTGGCCGAGGCACTGACTGACGAACTGAGCGGCGCCCGATCAAGATCGTAGCTGCTGTAGTGCAGCCCGGCTTTCGGGGTGACAAACCAGCCGGCACCAGCCAGCGGCAGCGACAGCTGCGGATAGACCACGAAACGCCGCCCTTCGTCCTTGTCGCGTTTGCGATCTTCATGGGCGAAACGCACGTATTCGGTGCTCAGCGCCGCGTTGAGCCCCCAGGGCAGATCAGCGCGCTGACCACGGATCAGCAGCTGCGGCAGACGGCGATAAGGCGACAGATTGCGTTCATCCGGATCGGGGTTGAGTGTCTGGTAGCTCTGCATGCGCAGTTCGGCACTCCACCAGTCCGCGTCCTGATAACGCAGATAGCCCTGACGCAACAGATTGATCCGTGAAGCGACGCCGATGCGCGAAGACAGATCTTCAAAGTAATTGTCGTCCGACACCGAATTCAGATCGAGCGCGCCATACAGGCTGGGCGTGATGCGCTGCTCATGCTGCACCGACGCCAGCGTGCGCGCTTCGCCGCGCAGCCGGTCACGTGCCATCCATTCCGCACGCGCTTCACCACGATAGCTGTCGCCCAGGTAACGGAACTCGCCGCCCAACTGCAGCCCGCGCCGGCTCATGAAACGGGGCGCGAGCGTGGCATCGTAATTCGGTGCGAGGTTGAAGTAATACGGCAGCGACAGATCAAGACCGGTCTTGTTCGACGAGCCGAAAGTCGGCGGCAACAAGCCCGACTGACGCTGGCCACTGAGCGGGAACTCGGCCCAGGGCAACCAGAAAATCGGCACGCCCTTGAAGACGATCGAGCCGTCGCGCACGGTGCCGACTTCGCGGTCATAGTCGAGCTGCAAATCGCCAGCCTTGAGATACCAGTCGGGATCGCGCGCCTGACAGGTCGACCAGGTTGCATTCTTGAAGCGGTACTGATTCTCGCCTTCCAGCTCAAGCAGGGACGCGCTGCCGCTGCCTGACACCGTGCGCGGCGGCTCGCCGCTCAGATTGGGCTGCTGCTGGCGACTGATGTGGTACACCGGTTCGTCGAAACTGCCGCTGCTGTCACCGACCACCAGATTGGCACGCGGGCCGGTGACGGTGTCATCGCCCTGACGCAGCACCACATTCCCTTCGGCAATCACTTCGTCGCTGGTCTCACGATAGCGCACCCGATCGGCGGTCAGCAGCAGATCATCGCGCTGCAGTTCCGCTTCACCTTCAGCAACCAGTTCGACCGTGCGCGTGCCCAGAATGCGCAGCGCACTCACCGAAGTCGAGCCCGGCGGGAGCGGTGCCGACGACGAGGCGGCCGCAGTGGTCGCAGCCGCTGCGACCGAACTGCGCCCGGCAGCCTCCTGTGCGGCTGCAGGCACGGCAGCAGTCGGTGCCGCCACCGGCAGCTGCGGCACTGCCGCCGACGTCGGCACGGCAACTTCGCTCGCGGGCGACGCTGCGGGTGTCGATGGTGCTGGCGAAGTTGGTGCTGGTGCCTGGCGCGGAGTCGGTCGCAGCAGGTCCGGCGACACCCGCAAGGGGGGCAGACCTGCTGCATGGGCAGCGCTCAGGTGGGCGCTGCCAAAAGCGCAGCACAGCAGGAAGGGGAGCAGACGCATGGAGGCGGACGGGGACGGAGACATGGCAGGCAAACGTCATTCATCGTTCGCAGGGCTTCCCCTGTCGCACGACCGTATTGATAAACTCGCGAATTGTACACGACGAACACTTGCGGAGAACGCTGCGTGCAACGCCTTCAACAACTTCAGCACTGGCTCGCCACCACCCTCGGCAGCGCAGACTTCGAACTCAGCCCTGCTTCGGCCGATGCCAGCTTCCGGCGCTACTTCCGTCTGCAGCGGACCGATGGCAGCGCCAGCCTGATCGTGATGGATGCGCCGCCTGCCCAGGAAGACATCCGCCCCTGGCTTGCCGTGGGCAAACTGTTTGCTGCCAGCGGCGCCAATGTGCCGCACGTGCTCGCCGCCGATGCCGAACAAGGCTTCGTGCTGATGAATGATTTCGGCAGCACCACCTACCTGCAGGCACTCAAAGCTGCCACCGCTGGCGAGGCTCCCGACCAAGCTGACCACCTCCACCAGGCTGCCCATCTGTATGCCGACGCCCTTGGCGCGCTGCTTGCCATCCAGGCAGCCAGCCAGCCCGGCGTGCTGCCCGAGTACGACGACGCTTTGCTGCGCCGCGAACTGCAGCTGTTCCCTGACTGGTACATCGATCGTCACCTCGGCATCACCCTCAGCGCGCAGGAACAGGCGACCTTGCAGACTGCTTTCGACCGCATCGTCGCAGTCAATCTGGCGGAACCAAAAGTGTTCGTGCACCGCGACTTCCATGCGCGCAACCTGATGCACCTTGCCGCCAGAGACCAGGCCAACCCCGGCATCATCGACTTCCAGGACGCAGTCTACGGCCCGATCAGCTACGATCTGGTGTCGCTGTTCAAGGACGCCTACATCCGCTGGGAAGAAGACTTCGTCCTTGATCTGCTGATCCGCTACTGGGACATGGCGCGCCAGCTCGGTCTGCCGGTACGCAGCCAGTTCGACGATTTTCACCGCGATTTCGAGTGGATGGGCGTGCAGCGCCATCTCAAGGTACTCGGCATCTTCGCCCGCCTCCACCACCGTGACGGCAAGGACGGCTATCTGGCCGACATGCCGCGGGTGATGCACTACCTGCGCCAGACCTGCAAGCGCTGGCGCGAACTCGGCCCACTGTACAAGCTGCTCGACCGGCTCGAACCGGAAAACGTCCAGTTTGGCTACACCTTCTGACGCACGCTGATGAAAGCGATGATTCTCGCTGCCGGTCGTGGCGAACGCATGCGCCCGCTCACCGACCACACGCCCAAGCCTTTGCTCGCCGCAGGCGGCAAGCCGCTGATCGTCTGGCAGATCGAACGCCTGCGTGCCGTCGGCATCGATACGCTGGTGATCAACCACGCCCACCTTGGCCAGCGTCTGGTGGACGCACTCGGCGATGGCCGGACACTCGGCGTGCACATCGAATGGTCAGCCGAAAACACTGCGCTGGAGACAGCCGGCGGCATCCGCCATGCCCTGCCGCTGCTCGGTGAGCAGCCATTCCTGGTGGTCAATGGCGACGTGTTCTGCGACGCCGATTTCAGCGCCCTGCGCCACCATGCCTGCCAGCTGCGAGCCGGTGGCGAACTCGCCCATCTGCTGCTGGTCGCCAACCCGGAACATCATCCGCACGGCGATTTTCACCTTGCCGCCGACGGCAAACTGCGCAGCCAGGGCAGCCCGCTGCACACTTTTGCCGGCATCGGCGCCTATCATCCGCAGCTGTTTGCCGAGCTTGCTGACAACCAGGCTGCCGCACTCGCGCCACTGCTGCGTGCAGCAATGGCCAGGGATCAGGTCAGCGCCAGCCTGCACTCTGGCCAGTGGGTCGATGTCGGCACCCCCGCACGGCTGGCAGCCCTCGACGCCCTGCTGCACTCCTCCATGAGACCCTCCACCGATGACTGAACACCCTGTCGCCGCGCTGCCGGTGATCGACCCCAGCCCTTTCCTGCGCCGCCGCCAGGCCGTGCTTGCCCAGCTCGCTGCCCACGGCGGCGGCGTCGCGGTCCTGCCCACCGCACCGGAGCAGACGCGCAATCGCGACACGCATTACCCCTACCGTCACGACAGCTATTTCTACTACCTGAGCGGCTTTGCCGAGCCGGAAGCGGTGATCGTCCTGATTGCCGATGCGGCACAAGCGCCGCGCCAGATCCTGTTCTGCCGCGCCAAGGACGAAACCCGCGAAATCTGGGACGGCTACCGCTACGGACCGATGGCCGCTGCAGAAATTTTCGCCTTTGATGAAGCCTGGCCGATCGAAGAGCTCGCCCAGCGCCTGCCCGATTATCTCGCCAACCAGCCAACGCTGTGGTCAACACTGGGCAGCGACGACCGCTGGGATCGCAGCCTGATGCAGGCACTGAATGCGGTGCGTGCCCAGGCGCGCAGCGGCATGCTCGCACCGCAGATGCTGCGCGAGCTGCGCAGCGTGCTCGACGAGATGCGGCTGATCAAAGACGCCGACGAACAGGCGATCATGCGCCGCGCGGCGAGCATTTCGGCGGCTGCTCACTGCCGCGCGATGCAGGCCACCCGGCCGGGGTGTTTCGAATACGAAATCGAGGCCGAGCTGCTGCACAGTTTCCGCCGCGCCGGCAGCCAGTACCCGGCCTACCCTTCCATCGTTGCCAGCGGCGCCAATGCCTGCGTGCTGCATTACGTGGACAACAATCGGCAGATGCAGGATGGCGAACTGCTGCTGATCGACGCCGGCTGCGAACTGGATGGCTACGCGGCCGACATCACCCGCACTTTCCCGGTCAATGGCCGTTTCAGCGCCGCCCAGCGTGCGGTGTACGACATCGTGCTTGCCGCCCAGCAAGCCGCCACCGCAGCCGTGCATCCGGGCGCGGACTGGAACGCCCCGCACGCTGCCGCAGTCGCGGTGCTCACCCAGGGCATGGTCGACCTGGGCCTGCTCAGCGGCAGTGTCGATGGCCTGATCGAAAGCAATGCCTACCAGCGCTTCTACATGCACCGCACCGGTCACTGGCTGGGGATGGACGTGCACGACGCTGGCGACTACAAGGTCGCCGGTCAATGGCGGACGCTGCAGCCGGGGATGATGCTCACCATTGAACCCGGCTGCTACATCCGCGCTGCGGCCGACGTGCCGCAAGCCTTGTGGAACATCGGCATCCGCATCGAAGACAATGCCCTGGTCACTGCCGGAGGCTGCGAACTGATCACCCGCGAAGTGCCAAGCGCCGCGAGCGAAATCGAAGCGCTGATGCGCAGCTGAGCCGCTTTTCACCACGACCGGCGTCATCGTCCTCGTCATCGTCACCACCTCCTTTCATCCAGGACCGCTGCCATGCGCACCACTGCCCTTCCTCCCTGCCATGACCTGCTCATCGTCGGTGCCGGCCCGGTCGGCCTCGCGCTCGCCCTGGCCTTGCGTGACAGCGGGCTCGACATCGTCCTCGTCGATGCGCGCAGCCCTGCCGCGGCAGCAGCCGATCCGCGTGATCTGGCGCTTGCGCACGGCAGCCGTCTCACGCTCGAAAATCTCGGCCTGTGGTCACAGCTCCGCAGCACGGCGATCGAACACATTCATATTTCCCAGCAAGGCGGTTTTGGTCGCACCCGCATCGACGCTGCCGAGCATGGTGCGGCAGCACTTGGCCATGTGGTTGCCGCCGGCGAACTGGCGAGCAAACTGCGCGCAGCGGTCGACGCAGCGGGCATCCGCGTCATCGACCACACTGAAGTCAGCGCACTGGAGCCGGGCAACGATGCGATATGCGCCCGCCTCCGGAACGCCGAGGGCGAACAGTTGCTGCGCGCACGCCTGGCCGCCTGCGCCGAAGGCGGATTGCAGCAGGCCGATGCCGCTGCAGTCTGCACCCGCGACTACCAGCAGCACGCGCTCATCGCCCACCTCGATGTTGCCGGCGGCCATCGCCATACCGCTTACGAACGTTTCACCGCCAACGGCCCGCTGGCACTGCTGCCACGCGGCCAGGGCTTCACCCTGGTGCACGTCGTCCATCCGGACGCAGTGCCCGGGCTGCGCGCACTGGACGATGCGAGCTATCTGGCGCAGCTGCAGCAGATCATCGGCGGTCGCGTGCGCCTGCAGGCAGTGAGCGCACGCAGCAGCTTTCCGCTGCAACTGCGCTACCGTCGCCAACCGGTCGGCGCGCGCACAGTGTGGCTGGGCAATGCAGCGCAGACGCTGCACCCGGTTGCCGGTCAGGGTTTCAACCTTGCTTTGCGCGATGTCTGGGCCTTGCGCGAGACGCTGCTCGAAGGCCTGCGCAGCCAGCACCACCAACAGCACGGCCCCGCCTTCGATGCCGGCGCCCCGGCCCTGCTGCAGGCTTATCTGCGCCAGCGCCAGTGCGATCGTCAGTTCACCATCCGCTTCACCGACAGCCTGGTGCGCATTTTCAGCAACGACAATCCGCTCCTGCACCATGCCCGCGGTGCCGCACTCGGCGCACTCGACCTGCTGCCACCAGTGCGCAATTTCATCGCCCGCCGCATGCTGTTCGGCGCCCGCGCCTGGCCGTGAGCCGCTTTCAATCCGCTGCCGCAGCACGGAACCGGACGCAGGATTGGCCCAGTGCGCCCCTGATCGGTTAAAATTGCGCCTTTTCCGCTGTTTTTGCTCACGCCATGCAGTTTGCCGGCTTTACCTTGCGCAACAATCTCTTCGTCGCTCCGATGGCTGGAGTGACCGATCGCCCTTTCCGCCAGCTGTGCAAGAAGCTCGGTGCCGGGGTCGCAGTGTCGGAAATGGTGACCTCCAACTCCCTGCTCTATGGCAGCGAAAAAACCCGCCGCCGCGCCGATCACACCGGCGAAGTCGATCCGATCTCGGTGCAGATCGCCGGCGCTGATCCGGTGATGATGGCCGAAGCAGCACGCTACAACGCCGACCGGGGCGCGCAGATCATCGACATCAACATGGGCTGTCCGGCCAAGAAAGTGTGCAATGTGATGGCCGGCTCGGCGCTCATGCAGGACGAGCCGCTGGTGGCCCGCATCCTTGAAGCGGTGGTCGGCGCCGTGCCCGACACCCCGGTGACGCTCAAATTCCGCACCGGCTGGGATCGCGCCAACAAGAACGCGCCCATCATCGCCCGCATTGCCGAAGACAGCGGCATCCAGGCGATCGCCATTCACGGCCGCACCCGCGCCGATCAATACCGTGGCGAAGCTGAATACGACACCATTGCTGCAGTCAAAAGCCAGGTGCGCATTCCGGTGATTGCCAATGGCGACATCGACAGCCCGGAAAAAGCGCGCCACGTGCTTGAGTACACCGGCGCCGACGGCGTGATGATCGGCCGCGCCGCCCAGGGCCGGCCGTGGATCTTCCGTGAGATCGAACACTTTCTTGCCACCGGCGAACATCTGCCGCCGCCGCTGGTGAGCGACATCCATCGCATCTGCCGCGAACATCTCGACGACCTGTACGGTTTCTACGGCGAAGACCGCGGCGTGAAGATCGCGCGCAAGCACATTTCCTGGTACACCAAAGGTCTGATCGGCTCGGCCGCTTTCCGCCGGGCGATGAACCAGCTGCCTGACGTGCGCAGCCAGCTCGATGCCGTCGACCACTTCTTTGCCGATCTCGGCGCGGCCGGCATCCATCTCAGCTACGAAGCAGAAGCCGACAATCAGGACGCGGCGGAGCTGGCGGCATGACGATCCGCAACAACGAAATCGCCGACGCCGTAGTCCGCACCCTGGAACAATACTTCCGCGACCTCGACGGCTCGCCCGCCACCGCAGTGCACGACATGGTGATGCGCAACGTCGAACGTCCGCTGCTGCAATTCGTCCTCAACCAGGCCGGCGGCAACCAGACCGTCGCCGCCCAGATGCTCGGCATCAACCGCAACACCTTGCGCCGCAAGCTCGGCGACTACGAACTGCTCTGAGTTTTCTGTTCCAACCCGGTTTCCACCCCAGTTTCCACCTTTCTTCCGACCTGCCTCCGACCATGAAAATCACTCAAGCCCTGATCAGCGTCTCCGACAAGCACGGCGTGCTCGAACTGGCCCGCGAACTCAACGCGCTCGGCATCCAGCTGCTGTCGACTGGCGGCACCGCCAGCCTGCTGCGCGACAACGGCCTGCCGGTGACTGACGTTTCCGAACACACCGGCTTTCCGGAAATGCTCGACGGTCGCGTCAAGACCCTGCATCCAAAAGTGCATGGCGGCATTCTCGCCCGTCGTGACCTGAGCGAGCACATGGACACCATCGCCGCGCATGACATCGGCCGCATCGATCTGGTGGTGGTCAATCTTTATCCTTTCCAGCAGACCGTCGCCAAACCCGACTGCAGCCTCGCTGATGCGATCGAAAACATCGACATCGGCGGCCCGACCATGGTGCGCGCGGCAGCCAAGAATCACGGCAACGAACAGGGCGGCGTCGGCATCGTCACCGATCCGGACGACTACAACAGCATCGTCACCGAGCTGAAAGCCAATGGCGGCGCACTGAGCTATGCCACCCGCTTCAAGCTGGCGGTGAAAGCCTTCACCCACACCGCACGCTACGACGGCGCGATCGCCAACTACCTCACCGCGCTGGTCGACAACGAAGCCGGCGATGTCTCGCTGCAAACCTACCCCGAGCGTCTGCAACTGGCGTTCGACAAGGTGCAGGATCTGCGCTACGGCGAAAACCCCCACCAGAGCGCCGCCTTCTACCGTCAGCCGGGCGCTGCGGCCGGTGGCATTGCCGGCTACACCCAGCTGCAGGGCAAGGAGCTGTCCTACAACAACATCGCCGACGCCGATGCCGCCTGGGAATGCGTCAAGGCTTTCCCGCCGCAAGCCGGTGAAGCCGCCTGCGTGATCGTCAAGCACGCCAACCCCTGCGGTGTCGCCCTCGGCGGCAACCCGCTCGAAGCCTACAAGAAAGCGTTTTCCACCGATCCGACTTCCGCTTTCGGCGGCATCATCGCTTTCAACTGCACTGTGGACCGCGCGGCCGCTGAAGCGGTTTCCGCCCAGTTCCTTGAAGTGCTCATCGCGCCTGATTTCAGCGCCGATGCACTGGCATTGCTCAGCGCCAAGCAGAATGTGCGCGTGCTGCGCTGCAGCCCGGGCGAAGCGGCGGCCAGCTTCGATTACAAGCGCGTCGGCGGCGGCCTGCTGGTGCAAAGCGCCGACCAGGCCCAGGTCGAACTGGCCGACCTGAAAGTCGTCACCCAGCGCACCCCGACTCCGACCGAGATGAGCGACATGCTGTTCGCCTGGCGAGTGGCCAAATACGTCAAGTCGAACGCCATCGTCTATTGCCGCGACGGCATGACCGTCGGCGTCGGTGCCGGCCAGATGAGTCGTGTCGACTCGGCACGCATCGCCAAGATCAAGGCCGAACACGCCGGTCTGGATATCGCCGGCTGCGTGGTTGCTTCCGACGCCTTCTTCCCCTTCCGCGACGGTCTCGACGTGCTCGCCCAGGCCGGAGCGACTGCAGTGATCCAGCCAGGCGGCTCGATGCGTGACGCCGAAGTGATCGCTGCCGCCGACGAGCAGAACATCGCCATGGTGTTCACCGGCTTCCGCCACTTCCGTCACTGAGCAATCCGACTCTGGAGCATTGTTGATCGAAAACAATCCTCGGTTGGAAACCTCCCCCCTTCAGGGGGATAACCAGATCCGGGAGAGGCATAAGCTCTTCCAGACCTTTCCGCCCGATTACGGGCGTGGATTGAAACATGAAAGTTCTCGTCATTGGCGGCGGTGGCCGCGAACACGCGCTGGCGTGGAAATTGGCCCAGTCGCCGCGGGTCAGCGAAGTGCTGGTCGCCCCCGGCAACCCGGGCACCGCCGCTGAGCCCAAGCTGCGCAACGTCAACGTGAGCGCGATTGACGCGCTGGCGGCACTCGCACGCGACGAAGGCATCCGCTTTGCCGTCGTCGGCCCGGAAGCGCCGCTTGCTGCCGGCGTAGTGGATGCTTTCCGCGCTGCCGGCATCGGCATCTTCGGCCCGACCCAGGCCGCTGCCCAGCTCGAAAGCTCGAAGGATTTTGCCAAGCGTTTTCTCCAACGCCACGGTATTCCCACCGCGCGCTATCAGACTTTTGCCGACGCTGAAGCGGCCCATGCCTACATCGAGGCCGAAGGTGCCCCGATCGTCATCAAGGCCGACGGCCTGGCTGCCGGCAAAGGCGTGGTGGTGGCGATGGACAAGGCCGAAGCCCACGCCGCGATCGACATGATGCTGCTCGACAACAAGATGGGCGATGCCGGCGCACGAGTGGTGATCGAGGAATTCATGAGCGGTGAAGAAGCGAGCTTCATCGTCATGGCCGACGGCAAACATGCGCTGCCGCTCGCCACCAGCCAGGATCACAAGCGCCTGCGCGACGGCGACGCCGGCCCTAATACCGGTGGCATGGGCGCCTACTCGCCGGCGCCAGTGGTGACGGCAGCGGTGTACCAGCGCGCAATGGACGAAATCATCCTGCCAACGCTCGCCGGCATGGCGGCCAACGGTCTGCCTTACAGCGGCTTCCTCTACGCCGGACTGATGATCGACGATGCCGGCGCGCCGCGCGTGGTGGAATTCAACTGCCGCATGGGCGACCCCGAAGCGCAGCCGATCATGATGCGTCTGCAAAGCGATTTCAGCGAACTGGTCGAAGCCGCCATTGCTGGAGAGCTCGACCGCGCCGAAGCACAGTGGGACGAACGCGTTGCGCTCGGCGTGGTGATGGCTGCAGCTGGCTATCCGGATGCGCCGCGCAAAGGCGATGTGATCCGTGGCCTGCCCACGGCAACCGACGCTGCGGTACACGTCTTTCATGCCGGCACTGCCGCGCAGGAAGGCCAGATCGTCACTGCCGGCGGGCGCGTGCTCTGCGTCACCGCACTCGGCGACAGCGTGAGCACTGCCCAGCGCCTGGCGTATGCAGTGGTTGACGGCATCGATTTCGCTGGCCGCCAGTTCCGTGGCGACATTGGCTACCGCGCCATCGCCCGCGAGGACTGACAAGCGCCGGCAAGCAGCTTATGCTCAGGCTGTGCACGCGTGTGCACAGCCTTTTATTTTACGGAGACAACCATGAGCACTCGCTTTGAAATCACCCGCAATGACAAGGGCGAATACTATTTCAAGCTCGTCAACAGCGAAAGGCGCACCCTCATCCGCAGCGAAGGCTACAACGCCAAGGCGAGTTGCACCAACGGCATCGAATCAGTGCGCAACAACGCTGCCGAAGAAAAGCGCTACGAGCTGAAAGAAGCCAAGGACGGCCGCCCGTATTTCAACCTCAAGGCGGCCAATGGCCAGATCATCGGCACCAGCCCGATGTTTGCCGACCCGGCTGCACGCGATGCTGCAGTCTCCACCACCCAACGCGACGCTGCCGGCGCCGCAGTCGAAGACCTGAGTTAAGCCCCCATGAATCCTGCCACCGTCAAGCCCTGGTTGCTCGCGCTGCAGACGCGCATCGTCAGCCGCCTCGAACAATTCGATGGCCAGCCTTTCCTCACTGACGCCTGGGAACGTCCGGCCGGCGGTGGCGGCCTCACCCGCGTCATTGAAGACGGCAACTTCTTCGAACGCGGCGGGGTCAATTTCTCTCACGTCATGGGCGACGGCATGCCGGCTTCCGCCACTGCCCACCGTCCCGAACTGGCCGGCCGCAGTTTCGAAGCGATGGGCGTGTCGCTGGTCCTTCATCCGCGCAATCCCTACTGTCCGACGGTGCACATGAACGTGCGCTTCTTCATCGCCAGTGCCCCTGGGCAGGCGCCGGTGTGGTGGTTTGGCGGCGGCGTCGATCTCACGCCCTACTATCCTTTTGAAGAAGATGTGCGCCACTTCCATCAGGTGTGCAAAGCTGCGGTACTGCCTTTCGGCGGTGAAACCGAATATCGCCGCCTGAAGGAATGGTGCGACCGCTACTTCCATCTCAAGCATCGCAACGAGGCGCGCGGCGTCGGCGGTCTGTTCTTCGACGATCTCGGCGCCGACGGCCAGACCGATTTCGATCAAGCCTTCGGCCTCACCCAATCGGTGGGCGATGCTTTTCTCGATGCCTATCTGCCGATCATTGAGCGCCGCCGCGACCACCCGTATGGCGAACGCGAACGTGATTTTCAGGCTTACCGCCGCGGGCGCTATGTCGAGTTCAACCTGGTCTTCGACCGCGGCACCCTGTTCGGTCTGCAATCAGGTGGCCGTACCGAATCAATCCTGATGTCGATGCCGCCGCAAGTGAAATGGCGCTACGACTGGCAGCCCGAAGCCGGCAGCCCCGAAGCTCGCCTGTACGACGATTTCCTCCCGCCCCGTGACTGGGCCTGAGTTGCATCGCACCCGAACTCTTTCTTCCTCGCACGACACCGCCATGGACAAGATTCGCCTTTATCACAACCCGCGCTGCAGCACTTCACGCAAAGTGCTGGAGATGATCCGTGACGCCGGCCACGAACCGGAAATCATCGATTACCTCAAGACTCCGCCCACCGCCGAAGAACTGCTTGCCCTCGCCGCCGCCAGCGGCGAATCGATCCGCACCCTGCTGCGCACCAAGCAAGCCGAATATCTCGAACAGGGGCTGGACAACCCCGCCCTCAGCGAAGCACAGATCGCTGCTGCGATTGCCACCACTCCGGTGCTGCTTAACCGTCCAGTGGTGCACAGCGCCCGCGGTGCGCGCGCCTGCCGTCCGGTAGAAACAGTGTACGAACTGCTGCCGGAACACTGAACCGGGTTCGAGCTCTGCCGATTCGCGGGAAGGAGTCTGCAGCGAACTCGACATGGCGATCAGGTACGCTGGTCCGCACCACCGCCAGGCGTTATCCTGTGAGACGCTTTCATTCGCCACGGGCAGCGCCCACTCATGGCTCCGAACGATCCTGCTCCCCGCGCCCGTTCCGGTGCGCGCAAAGTCGGCCTGCTGCTGCTCGGCCTGCTGTTCATCCTTGCCGGCCTCGCCTACGCGGCCCACTGGTGGACCGCCGGCCGCTTTCTGATCAGCACCGATGATGCCTATGTCCACGGCCGTCAATTGCGCATCAGTCCGCGCGTGGCCGGTCAGGTCACCCGCATTCTCGTTGACGACACTGATCCGGTCCGCCGTGGCGAGGTGCTGGTCGAACTTGACGACAGCGATGCCCGTCTTGCTCTTGCTGCCGCCGAAGCCGAACTGGCTGGCAGCGCGCGCAGTGTGGCCGAGCGTGCTGCTCGCCGCGGCGAGCTCGAAGCGCGCCTCCAGCTCGCCCGCCACACCCTGAAACAGGCCAGTGCCGATGCCCGCCGCCGCGCACAAAACCTGCTCGTCGAAGCGGTGTCGCGCGAAGAAGCAGAACGTGCCCAATCCGCCCAGCATGAAGCGGAAGCCAGCCTTGCCCTCGCTCAGGCCGAACTGGCGACGCTGGAAGCCGACATCGGCGGCTTGCCGCTGCGCGAGCATCCACAGATTCGCACCGCAGCCAATCGAGTCCGCCAGGCTTGGCTCGAACTGCAACGCTGCCTGATCCGCGCGCCACGTGATGGCCAGATTGCCCGGCGCAGCGTCCAGCCTGGTCATCAGGTCAAGGTCGGCGACGCCCTGATGGCGATCGTGCCGCTCAACGATCTGTGGGTGGAAGCCAATTACAAGGAAGACCAGCTCAAAAACATGGCGATCGGTCAGCCCGTCCTGCTGCGCAGTGATCTCTACGGCAAGGACGTGCTGTTTCGCGGCCACATCAGCGGGCTCGCCGCCGGCACCGGCAGCGTGTTCTCACTGCTGCCTGCACAGAACGCCAGCGGCAACTGGATCAAGATCGTCCAGCGCCTGCCGGTACGCATTCGCCTTGATGCCGAGCAGCTCGCCCGTCATCCGCTGCGACTGGGGCTGTCGATTCATGCCACGGTCGATATCAGCAACACCGCACCAGCAGCCCTCCCAGCCATCGACATTGCGGACGATGCAGGCACCGAGGACGAAAGCATCGACTTCAGCCCGATCGATGCCCACATCACGGCCATTGTCGAGGCCAATCTGAATCAGCTTCCTCACCGACTTTCTCACCGACCGAGCGCACCATGAGCGTCCGCCCGCTGCAAGGCGCTCCGCTCGTCCTGCTCACGCTTGGCCTCAGTCTGGGCACTTTCATGCAGGTGCTCGACTCCTCGATTGCCAATGTCTCGCTGCCGGCAATTGCCGGCGATCTTGCGGTCAGTCCCAGCCAGGGCACCTGGGTAATCACTTCATTCGCAGTCAGCAACGCCATCTTCCTGCCGCTCACTGGCTGGCTCACGCGCCGTTTCGGTGACGTGCGTCTGTTCATCCTGTCGACCCTGCTGTTTACCCTCGCCTCCTGGCTGTGCGGCCTGGCCAACAGCCTGCCGCTGCTGATCGCTGCCCGCGTCTTTCAGGGCGCGGTTGCCGGCCCGATGGTGCCGCTGTCGCAAAGCCTGCTGCTCAACAGCTATCCACCGGAACAAAAAGGCCTCGCGCTGGCACTGTGGTCAATGACCGTAGTGGTTGCGCCCGTGCTCGGTCCCATCCTGGGTGGCTGGATCACCGACAACATCAGCTGGCCGTGGATTTTCTACATCAACCTGCCTTTCGGCCTGCTTTCGGCCTTCATCACCTGGACGCTGATCGGCAAGCGCAGCAGCCAGCCGATTCACTCGCCGATCGACACCGTCGGCCTCGTGCTGCTGGTGCTGGGCATCGGCGCCCTGCAAGTGCTGCTCGATCGCGGCAATGAACTGGACTGGTTCGAGTCCGGCGAAATTCTCGCCTATGGTCTGGTCAGCGTCGTCTGCCTGGCCTTGCTCATCGTCTGGGAACTCACCGATCGCCACCCGGTGGTTGAGTTGCGCCTGTTCGCCCAGCGCAACTTTCTCGTCGGCACCCTGATTCTGAGCGTCGGCTACATGGTTTTCTTCGGCAATGTGGTCATCCTGCCGCTGTGGCTGCAGACCAGCATGGGCTACACCGCCACCTGGGCTGGACTGGCTGCCGCACCCGTCGGCCTGGTGCCGCTCATTCTCTCCGCCGTAGTCGGCAAGAATCTGCACCGCATCGACCTGCGCATCTGGGCCAGCTTCAGCTTTGCCATTTTCGCGGCAGTGTCGTTCTGGAACAGCCAGTTCACCTCCCACGTCAGCTTCGAGCAGATCGTGCTGCCGCGCATCGTCATGGGTTTTGGCGTCGCCACCTTCTTTGTGCCGCTCACCGCCCTCACCCTCGCCGGCATTCCCGCCCGGCAACTGCCCAGCGCCACCGGCCTGTCCAACTTCTGCCGCCTGCTCGCCGGCAGCTTCGGCACCTCGCTCAGCATCACGCTCTGGCAGCGCCGCGACAGCTACCACCACAGCGTGCTCGTCGAACACGTCTCCAGCCTCGACCCTCACGCTCTCGAAGCGCTCGCCCCACTCGCTGCCCCCGAGCTCGAAACTGCTGCCATCCTCAACCAGATCATCAGCAAGGAATCCCTGCTGATGGCGACCAACGACATCTCCTGGCTTTCCGGCTGCTTCTTCGCCGCCCTGATAGTGCTGGTCTGGCTGGCCAAGCCACCGCAGGGCGGAATCAATGCGGCCGCCGGGGGCGGAGAACATTGAAACCAAGGCCAATGCCGGCTCGTGGCTTGCGCCGCTCCTTGGCGAACTCCATCGCTCAGATGCTGCGGTCCAGCCCCTGCTGCCAGAAGCCGATTTCCAGCCGGGTCGCATCCCGGAAAATGGTGGTCAGCTCCTCGAAACGGCGTGGAGTGATCTCAGCCAGGCGCTCGTTGAGCCACTGCTCTTCAGCGCGACGGGCAGACTGGAAACCCTCACTCTCGTACATCCTGATCCAGGCTTCATAAGGATTGCCCTCGCCACGCAAAGTCTCGCTGCGGGCGTTGATCCAGTCGGCAATCACCGCATAACCCACCAGACAGGGAGCCAGTGCGACGTGCATGTCCAGCAAGTCGCCACGATTACCGGTATCGAGCACGTAACGGGTATAGGCCATGGTGGCACTCGCCTCGGGCAGGACAGCCAGTTCATCTTCGCTGATGCCCCATTCCCGGCAGTAATTGACGTGCAGCCCCAGCTCCAGGTCAATGATGGTTTTCAGACCGTCGAGGCTATGGCGCAGTTCGGTGATGTTGCGGCTCTTGTAGGTGGCCAGCGCATAGGCACGGCCGAAGTGGATCAGGAACAGATAGTCCTGTTTCAGGTAGTGGCGAAAGCTGTCTTCTTCCAGACGGCCTTCACTCAGTTGCCGGACGAAATCGTGCTCGATATAGGCGCGCCATTCATCGTGGCAAGCGGCAGTCAGATCAGCAAAGCAGTAGCTCATGGTAGCTCCCATAGTGGAAAAGGCCCCGGACAAGCAAGCTGTGGGATCCTCATTCCGTTTGACAAACATAAACCAAGCGCCCTGCAGGCTGCTGCAGGCTCGGCACCAACTCGCCCACCACTACCGCTCGGGCGACGAGCCCCCATTTGACTCTGTGACAGCCGGGGCCAGCGACAGGATCCAGCGCGCCAGTTGCAAGGCTTCCTCCGCACTGACGGCATTGGCCGGCATCGCGGTCTGCCCCCACTGGCCCTGACTGCCGTGCTGAATGCGAGCAGCCATTGCCAGTGCGGCCCGTTCCTGATCGACCTGCTCCACCCCTGCCTCCCCAGCACGGCGAGCGGCGATCGCCCGATAGCCGGGGCCGACGATGGTACCGCCGAAGCCGTGGCAATTCATGCAGAACTTGCTGCGCGCCAGTTCGGGCGAAGCCTGGGCGAAGGCAAACGGCAGCATGAACACCAGCAGCCCGGTCAGTTTCTTCGCAAACCGCTTCATTGCTGCCCACCCACGCCCGTCCATTCCTTTCCGGTCATCCGTCCATCCTTTCCACCGCCCCGTTGCAGCGCACAGCGGGAAGAGGCACACTCGACAGCCGAATGATCGGCAGGGATACCCCACCCTCAGCAGCATGAACACAAACTCGCCGTCCACTCCCCGATCCTACTGGCGCAGCAACCTGCTGCTGACTGCGGTCGTGCTGGCGATCTGGTTCAGCACCAGCTTTGTCGCGGCTTTTTATGCCGATGAGCTCAACCAGTTCAGCATTTTCGGTTTCCCACTCGGCTTCTACATCTTTGCCCAGGGTTCGGTGCTGATCTATCTGGTGCTCATTCTCGTCCATGTGCTTGTCCTCGGCTGGCTCGACCATCGCCACGGGGTAGCGGAAGATCCGTCGCGTGCCCGGGAGAGCCTGCACTGATCAGTGAATCAGCGCTTCGTCGTCACGCTCGCGGGCAAGGTTGTCACGCCAGTGCGCACGCACCGGTTCGCCAGCAGCTGCGCCGGTGAAGCTGAACAGCAGATAAGGATTGGCCGACACTGAAGGGCCGAAGCGGGCCTTGAGCACCGGGCGATCTCCCTGCCAGGCCTGGAAATCAGTGATGTAATGCGCCGGCAGAACCTTGCCGCTGAGATCCTCGCGCAAGCCGGTTTCCATCGGATGCGGCATCAGCAGGCGGATTTCGGTCTCCTGTCCGCGGTGCTGGGCACGAATGCGCATTGGTCGCGGTGTTGGATCGGCAAGCGCCGGTGCTGCACCGTCGATGCTGCAACCGCCCAGGGTGACACGCACCGTGCGACGAGCAAGATGAAAGCGGCCCTGCACACGGGCGAGCGCAATCACCTCGCTGCTTTCATTGAGCTTGAGCCGGGTCTGCACCGCCGGTACGCTGGCGGCCGGAAATTCATACACCGCTGCCAGCTTGTAGGGGTTGTTGACCACCAGCACCGCGATCAGATCGGTGTCCGTCAGTTCGCTGCGAATGGCAAGCGGCACTTCCGCGCCATTTTCAGCAATTTCGGCGGCATCAATGTGCAAGGATTCGCTGGGCTGCGCATCGCTGGCTCCCAGCGCCGCCAGCACCGCCTCCACACTCTGCGCAGCGAAAGCGGTGTCGAAACGAGCTGCCCCCGCATTGGCCCACACCAAGGATGGCAAGGCCCCGCTGCCGACAGCCAGCAGCAAGGCGACCAGCCCGGCCCGCAGGCTGAATCCTGGTGACTGATTGATCCGTTTCATCGTTTTTTCCTTGTCAGCATACAGATTCAAGCCGCTTGCCAAAGCGAAGTTCCATCGCTGGCAAGCTTGACGTAGTATGTGCGGCCCGGCGGCTTGATGATCATCCGTACCGCCTTGCACAGGGTTTTCATGCCATGCGCCTCAAGATTTTTTCCTGCCTTCCCGTCCGTCCCAGCCTGCTGCTCCTTGCCTGTCTTGGCTTCGGTGGCCTCAGTGGTTTCAGTAGCCAGGCTACCGCTGCTGCCGATCCTCACCTTGCGCGCAATCTTGCCGCAAGCTGCACCGGTTGTCACGGCGGCAGCCAGCACAGCGCGGAATCCACCGACCCGACCAGGGAAGGCATCGCCATGCTTGCTGGCCGCCAGGCCGATCAGCTGCTGCGCCAACTGATCGCTTTCCGTCGTGGCGAACGCAGCGCCACCATCATGGACCAGATCAGCCGAGGTTATGACGAAGAGCAGCTCAGACTGATCGCCGAGTGGTTTGCCGCCCAGCCCCGAAAATGACAAGGAAACCGATGATGCGCACTCGCCGCCATTTTCTCGCCTCTGCTGCTGCCCTCGGTGCAGGCCTGCTCAGCCAGCCATTGCGCGCCGCCAGCGCACGCTCGACTCCTGCCCGCATTGTGGTCGTCGGTGGCGGTTTCGCCGGCGCCACCTGCGCGCGCTACCTGCGCATGTGGAGCGGTGGCGCAGTCGAAGTCACCCTGATCGAACGCCAGCCGATGTTCGTCTCCTGCCCGCTGTCCAATCTGGTGATCACCGGTCATCTGCAACTGGACGAGATCAGCGTTGCTTACCGCAACCTGCAGCAACGCTGGGGAGTGAAACTGATCCGTGACGAAGTGCTGGCCATCGACCCGGCCGGACGTCAGGTCGAAACCCGCGAACATGGTCGCCTGGACTACGACCGGCTGGTGATCGCGCCCGGCATTGACTTCATTGCCGACGGTGTGCCCGGCCATGATCCGGATGATCTGCGCTTCCCGCACGCCTGGCGTGCCGGCGAGCAGACCGTGGCCTTGCGTCAGCAGCTGGAAGCGATGGCCGATGGCGGTGTGTTTGCCATTCACATTCCGCGCGCACCTTTCCGCTGCCCGCCGGGGCCGTACGAGCGCGCCTGCGTGGTGGCCGACTATCTGCTCCGCCACAAGCCACGCAGCAAGCTGCTGGTGCTTGATGCCAACAGCGAGATCCAGTCGAAGAAAGCGCTGTTTGCCGCCGAATTCGCGCGCTATCCCGGCCTGCTCGAATACCGGCCGGACAGCAGCATCGATCACTTTGATGCAGCGAATCGCCGGCTCGAACTGGAGTTCGATCGAGTGCAGGCGGATGTGTTCAACATCATCCCGCCGATGCGTGCCGGTAACATCGCCCACCAGAGCGGCCTGCCGCTGATCAATGAGCGCTGGGTGGATGTCGACTGGCTCAGCCTCGAAGCGCGTGGCGTTCCCGGCGTACATGTCATCGGTGACGCAGTTTTCCCCGCTCCCGGGATGCCCAAATCCGGCCACATGGCCAATCAGCACGGCAAGGTCGCGGCCGCCGCGATTCTCAACCTGCTCGATGGCCAGCCGCCCAATCCGGCGCCGGTGGTGATGAATACCTGCTACAGCTTTGTCGATGGCGAACAGGCAATGCACGTTGCTTCCGTACATCAGTTCGACGCCGCAGCCGGTCACCCGCTGCCCGTGGCTGGCGCCGGCGGCCTGTCGCCGGCACCGAGCAGGATCGAAGGGGAAATTGCCCGCGCCTGGGCGCGCAATATCTGGGCCGATACGCTCGGCTGAGGTTCAAATTGAGCCTGGAAGTTCAGTCGAGGCTGCTGATGTAGACCGCCACCGCCTTCACTTCCAGCTCAGTCAGCTTGGAAGCGATGGTGTGCATGATCGCATTGTCGTTGGTGCGTTCGCGGCGGTCGAAAGACTCCAGCTGGCTTTCGATGTATTTCGTCACCTGCCCGGCCAGTCTGGGCAGCTGCTCGGTGCCGAGGCCGCGCTCGCCATGGCAGCTGGCGCAGGCGGCGACGCCGGAATACTCATTGCCGCGCTGGAAGATGTATTCACCGACTGCCGCCAGTTGAGGATCGCGCGGCTGACGCGGCTTGGTCGGCATCTGTTCGAAGTACACGCCGAGCGCCAGCATTTCATCCGGAGTCAGGCCGGTGACCATCTCCACCATGGTGTCGCTCTTGCGCTCGCCCGACTGGAAATCGGCGAGTTGCTTGGCAATGTACTGGTGATGCTGGCCAGCGAGGCGCGGATAAAGCGCCGAGTTGCTGTTGCCATCGGCACCATGACACAGCGCACAACGCCCACCACTGATCTGCTTCGCCCGCTCGAGATCGACTTCGGGCAAGGTCTGGGCAGACGCCCCCACCGCGGCAAGCACCAGCAAGCCGGAGACGGAAAATCTGGCCAGAGCAGGAAAGACTGCAGTATAAACAGCAAGATAGGCAGACATGATGATCCCGAACAAGGTGAAATTTTGCTGGCCAATGTATCAGAACCGGCTGATGAATTGAAGATTCATCCAGCTTGGAGATCACACGACTCCTCTTCGCGGCGGGTCAATGCCGAGCGCGCTTGGCATGCCTCAATCACTCCAGCCCAGCTCCAGCACCCAAGGGGGCTGCACCTGCTGCAGGGCGACACGGACATAGGCCACCAGCGGTTCCGGCAAGTCATCTCGCGCATACCAACCCAGGCGGTCGCACTTGTCCGACTCGGCGATGCGCGCTTCACCTCGCCACTGACGGGCACGGACGAAGAAATCAATGCGACTGGTGTCGGAGCGTCGATGCACCACGCCGAGCCAGTCGAGCGCAGCGACACTGGCTTCCAGCGCAGTTTCCTCGCGCAATTCGCGCACTGCCGCTGCGAGCACCGATTCACCGACTTCGAGATGCCCGCCCGGCAAGCTGTAACAGCCATCGAAAAAACCGGTGCCGGCGCGGCGCATGAGCAGGATCTGCCCTTCACGCTCGCACAATACATGGACACCGGTCGGGATGCCTGCCGGCTGCATTGGCAACGCGCTCAGTGCTGGCCGGTACTGCCAAAGCCAGCTTCGCCACGCACGCTGGGAGCAAACTCATCGACCACCTTCAACCCCACCTGCAGCACCGGCACCACCACCAGCTGGGCGATGCGCTCCAGCGGCTCGATGGTGAAGCGGTCCTGACTGCGGTTCCACACTGACACCATCAGCTGACCCTGGTAATCGGAATCAATCAGCCCGACCAGATTGCCCAGCACGATGCCGTGTTTGTGGCCAAGACCGGAGCGCGGCAGAATCATCGCTGCCAGCCCGGGATCGGCGAGGTTGATCGCCAGCCCGGTCGGCACCAGCTCACATGCGCCGGGCAGCAGCAGCAGCGGCTCCGCGAGACAAGCACGCAAATCCAGCCCGGCAGCGCCGTGGGTGGCATAGGCCGGCAACTGGGTGCGCA